>JBFHJA010000301.1:0-5776 GCA_041596165.1 Draconibacterium sp. | reverse complement strand
TTTCAATAAATGTTTTGAAATCAGAATTGAAAACGATGAACTTGTTTTCGATTACAAACTTTCTGACGGCGTTACAAATACAATGAATGCCACCTTCCTGATGAAAAAAATGGGGATAATTTGAGTAAGTAGTCGTTGTTGCCAATTTTTCAGGTTTTCGTGGTTATTGATTGTTCTTAAAACCATAAAAACAAAGAAACCCAGACAACAACGACAACAATTTTCTCCCCCGTTTTCAACCGTATTTTGTTAGTTATTGGTTCTGCCCGTCCTGCCAATTTCGGCTTGTTTTCGTTATATTTGCGGCTTATGGAAGAAATCACTGCACAGAATTACGACGAAGGAACGATAAGAACATTAGATTGGCAGGAACACATTCGCAAACGCCCGGGAATGTATATCGGGAAATTGGGAGATGGCACTGCTTCTGATGATGGTATTTACGTTTTGTTAAAAGAGGTTTTAGATAACTCCATCGATGAATTCATGATGGGGTTTGGCAAAAAAATAACTGTCGAAATCGATCAGGAAAAAGTGCTTGTGCGCGATTATGGCCGCGGGATACCATTGGGAAAACTCGATGACGTTGTCAGTAAAATGAATACAGGCGCGAAATACGATTCAAAAGTTTTTAAGAAATCGGTTGGATTAAATGGAGTCGGTATCAAAGCTGTAAATGCACTTTCGTCCGATTTTACTATAAAGGCTGTGCGTGAGGGGGTTGCCAAAGTAGTTCATTTCAGTAAAGGGATTAAAACGGGAGAAGAAGATTTTACGGGAGTGGACGAACCAAACGGTACAGAGGTGGTTTTCGAACCCGACATTACGGTTTTCAAGAAATTTCACTACATGAGCGATTTTGTAGTGAATATGATTAAAAACTACACATTCCTGAATTCCGGGCTGGTAATTGAGTTTAACGGCGAAAAATACCATTCAAAAAATGGCTTGCGCGATTTGCTGGAGGACAACATGGACCACGATTCCATTTATCCGATTATCCATCTTCGCGGTGAAGATATTGAAGTCGCAATTACTCACGGAAATCAATATGGAGAAGATTATTACTCGTTTGTAAACGGGCAACATACTTCGCAGGGTGGAACACATTTACAGGCTTTTCGCGAAGTACTCGTAAAAACTATCCGCGATTTCTATAAAAAAGATTACGATCCTTCTGATATCCGCGCATCTATTGTGGCGGCAATCAGCATAAAAGTTGAAGAACCTGTTTTCGAATCGCAGACAAAAACAAAACTCGGTTCGAAGGATATTGGTCCCGATGGCCCGACAGTGAGAACCCATGTTGCCAATTTCCTGCAAAAAGAACTTGACAATTTTCTACATAAAAACCCGGATACTTCGGCAGTTTTGTTGCGACGCATCCAGGAATCGGAGCGGGAACGTAAAGCAATTACTGGAATAAAAAAATTGGCAAAAGACCGCGCTAAAAAATCGAACCTACACAACAAAAAATTGCGGGATTGCCGCGTTCATTTTGATGAAATAAAACAGGCACGTTACGAAGAATCGAGTTTGTTTATTACCGAAGGAGATTCGGCAAGCGGTTCAATTACAAAATCACGTGATGTAAATACACAGGCCGTTTTTAGTTTGAGGGGAAAACCTTTAAACACTTTCGGACTTACCAAAAAAGTGGTTTACGAAAACGAAGAATTTAATCTTTTGCAAGCTGCCTTGAATATTGAAGAAAGCATTGATGATTTGCGCTACAACAAAGTAATTATCGCCACCGATGCCGACGTTGACGGGATGCATATCCGCTTGTTGCTTATCACTTTTTTCCTTCAGTTTTTTCCTGAATTGGTAAGAAAGGGACATGTTTATATTTTGCAAACCCCGCTGTTCAGAGTTCGCGACAAGCAAAAAACATTTTATTGCTATTCGGAAACAGAAAAACAGGCTGCCATTAACAAACTAAAAGGAAAACCAGAAATTACAAGATTCAAAGGACTCGGGGAAATATCGCCTGATGAATTTAAAAATTTTATCGGCGAAGATATACGGCTCGACCCGGTAATGATGAAAAAGCACGAATCAGTAGCTCAAATGCTGGAGTATTACATGGGAAAAAACACACCCGAACGGCAGGATTTCATCATCGAGAATTTGTATGTAGAGAAGGACGAGGTGGCATAGTTATTTTGCACCGTGCTTTAGCGCGGTGGTTAAAAGTGAGTAAATAATTGGCTTTAGCCATTAATAAGTATGAAAGTAGAAATTAATGGCTAAAGCCTTCAAATTAAACTGAATTTTTATTGCCAAGCTAAAGCATGGCGCAAAAAAATAATAAACGACAGCATAAAAACGAATGTCAGAAGAATATAAAAACAACGAAGAGATCCCTGAAGAACCGCAGGAGGAAGAAGTAAAAGACGAAATAGTTTACTTGTCGGGAATGTACCGCAACTGGTTTCTCGATTACGCTTCGTATGTGATTCTTGAACGTGCCGTGCCGTACATTAACGATGGGCTGAAACCTGTGCAACGCCGCATTTTACATGCCATGCGCGAAATGGACGATGGCCGCTACAACAAAGTGGCAAACATTATCGGGCAAACAATGCAGTACCACCCACACGGCGACGCGTCAATAGGCGATGCCACAGTTCAGTTGGGGCAAAAAGAGTTGCTGATTGACACTCAGGGAAACTGGGGAAATATTCTGACTGGCGACGGATCTGCGGCACCTCGATACATTGAGGCTCGTTTATCAAAATTTGCTCTCGAGGTTCTTTTCAATCCCAAAACCACCGAATGGAAACTCTCGTATGATGGGCGCAAAAGAGAACCTGTTACTTTGCCAGTAAAATTTCCGTTGCTACTTGCGCAGGGTGTTGAGGGGATTGCCGTTGGACTTGCCTCAAAACTTTTTCCACATAATTTTATTGAATTGTGCGACGCCTCAATTGCCTACCTGAAAGATGAAGATTTTGAATTGGTACCTGATTTTTCAACAGGTGGGATGGCCGATGTAAGTAAATACAACGATGGGTTGCGCGGTGGAACCGTAAAAGTGCGTGCCAAAATTGAAAAGCGCGACAATAAAACACTTGTTGTTACAGAAGTACCTTTCGGGAAAACTACTTCATCATTAATCGAATCGATTATAAAAGCCAACGAAAAAGGCAAAATCAAAATCAAAAAAATCGACGATAATACTGCTGCCAATGTTGAGATCTTAATTCACCTTGCACCTGGTGTTTCGTCAGATAAAACTATTGATGCACTGTTTGCTTTTACTGATTGTGAAGTATCACTTTCACCAAACTCTGTAATTATTGAAAACGACAAACCAATTTTTATTGGTGTTAAGGAAATCCTGAAGCGCTCGGCGGACAGTACACTCCAATTGCTAAAACTAGAGCTTGAAATTCGCAAAAATGAGTTGGAGGAATCCTGGCATTTTTCTTCGCTCGAAAAAATATTTATTGAAGAACGGATTTACAAAGACAAAAAATTCGAAGATTCAGAAAATATGGACCAGGCAATTGCGCACATTGATATGCGATTGGAACCCTGGAAACCAAAACTCAGGCGCGAAATTACCCGCGAAGACATTTTAAAACTGATGGAAATCAGGATGGCGCGGATTCTGAAATTCAATAAAGACAAGGCTGATGAACTTTTAAAAGCCATTGAAGACGAAATTGCCGAGGTTGAAAGCAATATTGAAAATATTGTCCCTTTCACAATTAAATGGTTTGTGCACCTGAAAACCAAATATGGAAAGGGCAAAGAACGCAAAACCGAAATTCGCAGTTTCGAAAATATTGTTGCATCAAAAGTTGTTGTCCGAAACGAAAAACTGTACCTCGACCGCAAAGAAGGTTTTGTTGGAACTGGTTTGAAAAAGGCCGAGTACATTTGCGATTGCTCTGATATTGATGATATTATCGTCTTTCGGCGCGACGGTACTTATTTTATCAGCAAAGTTTCAGACAAGGCATTTATCGATAAAAACCCGTTGCATGTCGAGATTTTCAAAAAGAACGACAACCGCACAATTTACAATGTGGTTTACAAGGACGGTGAATCGGGATTCCATTATATGAAGCGCTTCTCGGTAACAGGAGTTACGCGTGACAAAGAATATAACCTGACAAAAGAAACAAAAGGATCGCGCGTTGTTTATTTTTCAGCAAACCCAAATGGTGAAGCGGAAGTATTGCGAATTGTGCTGAAACCAAAACCACGTATCAAAAAGTTGAATTTTGAGATCGATATGGGAGAGTTGGCCATAAAAGGGCGGCAATCTATGGGGAATTTGCTCACAAAAAACGAAGTACATAAAATCAGCTTAAAAGAAAAGGGTCATTCCACTTTGGGAGGCCGAAAAATTTGGTTCGATGAAGACGTATTGCGCTTAAATGCAGACAACCGTGGAAAATATCTTGGCGAATTTTGGGGTGACGATAAAATCCTTGTTCTTTATAAACGGGGCGATTACCAGTTATATAACTTCGATTTAAGTAATCATTTTGAAAGCGATATTTTAACCATCGAAAAATTTGATAGTGGTAAAATATTGTCAGTAGTGTATTTTGATGCCGAGCAACAGTTCTATTACGTAAAACGCTTTGAGATAGAGGATTCGGAAGGTAAAATGTATCGTTTTATCGGTGAAAACCCCGACAATAAATTGGTAAGTGTTACTTGGGTTCACTACCCCCGGTTTGAATTACAATTTGAAGGAAAATATTCTGAACGCGAAAATGAAATCATCGAAGTAGCAGAATTTATTGGTGTAAAATCATGGAAAGCAAAGGGAAAACGGTTGTCGAATTACGAAGTGGGGAGAATAATTGAGATTGAACCAATCATAAAAGATGAGGATGACAAACCACAACCGGATGAATTGATTGAACCAGATGAACCAGAGCCTGCTGAAACACCTAAAATAAAAGAGAAACGAAGTTCTAATGATATTCCGTTTGAAATAAAACGGCCAAAAAAAGATGACCCGGACCCAACACAAATGTCACTTTTCTGAGTTCAATGTTCAAGGTTTCGGGTTCAAAGTAAAGCAAACTTTGAACTCGGTACCCTGAACTTTAAATCCGGAATTTTAAACTATAAATTATGAGAATCTACCTTATTGGATACATGGGATGCGGCAAATCGACTTTAGGGAGAAGACTTGCGGAGCATTTGAATTTGCAGTTTGTGGATATGGACCATTATATTGAGGAGAGAAACCATAAAACCATACCCCAGATTTTTGAACAGGAAGGCGAGGCGGAGTTTAGAAATAAGGAAAGAAAGGCGCTTGAAGAGTTGTCGGAATTTACAGATATTATTATCGCCACAGGAGGTGGTGCGCCTTGTTTTTTCGATAATATCGATTTGATGAACCAATCCGGGAAAACCATTTATCTTAATATTGATCCTGCGATTTTGGCCGACCGGCTTTTAAAATCGAAAACTGAACGCCCGCTGATAAAAGGAAAATCGAGGGAAGAACTTGTTGCTTTTATCGATGATACACTGAAAAAGAGGAATGAATTCTATAAACAAGCCAAACTCCAAATTACTGAGCCTGATATTGATTTGGAAGTTATCGAAGAAATGATCTCTAAATAGTATTTATACGAAAACTCCAATCTCCAAACTTCAAATAAATTCCAAATTCAAACTGTCAATTTTTTTAAACTGTTTTATATATTGAAACTTGGTATTTTGAGATTTATTTGTTTTTTGGCTTTTGTGATTTGTTATTTCAAATTTGCGGAGTTTTCTATGAGACACTAAATAG
>JBFHJA010000300.1:0-5789 GCA_041596165.1 Draconibacterium sp. | reverse complement strand
TAATTCCCAAATCACCGTAACCCTGGTCATCGGTAATGATGAGGATTACATTGGGATGTTCTATTGGTTGGGCGATAATTAAATTGGAGTTCAAAACAAATAACAAACAAATTGCGATTAACCTGAATTTCATTTCTTAAAATTTAAATTGGTTCTTGTTGCAATTTAATATTTTTTATTTGTCTTATGAGAAGAATAGATTTAAATAAAAAAGCATCGCGTTTAGAGATACCTCATCAGATTTCATCCAACAAGATGAAAATAGCTAATTCAAAAAAAGCAGGATGCAGGGAAATGGCAATAAAATAAATGCTGTGGTGAATAGTATTACCTTGCCACAGTATTTATTTTAAAGTACATCCTTTATGGAAATTTATATCTCTTAATTTTTAACCACAAATAATTTTATTCAAAAAACAGATAACCATCTACACATAACCAGAGTTTATTATTTGCAGAGCCAACAATATTTAATGTTCCTGAACATCCTTCAAATATTCCGGTCCCGGTTTCGAGTATTGTTTTCAATTCACCAACAATTTTGAAGTTGTCAAGTGACTCTACTGACCAAAATGTGAATTCAAATCCATCGCCATTTGTTCCTACCACTTTCCCTTCACCTAAATTTCGAATATATTGTAGTCCAACATCATTAGTGAAAAATTCTATACTTTTTATTACATAAAAACTTTTCTCAGCATCGATTTTCCCCAAGTATCTGCCTGCTCCTCTGACAATAAGTCTGCTATAAGTGTAATAAACAACTTGTCCAGGTATATTTACAGGAATTAAATCTGATTTTTTATCAGGAACAGCAAGGCAATCAATTTTTATTGAAATGGGTATTTTAGTTGTTGTATCGTCTTTAGCGCAGCTTTCCATAACAAGTATTGCGATTATAAATAAATAAATTAGTGTTTTCATAATCGTAAATTTTAAATTGTTTGAAATGAATAAAAAATTCTTGATTAAATTTCTGAAAATAAATGCCGTGAGTACTGGTAAAAAATTGATATAAACTTTAAATTTTTGATGATTTCTTACAGGATTTTGGGAAAACTTGCAATTTTTGAATCAGGTGGTTTAGCGATTTTTAAATCATTTACACATATTTCAACTTCTTATGGATAAGCTTTGAACCCACTTCGGGCAAGCATCGCATCTATGGAAGGTTCGCTTCCCCTGAAACGAGAATATAGTATCATAGGATGTTCTAATGCCCCTTTCTCCAAAATATTTTTACGGAAAGAGGTAGCGGTTGCTTTGTCGAATATGCCATTCTCCTTAAACAGAACAAAGGCATCTGCATCCAATACATTTGCCCAATGATAGCTGTAATATCCGGCAGCATATCCTAAGGCGAATATGTGACTAAAATTAGTACTGATACAGGCTTCTTCCATTTGTGGCAAGAAAGAATATTCTTTTGTTGTTTGTACTTCAAACGCTTTAACTCCCTGCGAAGGAAACTCTTTTAATAAATGCCATTCCATATCAAGTTTATCTCTACTAAGCCAGTTAAATTGATATAATCCTGAGAAATAATTTTTGCCGGCAATCATCTTGTCCAACAATTCGTCCGGAATTTTCTCCCCATTTTCATAATGTTTTGCCCATTGGTTTAACCAGTCTTTTTCCACGAGCCAATTTTCCATGATTTGAGATGGCAATTCAATAAAGTCCGTGTACACGGAGAAAGGGCCAATAAAAGCATATTCAACATTTGAGAAAAGCATATGCAAAGCATGTCCAAATTCATGCATGAAAATACTTACCTCTCCAAAGGTTAAAAGTGCGGGTTTATTGTCGGTAGGTTTAGTAAAGTTTGTAACAATCGATGTATGGGGCCTGATTTTTTTGCCATTTGTTATTTTCTGATTTTTATACATTGTATTCCAGGCTCCGGCATTTTTTCCATCGCGTGGGAAAAAGTCGAGATACAAAATTCCCAAAAAACTTTTATTTTCGTCGAAAACCTCATAAACTTCCACATCTTCATGGTAAACCTGAATATCTGTATTCCTTTGAAATGTAATTCCATAAAGTGTGGTTGCCAAATCGAAAACACCCTGTTTTACACTATTTAGTTCAAAAAAAGGTCTTGTTTCCTCCTCATTGTAGCCGAATCGCTCTTCTTTCAGTTTTGTTGCGTAAAACGGGTAATCCCATTGCTGCGGCTCGCCATTTATCCCTTCTCTGGCCATGTAATCTTTTATTTCCTGAATTTCTTTTTCGGCATAAGGTTTTACGGCAGTGGTAAGCTCCTGTATAAATTTGTTCACAGTTTCTGGTGTAGAAGCCATCCGGTTTTTAAGTGCCAAATGTGCAAACGTTTCGTAACCCAACAACTGCGAGGTTTTAATTCGCATCTCAATTATTTTTTTAATGAGTTTTTTGTTATCCAAACCATCATTATGGTTCCCTTTGGATACGGCTGCCCTGTATATTTTTTTACGTATATCCCTGTTTTGTGCATACATCAGTACCGGATTGATACTTGGTTGGTGCAGCGTGAAAATCCATCCCTCTTTTTCTTTCTTTTTGGCTGTTTCTGCTGCGGCAACAATAGCCAGTTGTGGAATGCCGGCCAGCTCATCAATATTCGTGATATGAAGTTCGTACGCATTATTCTCGTCCAAAAGATTTTTAGAGAATTTACTGGAAAGGTTGGAGCCTTTTACAGTTAAAATTGCATATTTTAATTTCTTGAAGAAACCAAGTTCACTAAAGTCCTGAAAATAATTCGTGTAAATTATTTCAACAGCAGCCTTTTGGCTGTTATTAGCAAGGTTCGTCTGGTTGTCGTACAGAAACTTTATACGTTTGATTAGTTTTTTGTTAAAAACCATCTTCGCCAATCCAACTGTGAGCTTTGTTTCTGTTTTTTGCACAGCCTTCTGAATTTCTTTATTGCTGTTTGCACTATTCAGATTACCTGCATAGAATATAACCTCTATCACTTTATCTGCCTCATTCAGAATAGGTAACATTGTATTCTCAAAAGTTGGCGCCTCTTTAAGTTTCGAAACCCGTTTCATTTCTTTAAGCATATTTTTGATACAAAAATCGGCAGCTGGCAGAATGTGTTCCGGTTTAATTTTTTCAAATGGAAGCGTTTCGTAAGGTGTGTTAAACTCGTTTAACAGCGGATTGTTTTCTACTGATTCAGTGTCGTACGTGGTACAAGACTGACAACCAATTAAAATCAAAAAAAGGAGTTGATAAATAGTTTTCATTTGGTATTTGGTTTTGTTAATAATTGAAAAATATTACAATCGTTATTAGATAAATTCATCATTGCTCAACTTACAGATTTTTTACCTCGCAGGAATTTTAATCGTACTGTTAAAATCATTCTTCGCCGATCCAACCATCAACTTCGTTTCTGTTTTTTGTGTAGCCTCTTGAATATTTTTATAATTATTATTTATTCTATTAACGTTATTTGTATAAGATATTAACGTTGCCAATTTATTAGACTCAATCAGGAATGAAAAAATTATATTTCCTAACATTTGCGTTTTACTTAGTTTCGAAATCCTCTTCATTTCATTTAGCTTACTTTCAAAACAAATTTCAGCATTTGGCATCATGTGTTCCGGATTAATTTCGTTAAATGGTAACGTTTTGTAAGGTGAGTGTAACTCGTTTAACAGCGGATTGTTTTCTACTGATTCAGTATCGTGCCAGGAACAAGACTGACAACCAATTAAAATCAGAAAAAGGAATTGATATATAGTTTTCATAATTGTAAATTTTAAGTTGTTTGAAATGAATGAAAACTTCCTGATTAAAATTCAGAAAATAAATGCCCGGAGAACTAGTAAAAAAATGAGTTAAACTTTAAATTTTTGATGATTACTTGCAAAATTTTGCGAAAACTTGCAATTTTTGAATCCAGTGATTTAAGAAAAACATGTTTAATAGCAATAAAACAATGCTGTGCTTGTATAGTATCAACACGCAACAGCATTTATTTACAGTATGTTTTTGAGAAAAAGCATACTATCTCTGAAGTTTCCCCTCAAAATAATTTTATTTATAAACCAAATAACCGTCTATTTTAAAGCAGACTCCATCTCTATTCATGTTCCATCCACCAACAATATCGCCTGAGCCTGAACTACCTTTAAATTTTCCTGTTCCTGTTCCGGGTGTTATGTCCATTTCACCATAGTAATTGCCATCGTCCATATTCTGTTTGACCCACCAGGTATATTCAAAGGAATCGCCATTTGCTCCTACCATTAAGCCAATACCTGAATTATAGTTAAATAGAATTCCATTTTCAATGACTATTTCCATACTTTTAAATTCATAAAAACTTTTTTTTGCATTTACTCTTCCAACGTGAGAACCTGTTCCGCTGATAATCATTTTGCTTGGTTGATAATATGAACCTCCCCACGGAAGGTGTACCTCTAAAAGAGCTGATTCCATATCGGGAACTGCATTCAAATCGGCTTTCATCGGAATAGGCACGTTAGCCTTTTTCAACTCCAGGTTGTCCGGAGTTTCAAAAATTGTATCGTCCTTGGTACAGCCGGCAATTACAAGAATTGCCAAAACAAATAAATACGTAAGTGTTTTCATAATCGTAAATTTTAAATTGTTTGAAACGAATAAAAATTCTTGATTAAAATTCTGAAAATAAATGCTTTGAGTGCAAGTAAAAAATTTGGATAAACTTTAAATTTTGGATGATTTCTAGTAAAATTTTGCAAAAACTTGCATTTTTTGAATCAGGAGGTTTTGGAAGAGCATGTTTAATGGAGGTGAAAATATTTACTGATTCTTTCAAATGAATGAATTGACATTTCGAGAATTACTTTTTATAAAGTTTATTAAAATACGGAGTTAAATAAGTTTTGTCAACAATTTCCAAAAACCGTGGATCATTATGAAGCTTTACATATTGGTTGTCAAGAACCATTCGTGCCATTCGGGGCGATCGGTTTTTATAAGCTTCATCAAGATAATAAATTGCTGTATTGAGAGAATCCATATTTACGGCATACCAATAGTCAGGAGGAGTTTTATACATCATTCGGTATAATCCTGCTAATCCATAGGTTTTATAAATAGGGATTATTTGATTTGCATATGGTTGATACTCCCTGTAATTTGGGTTGGTTTCAAACCCTTTTTTCATATACTCCAATGCAGCCAGCGTATCACCTGCATACAGATAACATACAAACAACTCTCCCTGATGAGCTGATTGATTCCCTAACATACTCTCAAGCAATGATACTTCCTTTAGCGCTTCTATTGCATTTTTTTCCTGGTAATAAAAGTAAGCGCTCATTATTCTGTTGATTGCCGAATACGGATCAATTTCTATGGCGCGGTCAATATATCTGCGGGAAGACTTATATTCACCAAGAATGTGGAGCAAATCTGAATAATAGTACAGCATAACAATATTATTACTGTCAATTTCCATAGCCTTTTCAAAATACTTTCTTGATTCTTTCCATCGCCAGTATCCGTTTGAATATACCGCACCCAAAACAGCATAAGCTTCCGGAAGATTTTTATCCAATTGCAACGCTCTTTCTGCCAGTTCGATTGCTTTTTCATAATATTTAACTGGAGTCGGGTTATATCTGGTTAAAGCATAACAGGCATTTGCAAGACCGGCATAGGCCAATGCATAGTTTGAATCGGCATGTATGGCTTTTTCAAAATATTCAATACTTTTCGATATTGATTCAGCGGAACGTATATTCCAATAAAATCGCCCCATTAAATAATAGTCGTAAGCTTCTGTATTGTGGGTATGCGTT
>JBFHJA010000299.1:0-5792 GCA_041596165.1 Draconibacterium sp. | reverse complement strand
CATGAAATTTATTTATCCTGTCGTTGTTATGGCCAAGAGTTCTTTGGCCTGCGTCTGTTTCATCCCAATGATTTGGCAACAGTTCGGCTGCAGCCGTCAAATCTTTAGCCATTTCCACCGCCATCTCCTGAAAATTGAGCCTGTTAAATTCTTCGGTTATTAAACTTTCAGTTGGATCGAGAACTCTTCTAATATAAGGTAAACCTCCCCAATACCGGCCCAATTCAAAATAAAACCAAGCCCTAAAGAACAAAGCCTGTCCTTTAATTAATTTTTTCTCTTCATCGGTTCCTTCAAACAACCCCTCTTCATCGATCTTTTCCAAGGCCAGGTTTGCAACCCTTATTGCGTACCATGCCCACTCGTAAACACTACGCTCCCTTCCTGCAATGGCAGAAGGATCAACATTTGGTTTTCCCATAAAATAGCCTTCATTCGACCAGTAGTTACCAATGTCAAAAGCATAAATTTTATTATTAAGGTTTTCGTCGGCAAATGAATAATTATTCCATGCCCCACCTTTATCCGGGTCCATTATACAATTGTACATTTGCTCCACAAAACCCTGAAAACTGTTGAAGTTTCCAAAGGCATCTTTTTCTGTAATATCTGCTTCCGGTGCTTTATCGAGATAATCTTCGCATGAGGTTGGCACCAACAAAAGCATCAGGAGTATTACATACAAACTTTTGTAATATTTTATTCTTTTCATTTTCCTGTTTATTAAAAAGTTAATTCAACACCAAAATTAATTCTCTTGGTTGTGGGATAGGCTCCCTGTGTATCATTTGCACCGTCATGGGTGGTTTCCCTGTCGTCTGGCAATTTGGACCAAAAGAAAAGGTTGTTTCCGTTTAGAAAAATCCGAAGATTTGAGAATCCTGCCTCTTTGACCCAGGCAGCTTCATTAAAAGAATATGCAATTTCTGCTGTTCTTAATCTCAAATAAGAAGCATCATAAAGATAATAATCGCCTACATTTTCTGCTTGCGTTTGCCACCTTGGCAAAAAAGAGGTAGCATCAGTGTTATCCTTTGACCAATAGTCACTTACATGACCAAAAACAATATCGATATTGTTTCTGTAATTATCGAACGCTATATACCTGTTTGCATTGTTTACACCGTAAAACTGAACCATGGCGCTAAATCCTTTGTAATTTGCCCCAACCGAAAGGTTTCCGGTGTTTTGTGGTATTGTGGAATACCCTACCGGAGCAATATCTTCGCTGTTTTTAATCACCCCGTCAGCATTGAAGTCAATCAAATCATAATATCCGGGAAGTTTTTGCAAATCATTTGTTTCGGTAGGGATACTTGCAAATACTTCGTCCCAGTTATTATAAAATTCAGTTTTTATGAGCCTTTTCTGTTGTCCTATAGGATAACCTTCGGCTTTTAAATGATCTTGCTGTAAGGGTGGGTCGTCCTTGTAAATAACTTTATTTTCGTTATGAGTTACAGAAAAGTTAGCCCAAACTCCAACATTATTATTAATTCTTTTGTTGAAACCCAATTCAAATTCAAAACCCTTTGATTTTACGTGTCCGAGATTGGCGCTAGGTGGAGTAGTTCCAAAAAACGGAGGAACCGTTCGACTACCACCCGACATTAATATATCGGTACGGTCTTCGGTGAAATAGTCAAAATCCAACGTAAACATATTTTTTAACACCCCCATTTCAAAGCCGATGTTAGTTTTTAAAGCTGTTTCCCACTGGATATTAGGATTTCCAACAACCGATTCTGTATAAAAAGTATAGGGGCTGCGTCCGTTAGAAGCTTCATTCAGCCTTGCATACCCTCCATAACCCAACTGAGAAGAATACAGCCATCGTGAACCACTAACTTTATCATCACCAACCTTTCCAATGCTGTACCTTAACTTTAACCTGTCAATCCAGTCAACTTTAAAGAATTTTTCGTTGGAAACATACCAACCCACAGCTAATGACGGGAAAAAATCGAAACGATAACCAGGCCCAAATTGCTCAGAACCGTTATAGGCGCCGTTTACCTCAAATAAATACCGTGAATCGTAATCGTAGGTTGTACGAAAAACCCAGTCTTCACGATAGTTTTTAAACATACTCCCTTGTGCATATTCTTCGCGTTTAAAGACGCCCATTGCACTCACACTGTGTTCTTTAAATGTGCGTGCATAATTTAACTGCCCCTGATATGACAACCTTCTGGTAACAGGAATATAACCTGACCAGTTAGCATCCTTAATATCTTCCGCCCGAATACTCCATGGCCTCAAAACCCAATCATATTCCTCGTCGCTTACAGGCAGCAATAAAGTATATTCTGATGGATCCTGATCTGGTCCTTCGTATAACATTGGATAGATTTGTTTAAAAGGCACATTTGTATTTGCCTCGTTGGCCCTGATGCTATTGGCTGCATCGTATATACCACCTTCCGATCGAACGCTATTATCATAATATAAATTAGCCCTGAATTTTAATCCTGGTGTAATAAAATCCAGATCCTGATCCAAAACAAAATCCGAATTTAACTGTGTTGTGCGGGTTTCGCGAATACCAATGTTATATACAACTGCCAGCGGATTCAAAGTATTATTAGCACCTTCCTGATAAGCACCCCAGCGACCATCTTCGTGCATAGGAATGAACAAGTTGGGCGCAATATAATAGGTAGCTGCCCACATCCACCAATCTGCCCGGCTTGTGCTGCCTTCATTATTCCAGTTAGTATTTTTCTGGCTGTAATAACCCGAAAGGTTAAATTGCAGTTTTGTTGATTTAGTTAACTGAAAATCAATGTTACTTCTAAAATTAAACCTGTCAAAATTATAGTTGGGTTCATACCCTTTCTGATTATCAAAATCCTCAAACATATCACCTTCGTGGGTATATGCCAACAATCCATAATATTTTACCGATTTACTACCGCCACGGGCACTAACTGTAGCCCTGTGAGAAAACCCCATGTCTTTGAACATTGCATCTTCCCAATCCACATTTGGATAAATAACAGCGTATTCTGCTGATTGCGGTTTTTGATAACGCTGAACTATTTCGTACGGAACATAAGCATTCCAGGATGGCTGGTTTAATACACCTTCACGTTCAATGATTTCATTTTTCGCCATCATTGCATCGTAAGAGTCCAGCTTATCTGGCTGTCTCGACAACATTATACTTGTACCAACATAATTGAAATTTAAAACAGTTTTACCTGCCTTTCCACGTTTTGTTGTTATAAGGATAACACCATTTGCCCCTTTTACTCCAAATACAGCAGTGGCTGAAGCATCTTTTAAAACAGAAATAGTTTCAACTTCGTTAACATCGATATTGTTCATGTCCCTTTCAACACCATCTACAAGTATCAATGGTTGTCCACCATTCCAAGTATTCTGACCACGAATAAAAATGTTGGTAGCACTTTCGCCGGTTGTAACTCCACCGGGCTCGCCGGAAGAAGTAAGTGCAACAATACCGGGCAGATTGCCCGACAATGCTTGCCTAAGGTCGGTAACATTCCCTGTACGTTTTAGTTCTTCTTCAGTGGCCTGTGCGATAGAACCGACCACACTTTCCTTTTTCTGAACGCCGTAACCAACAGCAACAACTTCTTCAATTCCGATTGTCTGCTCTGCCATTACGACATTAATTGTGGTTTGATTACCAACAGTAAACTCCTGTATTGCCATTCCAACAAACGAGAACACAAGAACATTGTTGGAGTTGACATTGGAGATAGAAAAATTACCATCCATGTTGGTAACTGTCCCTGTGGTAGTTCCTTTAATAATTACAGAAACCCCGGGAAGAGGCAATCCTCCTTCGTCTACTACATTACCGGTTACAGTAATTTGCGCATAAGTGCCAATACTAAACGCAAAGAAAAAGAAACATAGTATTAAAAAGCGGTTTGCTTTTTTAATTCCATTTTTGTTTTTCATAAAAAATAGTTTTAGGTGAAAAATAATAATTAATATATATGTTTAATAACTCTTGTTTTATTCTATATATCATTGATTTACATGGTTTTTATTACTCCTTAAAATTTTATATTTGGCTAATTCTTCATCCATCAAACGGTTAAGCTCTTTTACTTTCCCTGCATATTTTTCATCGGTGGCAAGGTTGGTTTGAGCAGTTACCGACTTAGAATGATCATATAATTCAACTGCAATAATTTCTTCTTTATTTTCATATTTTTGCCAGCGTGTGAAACGAAAATCTTCAGTTCGCAGACTATAACCCATGATTTCGCTTTTACTATCGTAACCCAGCGACCTACCTCTCGGGTATTGACTAATTGCAACTTTGTTCACTTCGGCTTTTGGGTTTTTAAATATTGGCAACAAGCTTTGCCCTTCAAGATGATTTGGTTTTTTCAATCCTGCCAAATCGCAAAGTGTAGGATAGATATCCACAAATTCAGCAAGAGACTTTGTTTTAACTCCTTTTTTCATTCCAGGCACTGAGAAAAATAAAGGAGCGTTTGTATCGGTTTCAAAGTTTGAATGTTTACACCAGCTTCCGTAATCGCCCAATTTCCAGCCATGGTCTCCCCAAAGCACGATAATTGTGTTGTCTGCTAATCCATTTTCCTCAAGGGCATCTAAAATTTTACCTACCTGTGCATCAATCATGCTAACCGAAGCATAATAACCATGTATTAGATTTCGACTTGTTTCATCATCTAATTCTCCGTTGGCCGGAATTCCATGATATTTCCTTAATTCTCCAAATGAAACCAACGCCAAATCCGGCATTCCATCGGGAGTTTTCCGTTCCGGAATTTTAATCTGATCAACATTATACAAATCCCAATATTTTTTAGGAGCTACAAAAGGCAAGTGTGGTTTAATAAATCCAACAGCCAGGAAAAAAACCGAATCTTTTAATGCTTTAATCCTCTGAACCGCGCGATTGGCCAAAATAGCATCTGTCATATTTTCTTCAGGCTGTGGAGAACAATACCAGGGTAAATTTATGTTGTTTACCTTTGGGAAGTCACTCTCCAGGCCAGTTGTATCTCCGCTTGATATTTTAGTTAAGTTCCTTAAAACTTCGCCATGATTCCACTTCGGAACCGACCAGGATAATTTATCGTCTGAATTTCCATGCCCTGTATGGTAAAGTTTACCCATTGCTTCGGAATGATATCCATTGTTTTTAAAATGTTGGGGTAAGGTTACCACATCTGGCAGTTTCGTTCTGAAAAAAGTGGCTAAATCGTAAATACCTGTAGCGTCAGGGCGCAGTCCTGTAAGCAAACTGTTGCGAGAAGGAGCACAAACTGCTTGCTGACAATAAGCCCTTTCAAATATTATCCCTTTTGACGCTAATCTGTCAAGATTAGGTGTGTGCATATGTTTTGCTCCAAAACAGTTTATTTCAGTACGCAAATCATCGACTGCAATAAAAAGAACATTAAGCCTTTTATTTTCGTTGTTTTGGATTTGTGTTGCTAAACTTCCTTTAGATAATAAAAGGAAAAAGAAAATTAACAGAAAGCCAACATGGTATTTAACACAGTTTAAGTTTTTCATTTATGTTGATTAGTTTAGTATCAATGAAATATAAGCCCTGAAAACAGTTTCATAACAGTTTATATTTTCAGTCTATTGGTTTTTCTCCATTGTTTTCTTTTTTATGATAGTCTCCAGAAAGTAATAATCCGCATAAACTATCGGAACATCAATTTCCGAATTGTGTGGAAGATGCCCGGTAGAGTGTTTCAGTAAAAACCCGTTGTTTTCGCCAATTGGTGAGAGGAAATCAGGCGAAGAAAGTGTTGCCAGTAATTTAT
>JBFHJA010000298.1:0-5862 GCA_041596165.1 Draconibacterium sp. | reverse complement strand
TCTGAAATGGCAAAAGCCAAATACGAAGTTTTTAACGCTGCCAAAGCCAACCTGTTTTACGAGGTAAAAACAAACTGGTACCAGTTAGTAAAACTCGACCGGGAAATTGTTCTTGTAAAAGAAAATCTCGAATTGCTTGAATCGCTTGAAAAGTTGGTTCTCGTAAAATTCCAATCTCCGGTAAATGGAGAAAGTTCATCGGGAATGAATAGCAACGGTTCGATGAATACAAATTCAGGAGGAATTATGAATACCGCAGGAGGAGGAATGGGCGCGATGAACTCCACACAGAATGCTGCAAACACTGCAATAGCAGGTGCAAATTCTACTCCGCAAATGCAAAGTGGAATGGTTTCAAAAGGAACTGGTTTGCAGGACGTACTCAGGGTAAAAATGGAAATCCTTGAACAGCAAAATAAACTGGCAGAGTTGACCGACCAACGGAAAACAGCAGAAATAGCTTTTAATTCCTTGCTTAATCGCGAAAAGGATATTCCCGTTGTCATTTTCGATTCAAAGGAAATACAGCCTCTTCCTGCCGAAAAATTGGCCATTGCTGATAGTATTCTTGCAAATAATCCGATGCTGGCAATGCTGGAAAGCGAAGTTTCTTCTTATGAAATGATGGAACAAAAAGCTAAAAAAATGGGACTGCCAATGCTTGGCCTTGGTTTGAATTACATGATTAACCAAAAACGCGTGGGCAATACGTTTATGATGAACGGAAATGATATGGTAATGCCCATGTTTTCGGTTTCCATACCCATTTACCGGAAAAAATATAACGCCATGCAAAAAGAAGCTCAACTGATGCAGGAAGCCGGGAAACAGCAAACAATCAGTTTGCAAAATAACTTACAAGTTCAATACAGCAGCTTTTTGCAAAACCTCAATGATGCTGAACGGCGCGTTAAATTGTATAACGAACAGGAGGAACTGGCACGAAAAACCACCGACTTATTATTAGTAGGTTTTGCAACCACCGGTACCGATTATGAGGAAGTTTTGAGAATGCAGTACAAAATTCTCGATTATGGTTTTAAGCGGATTGAGGCAGTTTCCGATTACAATATTTCTGTGGCGATGGCCGAAAAACTGATGAACTCAACAATTTATAATTCAAAATAAAATGAACACAAAAAATATATTATCCAATAATTATATGAAAGCCATTCTGTTTGTAATTGCCGGAATTTTTCTGGGTTGGCTTTTCTTTCACAATCCCGATTCGAAAGTAGATAGCAACCAAGCCGAAATCCATGAACATTCGGAAGAAGAGCATACGATATGGACCTGTTCGATGCATCCGCAAATCAGAAAGGACGAACCCGGAGATTGCCCGATTTGCGGGATGGATTTAATTCCTTTAAAAAATTCGAACGCCGAAATTGATGATTCTGCCATCGAAATGAGCGAATCGGCATTGAAATTGGCAGAGGTACAAACTGCAATCGTTTCAAAAGGTTCAGCATCAAAAGACCTTCAACTTTACGGGAAAATTCAGGTTGACGAACGTTTGAAACAATCGCAAACCGCGCATGTGCCGGGGCGCATTGAAAAATTAATGGTCAGCGTTACAGGAGAACAAGTGCGCATAGGGCAAAAAATAGCGACTATTTATTCGCCAGAATTGGTAACAGCGCAAAAGGAGTTAATTGAAGCCATGTCTTTAAAAGATAAATATCCTGCGTTGTTTGAAGCTGCCCGCGAAAAACTGCGCAACTGGAAGCTTTCGGAGGAACAAATCAGCAGTATCGAAAAATCGGGAAATGTAACTTCCACGTTCGATATTTATGCAAACACTTCGGGCATTGTGGTTGACAGAAAAGTAAACGAAGGCGACTATGTTTCGAAAGGCGCCGTTTTGTTCGACGTAACCAATTTATCAAGAGTTTGGGGTATTTTTGAAGCCTATGAATCTGATTTGCCCTGGATTTCGCTAAACCAGCTAGTTAATTTTACAACACAATCGATTCCTGGAAAAGCCTTTTCAGGTAAAATAACTTTTATCGACCCCGTTATCGACCCAATAAAACGGGTTGCCGGAGTGCGTATTGAACTGAATAATTCGGACAGGAAGTTAAAACCAGAAATGTTTATCAATGGCACAATTCATTCAACATTAAAAGGAAGTGGCGAGGAATTGACAATTCCGCAATCGGCGGTTCTTTGGACTGGTACTCGTTCAATTGTGTATGTAAAAATCCCCAATGTTCAACACCCGACCTTTAAAATGCGCGAAATTACACTGGGCGCGGCAATGGAAAATACTTACGTTGTCGTTGACGGTCTTTCGGAAGGTGAGGAAATAGTTACAAACGGAACTTTTAGTGTTGACGCAGCTGCACAGTTGGCAGGGAAAGCGAGTATGATGAATCCGGCAGCTGAAGGAGGGAAAGTTTCCAATGGAAATATGGCGGGTATGGATATGAGTGCAAAAAGTGAAGTTGTTCCGAAAAGTGAAACCCCTACTAAAAAGCATGTTATGGTAAAGGTTGGGGGTGAATGCGGAATGTGCAAAGACCGCATTGAAACGGCAGCCAAATCGGTTTCGGGTGTAGAATCGGCAACCTGGGAAATTGACTCAAAAATGCTCCACCTGAATTTTGATTCCACTATAACCAGTTCAGATGAGATTCAGAAAGCCATTGCAAAAGCAGGTCACGATACAGAGAAATTTAAAGCACCCGATGAGGTTTACAAAGAACTGCCGGAGTGCTGTTTATACGAGAGATTTAAATAACAGAAATGAATCTGGAGGATTCAAAATGTTTATAGCCATGGATTTAATTGTAATAAGTGCGACCCCGGCGGGGTCGAATAAAAATTCGAATTAATAATTCTATAAACATTTGAGACCTCTGGAATCAAAATAAAGCAAAAATAAAGTCAAGTTTTTTATTAACATTTAAAAATTAAAAAGATGAAAACAAAAGTTTTGAGTTTATCAGCCCTTTTTATGATGGGCGCAGTTTCGGTTTTTGCAGGAAATAAAACCGAAAAAATTGAAGTAAAAGGGAATTGCGGCATGTGCGAAAAACGCATCGAAAAAGCAGCATCAGCAGTTGACGGAGTTTCGAAAGCAGATTGGAACAAAGAAACAAAACAGCTTGAGGTAACTTTCGACGACACAAAAACAAGTTTAAACAAAGTGGAAGTTGCCATTGCGAAAGTTGGTCACGATACACCAAATCACAAAGCAACAACTGAAGTATATGATAAACTTCCTGATTGTTGCAAGTATGACCGTACTTCTGCCGCAGCCGACCCACATGCAGGGCACAAACATTAATGTTTATCGGGAAAGTGAGGGTTTCACTTCAAATGAAACCCTCACTAACTTTTAATTTCCTTATCTCTCAATATACATTACAGCCGAATCTTCGATATATTTCACCGGATTAAATGATGAATAAAACTTGCTTTTAACCGATTTTAGCGAATTATTCAGGCCTGCAATGCTTGTTGTAAATTCAGCAGGAAATAATGAACTGTCTGTATACACTTGAATTAACTGCTCATAATTATCAATGTTCGACAACATTCGTGTAGTAAGTTGACCAAACCTTAATCTTAGTGATTGCACCCTGTACATATAGGTTTCAACCTGACCCAGCCAGCTACCTTTTGTATTTGCATCAGAATCAAGAGAATTTAGTTTGTCGGAAATGGCTTTTCTACATGCATTTTTATAATTTTCTCTTTTGCTGTCTAATGTTTCAGCGAGATATTTGGTTTTATATTCATTTATATTTAGCCCAAAATATTCCATTTGATCCAATAAAAGTTGGCTGTTTTCTTTTTGAAGCAATTCAAGTTCTTTGTTAATAGCCTCCCATTCGTGGTCGATTATAGATTTTTGCTGTTCAAACTGGCTTATAACATTTAGCAGTTTTAACATCCCTACTGATTTTGTTGCCAACTCTTTGTCTTTAGCGCCCCATGTGGACAACAAGGAGCTTGTGCCAAAAGAAAGCGTGTTTACAACCGACCCGTATAACGGAACCACATTTGCAGCATTGCCAATAAGATTTAATGAATTATTGACAAGGTCAACCATTAAATCACTGCTTTTTTGTTTTGAATTCCATTTGTCATATTCTGATTTCCAGCTACTAAAACTTCCATATTGCTGAATATTTGAAACATTCCCCAGGTGCGTAAAAAAAGTTCTTGAAGTTAAAAACAAGTCAGCAGGCTGAATATCCCGCTGAATACTAAGAAGTTCGGTGAAAGCCAGTTGTCCGTTAAGATTAATTCTTGTTTTTGGCGCTTCTTCGAGTATTTTCAACCTACTGTCCAATGCCACCTGTAATTTTTCAAGGTCTGCTACTTTTTCTTTGTCAGTTGCTTTTAAATTTTCACTATCAGCAAGTTTTTCTGTTAATCGATTAACAACATCTTCATTTATTTTAAGCTTTTCCTGTAACTCCTGGAGTTGGTTATCCCTTTCAATTTTAATTTGTTCTGAAATGGATTTTAATGTATCTGATTGAGAAACTGATGCGTAAGAAGCGAAAACAAGCAATGTAAAAATCAATGTTATAGTTTTCATGGGTAAATTATTTTTCCAACAAATTAAATTAATTTTTTCTTTTTTCAGGACTGATTTATATTGTTGAACTCAACGTTTTATGTTGTTTGAATTTACAATGATGCAATCTGTTTAATTGTTTTTTTCGAATGCTGTAATTATTCTATCTATAGAAACATTTATGTTTTCATCCACTACCTGCCACTCAGGGTTGTTTTTATACCACGAAATAATTTCCTTTACGCCCTCTGAAAATGGAATTTTACATTTGAATTCAGGAACGAGTTTCTTGATTTTTGAATTATCGAAAATTACGGAATGCGACTTATCTCCCAATAAACCTGCACCGTGTTCAGGATTGTATTTCGCAATAAAATCAGAAGGAATGTGAATTGCTCTCAGTGGAACATCAAGTTCGTCAGCCATCATTTTGTAAATCTGGTTCCAGTTCAGCAATTCGTCAGAAGTAATATGAAAGGCTTCTCCAATCGACTCATTTTTTCCAAACAATCCGATGAAGCCAACCGCAAAATCTGTGTTGTGGGTGAGTACCCAAAGCGAAGTTCCATCGCCTGGAATGATAACTTTTTTTTCTTTTAACATTCTGTCAAGAATGGTGTAGCCCCAGTCTGTTGGAATTAAAGTATTGTCGTAAGTGTGCGACGGGCGAACGATTGTAAGCGGGAATCCATTAGTTTTGAATGCATTTAAAAGTATTTTTTCACATTCGGCTTTGTCGCGCGAATATTTCCAAAACGGATTAATTAATGGCGTTTCTTCTGTAATTGGCAATTTCGAAATTGGTTTTTCGTAAGCTGATGCCGAACTGATAAAAATATACTGGTCGGTTTTTCCCGAAAATATTTCAATATCTGCCTTAACATGTTCAGGCACAAAACTTATCCAATTTACAACAACATTAAAATGATAATCTTTTAGTATTTCTTTTGCCAGTTTTACATTTCTAATATCGCCAGTTATATTTTTTACACCTTCAATTTTACGGTGACTTTTACCACGGTTTAAATGATATAATTCAATTCCTCTTTCCACAGCCAACCGTGAAACCGCTGAACTAATAATCCCTGTTCCTCCAATAAATAATACTTTCATTCTTATAGTGATTTATTATTTAGTATTTCAATTAATTTTTTTGCGGTTAATTCACCCTTTTGTCTGATAAATTCTCGCGGAGTTTCGTCTCCAATTTCGAAGGTAACTGCCTCCGCCCCAAACTCATAAAAGAAAAAACTAGTTGAACTTATTTTAGGCTCACTTAATTCATTGGGTCTAATGTTTGGCTCATAACCGGCGATTTCAGAAGCAAC
>JBFHJA010000297.1:0-5879 GCA_041596165.1 Draconibacterium sp. | reverse complement strand
GGCTTGAAATGATATCACAGGGTAATACGTAGTTTTTCTGCCTGTAGTGGATTCAATATCAACGACTACTCCTTCCGCCGAAGTGGAATGATTGAAAAACTCCATTTTTTCCTTTAAAAAATAGACGCCACCAGCTGATAATGCTATTCCTAAAATAAACAATGCAACTCCCGTTAACAAATCTGATGTAATTTTCATCTCTTTAAACTTATTGATTTACAAATGTATTCGATGGTACTCGCATAAAATTATTCTGCTTTGTGATAGAATATTTGTTTGCTCGTTTCATTTTGTTAACCCCTTTTTTTAAACGTTTGACTTATTCGAAAAACCATGAAATTCCAACGATTTTGCTTTGTTCAGTTTGGATTTTCGAAGCACTTCACTTTTTGAATATCCGTGATATCAGGACAATTCGACTACCAATCAGCTTTCGAATTGGCGATGTTGCAAAAGTAAATTACATTCAAATTACCCATTAAATCCCGCAATGAATATAGTTTTTGTTAGGTAATCTGAATAAAATATCAGGTTGATTGAGTAAAAGGCAAAGTGAATTTAAATATGCTTCCCTTGCCTAATTCGCTCTCAACCCAGATTTTTCCACCATGTTTTTCTACAAATTCTTTGCAAAGTATTAAACCTAGACCAGAACCTTTTTCATTTGCTGTTCCAGATGTTGATTCATTTGTTTCCAGCCTAAATAGCTTGTTTTTTGTTTCTTCATTCATGCCAACTCCATTGTCAGAAACTGCGATTTCAATAAAATCGTCATTCTGCAAGGCTGATACAGTAATTTTGCCCTTTGAATTAGTGAATTTAATTGCATTTGAAATAAGATTTCTCAAAATTGTTCTAATCATATTCGGGTCGGCATAAACAACAATTTCTTCTGATTCAAGAATATTAAGCGTGATGTCTTTATTTTTTGCAGCAGAATTTAAAAGTTCAAAAACCTCCTGAATAATAGTGGTGAAAATTTGTTTTTCTGGATTGAGACTTACTTGTCCGGTTTGTGCATTTGCCCAATTCAATAAATTATCAAGAAGTACAAGTGTGTTTCTTGCTGAAGAATAAATTTGGCTTGAATACATTTGATATTCTGTGATTTCAAGTCTGGTGTTGCTATCAAGCAGTAATTCCGAAAACCCTAAAATGCTGTTAAACGGACTTCTTAAATCATGTGCTATAATAGAAAAAAGTTTGTCTTTGGTAGTGATGGTTTTTTTTAACTGGCTTTCACTTTCTTTTAAATCGGAGCTAAGTTGTTCCGCTAATTGTCTCCTTAATTGAGTGTTAAACAGTGATAAAGAAAGTAAAAAGAGTAATAAACTAATAAACATTCCACCAATGAAAACAATAAGTACTTTGTTCGAAAAAGGTGAAATTACACTGTTGGATTGATTGAAATACAATGTCCATTTCTTATTGTTGAATTCAATTGGCAGTATTAATGTTCTGTAATTCAGTTCTTCTTGTTCCGGAGTTACTATATTTTGGCTGTCAAATAATAACGAATTGGCTGTTAAGCTATCGTTGTCAAAAACTTTAAGTTGAATTCTTTCAGTATTAATTATATCCCAGCGTCCTAGTATTCCTTTCATTAAATCTGTCATACGATAGGGACTGTAAACCCAGCCCTTAATTGCAGCTCTGCGTTGTTCGACCGTTTGCGTGGGTTTATTTTTTAAATATACAGGAACATACATCAAAGTTCCCGATTGCAAATCTTTGTCGGTTTCCTGAACCAGGGATACTTTGCCCGAAAGTGAAGCAATGTCATAATCGCGTGATTGTTCCATGGCTTTTCGTCGTACCGGCTCAGAAAACATGTCATAGCCAAAGGCTCTCTTGTTGCGAAAATCAAAAGGTTCGAGATAAATGATTGAAGTATATATTTCTCTCTCTCCGGCAGGTCTGATATTATATTTTGCAATAGTTGAATCCTGAATGTTTTCATTTCTTATTTCCTGAATATGCTGTTGTAATTGAGATTTTGGGACAATAATTGTAAATCCAACACCTTGTATTCCTGGCAGGTTTTTTTCAATTCTGCTGTCTTTTATAAATTCTTTCCAATCAGACCTTGTAATTGTATCTGATAAAGTAAAATATGCTGCGCTACTTCTTAAAAGTTGGGCGTGTGCATGTAATCTGGTTTCAATTTTTGATTTAATTTCATTACAAGTCAGTGAAAATTCCTGATTTGCTTGCCTTTCTTCATCGATATATGTGAAATAGGATGCCACAAGGGTTAAGATGATGCCAAATGTTAAAATAATCAATGCTATCCATATGTTTCTGGAAGTTGATTTTGGAAGGAAGTCGATTTCTTTTAACATATTCAGTTTCAATTGCCTTTTACTGGAGAATTTTTATCTTGAAGAACGGTAAAAATAGTTGTTTTTATCTGCCAATTTTTTATTCAAAGTCGATTATAATTTGTATTCCTGCTTTGCCATTTATTTTAGGTGCATTTATCTTCTGATTACGCATAGATATATGCAGGTTAGAGTTAACTTTTAATATCCATATTAAATTTATCGATATAATCTCAATTCAACTTTTTACTTGCCTAAAACCAATTATAATTTTTCGTTCAAGTTTTCCTCTTCTTCTTTTTCGCTGCCGGAAATAACACGTTGTTCAAAATCAACCGATATCCCGGAGAATTTGGAAATAAACTTAAATCGGTGGGTGGGTCGCCAACCAAATGACGATAATCTTCAGGATCGTGGCCTCCATAAAAAGTCCAGAATCCTTTTCCCCTTTCGCCATGAATATAGCGTGCCTCGTTGGCCGATTTATTTTCGCCCATTACCAAGCTCCCTGGTTTTAGCACATCTTTGCGGTAGGCAGTTGTTTGACCCATGAAACCTTTAATCAGGTTGCGGTGGTTTTGGCAAAGCATGGTAGGTATCGGATCCCATTTTGCTGAAAAATCAAATAAAGTAAAGTAGTCGTTATCACGCAGCACTTTTCGAGTGTCGGTTACATCGATATTTGAGAATTCATAGGCATATGGATCAGTAATCAGTTCGAAATTTTTAAAGGCAAAAGTGTGCGTGAAATCCAATTTTTGCTGGGCTTGTTTATCTGCAGGATCTCCGTCAAACATACTTTCGCAAATATCAATTCCAACCGCTGCAAGTGAAATGTCATAACTGTCAGTGGCGGCACACATTGCAAACAGAAAGCCACCGTTCAATACATATTTTTCAATTTCGCGGGAAACAAACGACTTCATCTCCGAAACTTTCAGAAAGCCCATTTTTTTTGCTAACTCCGTGTTTATTGCAACGTCTTGCTGGTACCAGGGAGCATTTTGATAAACGCGCCAGAATTTACCAAACTGGCCTGTAAAATCTTCGTGATGCAAGTGCAGCCAGTCATAATCTGTTAATTTCCCACTAATTATTTCTTCGTCATAAATTACGTCGTAGGGTATTTCTGCATAAGTTAAAACGAGTGTTACAGCATCATCCCAGGGTTGCTTGTTTGGTGGAGAGTAAACCGCAATTTTTGGCGCTTTGTTCATTGCAACTGCATCCTGGTTTACATCGGGTTGCGAAATACCATTTAAAATTGCTGCTGCCTGTGCATCGGTAATCGATTCATAAGTCACCCCACGTACAACACATTCATTTTCAATCTGTGGCGATGATTGCATCAAAAAACTTCCTCCCCTGTAATTGAGCAGCCACTTAACTTCGATATTGTTTTCAAGCACCCAAAATGTTATTCCATAGGCTTTTAAATGATTTTTTTGTGAATCATCCATGGGGATCAACAATGAAATACTTTTTGCCTGAAAGGAGATTAGCAGTATTGTTAGAAGTAATGTTATTTTAACTTTCATCTCATTGTAATTGTTTGTTTTTATTGGTATCCGATGTTACTCCCATTCTAATTATTCTCCTGTATGTTAGCCTTTTGTTGAGGTCGTTTCATTCTTAATTTCTTATTCTGAAATATTACAACTGACCCAATACTTTTGTTCAGGCTTAAAAAGGAGAATCAGAAGTGCCTGATCCCTGTTTGTCGAAATTACTATTGGTGGAAATTCCTGCAGCGGCAAGTTCATCTTCTTCGTTCATCTTTGAACTGAATGTTTGTGGAATATCACCAAATCCATGGTTAAACTGATTTTCCATATCCGAGAATTTTGCCAACTCTTTTTTAAACGATAAATGTACATCCCCGGTGGCACCATTACGGTGTTTTGCAATAATGATTTCAGCAACTCCAAGCAAGGAGTTTCCTGAATCGTCCTCTGTTATCCCGTAATACTCAGGGCGGTGGATAAACAAAACAAGGTCGGCATCCTGCTCAATCGCGCCCGATTCACGAAGATCGGAAAGTTGTGGGCGTTTTCCTTCACGCGATTCTACAGAACGATTTAACTGTGAAAGTGCAAGAATCGGGATGTTTAATTCCTTTGCAATTGCTTTTAATGAACGGGAAATCATACTTACTTCCTGCTCACGACTGCCTCGGCTGTCGGAACCGGCTGTCATCAACTGGAGGTAATCCACAATTACCACTTCTATATCATATTGCATTTTCAATCTTCGGCATTTTGCCCTGAATTCAAAAATTGAAAGCGCGGGTGTATCATCGATAAATATGGGAGCTTTATCTAAACTTGAGATTTTGCGATTCAAATGTTCCCATTCCCAATCTTCGAGACGGCCCGATTTTAGTTTTTGAGAACCCAGTTCTGTTTCGGCGGCAATCAAACGTGTAACCAACTGTATGGATGACATTTCAAGCGAAAACAAAGCAACCGATTTGTTATGTCCAACCGCCATTTCGCGCGCCATTGAAAGTACAAATGCTGTTTTCCCCATAGAAGGACGGGCGGCTACAATTACAAGGTCAGTTTTTTGCCAACCGGATGTTATGCGATCCATTGCTGTAAAACCTGACGGAACACCACTTAAACCTTCTTTTTGATTTTTCGCTTTTTCAATGAGCTGAATTGCTTCATTCAAAATTGGTTTTATCGGAACCGTTTCCTTTTTAATATTTCCCTGTGCAATCTTGAAAAGTGATGATTCTGAGAAATTTATCAATTCATCAACGTCCAAAGTATCGTCGTAGGATTTGGATTGAATTTCAGTTGAAACCCTTATTAATTCGCGCTGGATGAATTTTTGTGCAATAATTCGTGCATGAAATTCAATGTGAGCAGCCGATGCCACACGTCTTGTTAATTGCGTAATGTATGCGGGGCCTCCAATTTCTTCCAACTGGTTGCGGTCTTTTAGTTCCTGTGTTACCATTAAAAGGTCAACAGGTTTTTCGTTCATCGATAGTTTTTTTATGGCCTCAAAAATCTTCTGATGTTCGTCCTTGTAAAAACTGTATGTATCGATAAAATCAGCAACAGTAACGTAAGCATCCCTTTCAAGCATTAGCGCTCCCAAAACTGCCTCTTCCACTTCAACGGCCTGAGGAGGCAGCTTTCCGTACTGCGCGTTTATTTGTTCAATATTAAAAGTGTTGTTGCTGTTGTTGCTATAGTTCTTTTTCCTTTCGGCCATTTTAAAAATTTAAAAATTATTCTACAATGTAAAAGACGAAGCACAAAATTACAAAAATTGACAGGCAGGGAGAGTTAAAAACTGATTAAGTTTTTAAACAGAGGTTATAAACAATTGTTAGTTGTTGGATTGAATTGGCTCGGATGTCTACCTTATCTTTTGATGAAATAAGAAATAATGAAAAAGAAATAAGAAATTTGAAAGGTTTTGTCGTGTAACGGAATTTCTAATACTTCCACATTTCTTATTTCCAGCCCGTCCTGTCAGGCGGGTTAATTGGGTATTTTAGATTATTTTTTCTTTCCTATCCAATTTTATCTTCAATAATCTGTG
>JBFHJA010000296.1:0-5892 GCA_041596165.1 Draconibacterium sp. | reverse complement strand
CCCGAAGAAAAGGACGAATTAGAGCATTTTCTTCAAGATCATTGGAGCGAATTCAATAATGAACTACTTCCAAAAGGCAACGTTGACTTTATTTTGCAAAAAATACACAGGCAAATTGACCTTGAAGAGAAAAAAATAAAAACCAATAGCTTTATTTCGGTTTTCCAAAAAATTGCAGCCATTTTAATTATTCCCCTGATACTATCTTTTATGGCTGTTTTTTATTTCCAGTCAAACTCGGTTTCGCCCGAAATTGCAATTGCTGAAATACAATGCCCGCTGGGTGTCCGCACAAAATTTGTCCTACCCGATGGCACAACAGGTTTTTTAAATAGCGGTTCAACACTTGAATATCAGGTTATTTTTTCAAATAACAGAAATGTAAAATTGACTGGAGAAGCCTATTTCAATGTTCATCATGATAAAGAACACCCGTTTATTGTAAATACTCCAAATCTCTCAACCAAAGTACTCGGAACACAATTTAATGTGATTGCGTACGAATCAGAGTCTTGCGAAGAAATTATACTAAAAGAAGGGAGTGTCGAGATATATTCAAATCAGGGGCTAAAGTTGGCGACACTGAACCCTGATCAAAGACTTGCTTTGAACACTGAAACCAGGCAATTCAAAACAAATCAGATAGAAGCAGAGCAATATGTTTCGTGGACAGAAGGTAAACTTGTGTTCAGAAACGAAAGTATGCAACTGGTCGCCGATCGGTTGGGCAGATGGTACAACGTGGAGATTGAGATTGCAGATGAGGAACTGCTGAAATATGCGTTTCGCGCCACATTTATTGAAGAACCATTGGAAGAAGTGCTAAAGCTGCTTTCCCGAACCGCACCTATTAAATATAAAGAATATTGCCGTGAAACTTCGAATGATAATACCTATAAAAAGAGAAAAGTCATAATTAGTTTAGATAGAAAAAGGATAAGCTCCTTTTAATAAAACAGGAGAGTGTTACCAGCACTCTCCTGTAAAATCAAGCAGTGTGTGAATTAGTGTAATAATTGTTTAACTACTTAATGTGTCAAATCTATGAAAAAAAAATGGATTCGGGATGCCATTCAATATGGCGCCAAAACTAAAACTTGGAAAATTATGCGACTAAGTGCTTTTTTTCTGTTCCTGTTTATCTCCCAGGTTTGGGCAGATTCAGGGTATGCTCAACAAACCAAATTAACCATGAAAATGGATAATGCAAAGGTTATCGATGTGCTGGATGAGATTGAAAACAGCAGCGAGTTCTATTTTCTGTTTAACCAGAAATTAATTGATGTGGATCGAAAAGTGGATGTCAATGCAAAGGAAAAATCCATTGACAATATCTTAAACGATTTGTTTGCCCAAACCGATGTGAATCATCATGTGAATGATCGCCTCATTATTTTGACGACTGAAAAAACCGATTTTATCGTGGATAAAGTCATCCGGCAGGGAAAAACGGTTTCAGGAGTTGTTAAGGACGAGCAAGGTCTTTCAATCCCTGGTGTTGCTGTTGCTGTTAAAGGAACTACCAATGGTGCTGTAACTGATTTTGACGGAAATTATTCCCTGTCAAATATTTCTGAAAACTCTACACTTATATTTTCATTTGTGGGTATGCGGTCGCAGGAAATTATTGTTGGAAATGAGTCAACAATTAATATTGTAATGCTTGTTGATGCGATTGGGATTGAAGAAATTGTGGCAATCGGCTATGGAACACAAACTCGCCGCGAAATTTCAGGTTCTGTAACCAACATTTCAGAAAAGAACTTTAACCAGGGATTAACTCAAACTGCATCAGATTTATTGAAAGGGAAAGTTGCAGGGCTAACCATAACTCAAGGAAGTGGTGATGTAACAAAAGGTCAAACCATTCGTTTGAGAGGTACTTCTTCCTTAACCGGAAGTAGTTCACCTTTTGTTGTTATTGATGGTGTTCCTGGATTAAGTATGTCATCTGTTGCACCACATGATATTGAATCTATAAGTGTTTTAAAAGACGCTTCAGCATCGGCTATTTATGGTTCAAGATCGGCGAGTGGAGTAATAATGATTACAACAAAGAAGGGGAAAAAAGATTTTAGTTCAGTCGAATATGACGGTTATATGGCAGTAAGCAATGTAACAAATATTCCGGATGTATTAACTGCAAGTGAATGGCGTGAATATACTTCCGCAAATAATATGAACACAACGGGTATTGATCGTGGTGCTGATACTGACTGGTTCGATGCCATTCTCAGAACAGGAGTAAGTCAAAACCACAATGTATCCATGTCAGGTGGCGGTAAAAATAATTCTTACAGGGCGTCTCTGAACTACCTTGATCAGGAAGGTGTTGTGAAAGACAATAGCATGACAAGATATAATGCAAGGGTTACATTCAACCAAAAAGCATTAAATGACAGGCTCGATCTGACTTTTACCACTTCTATAACAAGTACCGATAATTCCCCTACTGATACCCGTAATTTTGTTCTTGCATATAACATGATCCCTGTTGCACCGATAAAAAATGAAGATGGGTCTTGGTTTGATTCGCAGGAATATGACCAGGGCAACCCGGTTAGAAATATTGAATATAACAGGCAACAAAATAAAAGCGGTATTTACTTTGGGAATATCAAAGCTGATTTGAATTTATTTGAAGGATTTGTTGTCGGATTGAATGCTTTAAAGCAAAGGTCAACAAATGATTACAGCCAGTATTATAACTCGCAAACAGAGCGAGGCCGTAATGATTTGGGTTATGCACAACGATCCAACTGGACAAGTGATAAGAATCTTTTGGAACTAACGTTTAATTACAGAAAGATGATTGGTTCACATGCTCTGAATTTTTTGGGCGGTTATTCTTATGAAGATAACTACTATCAAAATTCAGGTGCACAAAACCGCCAATTTGCCACCGACTTCTTTTTATATAATAACCTCAGCGCTGGAGAAAATTTACGTACCGGTGATGTATGGTCCGGTGCTAACATGAATAAGTTGATTTCTTTCTTTGGCAGGGCCAATTACAGTTATCTCGAAAAATACATCCTGACATTGACCGTTCGTCAGGATGGTTCGACAAAGTTTGGGGATAACCACAAGTGGGCAATGTTCCCTTCTGTTTCTGCTGCCTGGCGAATCAATGAAGAATCATTCATGAGTAGTGCAACATTCATTGATGATTTGAAACTTAGGGTTGGTTACGGGGTTTCAGGAAACCAGGATGGAATAGATCCTTATAAATCGTTGCAGTTATACGGCGCATCGGGACAATATTATGATAATGGGAAATGGTACACCGCATACCAAACAAACCAGAATGCCAATCCAAATTTAAAGTGGGAAGAAACCTCCATGTTAAATATAGGAGTTGATTTTGGTCTTTTGAACAACCGGATCAGTGGTACCATCGAGTATTACGATAAAAAAACTGATGACCTTTTGTATAATTATTCAGTTCCTGTTCCTCCATATTTATACCCAACAATGCTTGCCAATGTAGGATCGATGTCTAACAAAGGTTTTGAGTTTTTATTAACAGGCGATATCATAAGAAGCAGTAATATCCGTTGGACCTCGTCGTTTAATTTCGCACATAATAAAAACAAAATTACTTCATTGTCGAATGAAGATTTTGCTACAAGTGCAATTAAAACCGGATCTGCATGGGTTAGGGGAGGTTCTTCAAATACTACCCATATTGTGGAAGAAGGTAAAGAAGTTGGAACATTTTACGGTTGGCTTTGTACCGGAATAGATGAAAATGGTCAGTATATTTATGATGATATGGTAGATGGAAAAGAAGGTTTAAGCGACGAAGACAGAACCTATATTGGGAATGCACAACCTGATTTTACTTATGGATGGTCCAATATTGTTACCTGGAAAAATTGGGATCTTAACCTTTTCTTCCGAGGTGTTTATGGCAACGACCTGCTGAACTTCTCAAAAATGTCATATGCAACTACTCAATGGCTTCCTGGAGCAAACGTACTTTACGAAGGCACTACAATTGGCCTCAAAACAAGTCCGGTTTATAATAGTTATTATATCGAGAAAGGTTCATTCCTCCGTCTCGATAATGCAAGCTTAGGTTATAGTTTCGATGTTTCAAAACTTAAAGGGATTAGTAAATTGAGACTGTATTGTACCGCACAGAACTTGTTTGTAATAACAAAATATACAGGCCTCGATCCTGAAGTTGAAATGGCAGGCCTCGACCCTGGCGTGGAAGGTCGCGAGTACTATCCAAAATCGAGGACATTTTCTCTCGGTGTAAATATTAGCTTTTAACCATTAAACTTTTTGAATTATGAAAAAAATTAAAATATTCGCAATCATATTCACCATAGCTTTATCTTTTGCCAATCAGGGTTGTACAAACCTTGATGAAGAAGTATATGATAAACTACCCGTTGATGAATATGGAACAAAATCAAGTGAAATAAATTCACTGATTGCTCCTATGTACAGGACCTTGAAGAATCTCTATCCAAGCAATTTCTTTTTATTAAGCGAATGTTCTTCTGATATGGCCATAACACCTACCCGAAAAGGCGGAGACTGGTGGGATGGAGGACAATTCAAAGAATTACGCTTGCATTCCTGGACACAGGGAACAAGTTTGGTAACCAGTTCCTATAACTCTGCAATGAATGCAATTTCTACTTGTAATAAGATTTATTCAATGATTGAAGATAATGCGGCAATTACCGATAAGGAAAGCATTCTTGCCGAAGTTCGCGGTGTAAGGGCATTTTGGTATTATATGCTTCTTGATTATTACGGAAATGTACCCATTGTTACTGATTTTAAAGATACTTCAAAACCAAAAACAAAATCAAGAAAGGAAGTATATGCATTTGTTATCAGCGAACTGGAAGCAATAAAAGATAAAGTCAGAAGCGATGTTACTTCGGCCAGTTATGGTAAAATTACCAGGGGTGCAGTTTATACCATTTTGGCAAAATTGTATCTTAATGCTCAGGTTTGGAACCCGGATGGTGGTCCCAAATGGCAGGAATGTGCTAATGCATGCGACGAGGTAATGAAATTATCGTACATTATTGAACCAAATTTTAAGGCAAGTTTTGCCGTTCAGAATCAAAGTTCAAAAGAAATTATATTCCCCATCGTTTTCAGTACAAGTGATGGTGGAAATCATATTCATAAAAGAACATTGCATTACCTCGATCCAATTGCATTAAACCTAAAAGTTGGTACATGGAATGGTGTGAGCGCAATGCCTGATTATGTAAAATCATTTGATCCCGCAGACAAGAGACTTGGATGGTCGTTTTTAATTGGCCCAATGAAAGGGGCTGATGGAAAAATTTTGATTACAGCACATGGCCGCGAACTTATTCATACAGTTGATATTGCCTATACCTACAGTATCGATGCGGATGGTTGGGGTCAGGTAGAGCAAGAGGAAGGAGCCCGTTGTTTTAAATGGGATTTTGAAACTGGTTTGAATGGAGATATGGAAAATGATTATGGCATTTTTAGACTTGCCGATGTTTATCTGATGAAAGCAGAAGCGTTGGTTCGCCTTGGACAGAATAATGCGGAAGCAACACGATTAATAAATGTTTTACGCAGTCGTGCATTTGGAGATGATGCCACCAAACTGAAAGAATCAGTTACTTTGGATGACGTTTATAATGAAAGACGTTTTGAATTGGCGTGGGAATCTTCTGCTCGGCAGGACATGATAAGGTTTGGGAAATTTTTAAATGAAATCCCCGGTTGGAAAAAACCGTCGGGGTCTGTTCAATTAAGTGTGTCATCCAATAATTTTTCTTTTTCAAGACCCTCCAAAAATAAACAGGGTTTTGGAAAAGAAAAATTTTATTTTGTAAATCGTTCATCAAAAATAATTGATAATTGTGATTGTATCGTACT
>JBFHJA010000295.1:0-5902 GCA_041596165.1 Draconibacterium sp. | reverse complement strand
GCAAACGGAGTATGGAGAGATATGGGCGATTTCTTTAAAGATGTAACGGAGTACAACGACCCAATTCAGGGTGCAATTGGAAATTGTTATTTTATTTCTGCCCTTGCTGCAATTGCCTGGGTTGATCCGTATCTTATTTTACATAGGAACCGCGCAACGGGTACCGGCGAAACCGACAGGGTAAATGCAATCCAGTTTTACACAAAAGGTGGCGGGAAAGATGCGCCCAGCAAGTTGGTGGAAGTAACAGATTTAACGCTTGTTAATTCGGCAAACAACCAGCCCATTTACTGCCGTTCAAACGATGCAGGGGAAATTTACCCTGCCCTTTACGAAAAAGCTTTTGCCAAATGGATACTGCAAACCAATTCGGACAAACCCGATATTACCCAAACGGCTTTTGGCGACATGGTAAAAGCTACGGCACAACTTAACAATAAAACGCCTTATTATTATAACACCGACAGCCGGACAGGCGATCAACTGTACACCATTGTGAGGGAAAACTCCATGAGTTACAAAACAATTCACCCGATGACTGCCTGGACTTACGGTTCAAATAAAAATTATACAGGAACAAATGTGGTTGGAAACCATGCTTATACAGTTTTGGGATGGGCGTATAAAAACAGCAAGAAATATATCGTACTGCGCAATCCGTGGGGCGTTACCGAACCTGCGGGCTTGAATTCATACCAGGGCGTTCTTTCATTTTTTGATGCAAGCTTTTGGAGGCCGATAAGTATGATTGGCAACGACGGAGTTTTTGCCATTGAAGCAAATTCGTTTCAGGACCTTTTCGCAGGGCTTGGAGTGGCTAAATAAATTTTATTTCTTCGTTTTGAAGGGGTATGCTCAGGGTTCTTGGGCGTATCCCTTTTTTTATTTCTGTTTGATTATCAGTGGTTTTATGTATTTTAATTTTCAGTTTATTTGGTCTTTTGATCGTTTGCCATTTTTTCGGCTTTTGTTTTCTTGAGCAATTTTCTTGCAGGCTTGGTTAGTTTGTGTGTCATATAGTGCAATCTTACAGCAGTAGGGGTAGTATTATTAAGTTTTTATTCCTCAAAATAATCTGAATCAATACGTTTAACTTCGTATGTTGATTGTATTGATAAACCAACATTGAATTCAAACATTAAATCAGTTAATCTTTCACCATCTATCAATATTATTTTTTGTTCAATACTTGCAACAAAGTCAAATCATCACTACAATCAATATTAAGTGTGTATTCAAATATTATTTCAGTCTCTAAAATAGAATTGCATACTGAACAATATTGAGTTACTTTTTCACTTTTTATATCTGTTTCTGTCATATTATTAATTTATTGGCTTCGTCGAAACGTTTATATTCTCTCTATTTTTGAGTGTTTTATAATTAACGGAATATGTTAACTGTAAAGGTTTATAAAACTTTTTATGTAAAGTGAAATTTTAGGTCGGAGAAATTCATCCCTATTGTTTGGTGTAAAATGTTTGGCTTTTCAAAAATAGGAATTATTTCTTACAGCACTGTTTGCAGGCAACATATTCTGTAATACAACCTTCATGCAAGTTTTAAATTCTTTTTATAGCCGATTTGTATATTTCCTCCACCTTTTTGTTCCCTTTTTTTACTTTCTTATTGGCAGCGGGGTAGTTGTCTGTTATTTTCATTAACTGCTCAACGATTTGGGAGGCTTGTGTTTCCATTATTTCAAAAACCCAATCGTTGTACCCAAGGTCGTAATACATTTGGCCTTTAATTGTGTCTTCTGGCTGACGCAAATACAGGGCAGGTGTTCCGTTTGCCAGCGCGATTATGGGTGAATGGCACTCAAAACTTAGCACCGTGTGGGCATGTTTATACACCGATGCGGCTTCGTCGGGTCCCCAATAGCCTCGTTTTATTACAAATGGCTTTACGTCGTCGGGCAAAGGATCGATGAGGAGTTCGTCCATGATGTCGACTTCGTAGGTCATTTCGGGGCAAACAAGCACTTTGTTCCCGGTTTTGCGCACCCAGGAAATCATTGCTTCGCGCATTTTGGCGTGGTCAAGCCCTTTGTATTTTTCGTTTGTTTCTTCCACCATTTTAATTTTTTCATCGCTCCAACCTGCTTTGCCCGGTCGGAATTTGTAATATGGCGTGTAGCGCAAACGTGGAATGGCGCAAATAAATTTTTTGTGTTCCAATTGATTTTTCTCGAGAAAAGCATCGGCTTTTAACTCGTCAAGGATGTCCATAAAGAAGGTGGCATCAGGGGCAAAGGCAATGTGCTCGCCTTTTAATCCGCTATTGTTCAATACTTCAATTGATTTGGTTTCGCGGGTAAATATAAATGAGGCTTTTGTGAGCAGTTTTTTCAGGTCTTCATCAATAGTTTGAATTGTAACGCCAAAAATGCCAAACGGCTTTTCTGTATGTTTTGCCCAGGCTTCAAGGTTTTCCTGCCCGACCACCGAAGGCCCTGAACCATGAATCAATATGTCGGATGATTTGAAGGTTTCGTAAACTTCATTGTTGTCAATATTGAAATCGGCATCCACATTTCCGTAAATTACTTTCACTTTTGGGAAGTTATTTTCAAGCAAAAATTTGACTTCTTCGGTAGCGTTGCTTTTTTTCCAAAGGATAATTCTGGCTTCGGGCAGGAAAGTTTCAAGGATATTTAACATTCCGGGTGTGTGGGCAATATCGCCAATATTCACGTCCTGCCAACCCGAAACAAGTAGAATTGTTTTTCCTTTGCCGGTTCTGTTCTCCAATGAATTATCACCGAAAGCAAACAAAATCCTACTTGCAAAGAGGCTGGCTGTAGCCAGTGTTGTTGTTTTTAAAAGGTTTCTTCTGTTCATAAAAAACAAGTTGTTAAATTTTTATTGACTCTCCCTCTCTGCGCGCAGAGAGAGACGATTGTGTCGCAGTCGCAATTAGGGTGAGTAGACCAAAATTATCAAAAAATCGTTCTCTTAATTTATTTCAATTCATCCTCCCCCGGCCACTCTGTCTCAATCCCCTGGGTTTTTATGAAATCCTGAAAAATTTTTAATAATTCGCGGTTTGCCCGTGTTTCATGCGGTGTAGTTTTTTGTTGGAATGAAAAACTAATCAACGAACCAACAGCTTCACCAATGCTCCATTCAACGGGGTGTAGGCGGTAGCAACCGTTTGTAATATGCGTGGTTCCAATGTTTTTATTGGCGGGCAAAAGGTTTTTCATGCGAACAGGTAAAAGTGCCCCAAGTGGAATCTGAAATCGGAGCGACGGGAAATCAACATAATTCACGCCACCGCAAGTGGGGTGCAGGTCAATATGGTAATAACCTATACCAACACTGTCGTAAAATGGGGCGGCAATTGTATTTGTTTTGCTGGAAACCATGTCGTAATTTTCCTTTCCTACGTGTTCTTCTCTTATGGTAAACATTGCTTTTATCCGGCGGGCTTCGCGCACATAAGGATATTTTGCCAAACCATCTTCAGTTCCCATGATATCATTTCGGAGCCGGATACCGGGCCAGCCTTTTCCGCCGTCTGCACGTGGTACTTCGGTTTGCAGCCAGTACAAAAGCGACAGGCTTAATTGTTTGGAAGCTTCAAAATGCTTGTTGAAATCTTGTTCAGATCCAATCAGATTTCCCAACATATAATCATTTTGTGGCCAGTTTACAACCGTAATATCACCGTAATATGTTCTGGGTTTGAAGTTATTCTTACTGATTATTTTACGGTAATTCCAGAGATTTAAAGTTCCATCAATTGATGCTCCGGTGGGGTCAAACCCGAGCATTTTGGGTTGAAGCGTGCTGGGGTGTGTGTATTGCAGCGATAGCAGTTTTCCGGGCCACGAAGGGGTTAAATCGGGAATATGATTTTTCCATAAATCGTAATCCGCAGGTTTTCGAATTGTATGATTTTCATCCGGTACATAATCAATTGCGAAACAAGTAGTGAAGGATTGCACGTTATTGGGATTGGCTTTTTCAGGGGCATGTAATTCGCCGGTTTCGCTTTTTGATTCTGTTCCGGTAACGAATTCTGCACCTGTTAAAGGCAGCAAATCGCCCAATTCAGTGGCATCGACAAAATAGGGGGCAATGAGTTTTGTGTTTTTGTTGTTTAGCAGATTTTTTATAAGCACTGATTTTACCAAATCGCCATTTACTTCAGCCGATAAAACCTTGTGATTGAGCAGTAAAATAAGTTTTTTAGAACTGATATACGGAGCTAGCATATTACTCAACACAGCCAATGCAACTCTGGGTTCGTGACATAATTTCGAGACTGCACCGTCGCCGGGGTTTAACAGTGGATTCTTTTTCGCTTCTTCGGTAAGTGGATAATGCTGACGGTAAAAGTCACGAATTGCATTACGGAAATCACGGTAAGTTTGTGTTGAGCCTGTAAATTCAATCCACGGGTTTTCATCAGGTGGAACTCCCTGTTGCGTGAGTTGGCCGCCAATCCAGTCGGTTTCTTCGGTCAGGATAACTGTTTTGTTGTTTCGAAGCAAGGCTAAAGTTGCTGCAAATCCGCCCAACCCGCCGCCAATTACAGCGGCATCTGCTTCCAATACTCCACCCGAATCATTTGTTTTATTTGTTGTTTTTGACTCAATGCTTTTTCCAAATCCGGCAAGTGGAGTTGAAAGTAATGCAGTTCCGCCTGCTATTGTTCCGATAAAATTTCTTCGTTTCATTAATTTCTACATTTTTGCTACAAATTCTCAGACTAAAAAACCGGTAAGTTTTCGATAAAACCTATTTCTGTCTGATTACACCGATTATCAATCTAAAGATTGATTTATTTCGTGAATTGATCGCAATTTAAAAGTAAAATTTTTGCTTTAGTTTCACAGTTCGATAATTATTTAGCGAATATCATCCAAAGCTGTAGGGTTGGACTATTTTATTAAAAATTGAGTGGAAAACACAGTGCCACAAGCCTGTACTTTCATCATTGATTTGAAAATTATTGGTGAATTGTAAATGTTCAAACCTGAAAATCCAGGCAATAATCGGTTATGTTGCTTGCAGTCAGTGTGTTGTGTAATAATTTAAGAATCCGTTTTTTGAGGATTAAGAAAACAAATTTCAAAAATATTACTGCTAAAGTGGTAATATTTGTTGTTTTGTGTTGAAATCTAAAACTTTGCAACAAGAATTACTGTTGCGACAGTAAAAGTTATTTACCCCGTTGTTCCCATTGCGTTTGCAATTGCATTTACTGAAATTAGCAATTCTTTAAGTAATTTATCTTTTTTTGTTGGATCAGTCAATTCAGGGTCGCGCCAGAGTTTTAAGTTTTTTATTTGATTTTTGTGAAGAATGTCAAGTGCTTCAGCCCGCAATCCGGTTGAATAGAAATGATTTTTCCGCCGTTCCTGCATTGGTCTTCCCAGGAGTTCCTGCATCAGGCGTTGAGTTTTTTCAAGTTCCGACAAAAGTAGTTGTAAAACAGAATCTCTAACATTTTTATCGTACACAAGTTGTGCATACCTTTTCATTATTTCTACGTCGGTAGTGGCTAAACTTGTATCGATATTGGTTAAAACGTACCGTACAAACTGACTTGTAGGAATTAATTTTTTTAGTGTTTTATATTTTTCTGGAAATTCCACTTGCATTTTCTCCAGTGTTGAACCAACTCCATACCAGCTTGTGATGTGAAATCTCGATTGTCCCCAACTGAAAACCCAAGGTATGGCACGCAAATCGGCGAATGTTCGTTTTCCTGTTCTCCGGGCCGGTCGCGAGCCGATTTTGCTTTCTTCAATCACGTCAATTGGGGTGGCCTGCTGGTAAAATTCAAGAAAATGTTCGTTTTGTAACAAATCTGAATAGAATTTCTTGCTCTCCATTCCCATGTATTCAAGAATTTCAGCTGCTTCATTCTGCACTTCAGGTTCTTTTTT
>JBFHJA010000294.1:0-5909 GCA_041596165.1 Draconibacterium sp. | reverse complement strand
GTTCATATTCAATTTTGAAAAATTCTGAATCAAATGGTATTTCAGAAGTATATACTTCTGTATCAACTGCACCAAACCGCCGGGCCATGCCTGTAACATTTAACGAAGCAGGTATAATTGAAAGCATATCTATTTATCATAATGGAGGCAAAGGGAATATTCTTATGGGAGTATATGATGATCAATCGGGATTGCCAACAGCACAATTAGGTAAAACTGCTACAACTGTCATAAATCCAACAACAGGTTGGCAAACTGTAGCTTTAACAAACCCGGTTTTAGTGAATGAAGGACAGACAGTTTGGTTGTCATGGGTATTTGAAAAAAATCCTGGAATTCGATATTCCATAGGAAAACCGGGAAGGGCACAGTCAACAAGCACTTGGTCGTCAGGCATGCCATTTAGCTTTGGTGAATCAGGCTTTGCTAATTATCAATTTTCGATTTATTGTACATTCAGAACTGTGTCTAAAACATTGGCTCTTAAATCTGAAGTAATTTCGGATGAAGTTATTCTAAATGGCTTTGCAGAAGTTGAGGAACTGGTAAGTACAAGAATAAAAAATTCCAATGATTTCTTTAATAACCTAAAAATCGATATGTATCCTAACCCTGCCAGCAATAAAGTTACAATTCGGTTTTCAGAATTGCCAAGTGATGAAACAAAAATTTCCATTTTTGATATGACGGGAAGGGAAGTGCAAAGTCGTATAGCTCAAAATACAAATGAAACTTTAGATATCCAGGAGTTAAAACAAGGGATTTACCTCGTTCGTACTGAAATTTTCAACAATGTTCGAACGCAAAAATTGATTAAAAAGTAATTTGAAATAATAATTGCAAGTTAATTTTAGAGGCCAACTGGTAATAACAGTTGGCCTCTTTTGTTTTTACAATTTATGTTAATTTTCAGAAAGTTATCTGCCAAATGCCCAATACCTAAACAATTAAATTTTTATAAACATAATTATTCGATTCAAACAAATCAAAATTTTTACTAACTTGACAAAAGATTTGATTTATAAATCCTAAAAACCTCAACCTTTGGGTTGGATGTGAAGAAGCATGAAAAAGATATTAGCAATAGATGACAATGATTTAAACCTGAAACTTCTCTTTCAGATTGTAAAAAAATATTATCCTGAATTTCAGTTTTTAAAAGCCAGCAATGGGATTTCGGGGCTTGAAATTGCCAGAGAAGAGATACCTGAAATCATTTTACTGGATATATTAATGCCAGGGCTGAACGGTTATGAAGTTTGTGAAATTCTAAAAAATGATTCGATTACAAGTCACATACCTGTTCTTATGATTTCAGCACTTGGAAACAATTCAGAAGAACGCACAAAAGGTTTGAATGTGGGTGCTGATGCATTTGTTTCGAAACCATTTGCAGTGAGTGAATTACAAGCCCAAATAAATGTGGTGCTTCGAATGAAAAGTGTTGAAGATTTGCTTCGAAAAAGGAACAAAAGTCTTGAATTTTCTATAAAAGCAGAAACTAGCAGATATTTAAGAGAAGAAGAAAGAACAATTCAAATATCAGAACATGCAAGACAGTTTTATTGGGAGACAGATAATAAAGGCGAAATTGTTTATGTTAGTCCGGTAATAAAATCGATATTAAAAATTAATCCCCTTGATATTATGGGCAAAATAAGCTTTGCTCAACTTTTTCAAACCGATAAAAAAAACAGTCATATCCAGTTAACTCAAAATGCAGCAATAAAAGAAGCAGAAATTGAACTAAAGGCCGGTAAATCAAAACTTTGGCTCACCTTTAGCAGTTTCCCGTTTTTCGCAGAGAATGGAATATATGCCGGTACACGGGGGATTTGTTTTGACATTACCAAACGTAAAATAGCTGATTTGGCTCTTTTAAAAAACATGAAAAGAATTCAGCAATATCAAAAATTACTTAAAAATTTTAATATTGAAATTACAAAAATTGAAGAGCGCGAAAGACGCAGGATTGCTGAAAATATGCACGATAGTCTTGGCCAGACTTTATCACTGGCTTTTCTGAAATTATCTTCTATTGATAATCATGAATTTGAAACCGAAGTACGTAAGAAAATAGATGAAATATATTTCCTGCTAACCAAGGCAATCAACGAATCGAGAGTTTTAACATACGATTTGAGTCCCCCGATATTATACGAGCTTGGTTTAACTTCTACTTTTAAATGGCGGCTTGAGCAGATTAAAACCATGAATAACATAGTCACAAAAATTGTAGGGGAAGAAATAAATATTACTATTAATAAAGAAATTGCAATCTTTGTCTACCGGATTGTGAATGAATTATTACAAAATGTTTTGAAACATGCACAGGCTACTGAAATTATTCTGGAAATCGCTGAAAAAAAGAATAAGTATCTAATTTCGGTAAAAGATAACGGGATAGGCTTTAAAAAAGATAAACTCGGGAAAAGAGAAAAACCAGACGGATTTGGGTTAATCAGTATTAAGGAACGGCTTGAAAGTTTTAAAGGCCATATGTATATTAAATCGGAACCAGGTGTCGGAACTTCTACCACCATTGAAATACCGGTAACAAATAAATAATTAATAAAATACCATGAAAATCAAAGTATTAATAGTAGATGATCACCAGTTGTTTAGAGAAGGAATTGTAACCTTACTTTCATCGTCAGAAAATATTGAGGTTGTTGCCGAGGCTGAAGACGGACAAATTGCAGTCGAAAAAGTTAAACATTATAAACCTGATGTTGTGCTACTTGATATTGCAATGCCTCGCATGAATGGGATTGATGCCACAAAAAAAATCAAGACATTAATGCCTGATGTCAGAATAATTATTCTCTCAATGCATCTGGAAAAAGAATATGTAAAAGGTGTTCTTGAAGCAGGTGCTGACGGATATTTAGTGAAAAATTGCACTTATTTTCAACTAACTGATGCTATTCAATCCGTATATAATGGTAAGAAATATCTTAGTCAGGATATTACAGATCAGGTTATTAGTGGATATCTTACGCCTTCATCCGCGGGAACACTTGATTTTGATAAATTATCGGAACGTGAAAAAGAAATTTTCTTTTTATTTACTGAAGGTAAATCAACACGCGAAATTGGGGAGGTTTTGTTCATAAGCGTAAAAACGGTGAACACTCATAAACAAAATATTTTAGAGAAACTACAGTTAAAATCGAATGCCGATATAATTAAGTATGCGTTAAAAAATGGGTTGATTCATCTCGATTAACAGAATTTTTTATGTGCCGAGAATAAGAAATTTTCTCATTAGTTAAATATGAAATTCTTAAATCAATTTGTTTCAGGATTTTTTCTCTAACTTTTTGTAATAATACCATATATAAAGCCTACACTAAAGTTCATATATCTTTTTTCATGATTTAAAATTACAGTTGGTCCGGCAGAAAATCCAAATAAATCATTTATTGGAAACTCAAATTTTGAGCTGATGGAAAAACTAAAATCCTTTGTTCTTATTAATTGGTTTTTAGAAAAATTGTTCGTTTGGGTGTCTGATGATTCGTTTAACCAATTCATCATCATTGACATACCGGGACCACCTTGTATGATAAACCTGATCGTTTCTTTTGGGTTTAAATTGAAATGACGACCAAACATAATATTGAAGTTTTCCATCATTTCATTGGGATTTAGTACATTATCTGCATTTGATTTTATTGCAGATTTAAGTATCGGTATTTGGTTGTTTATTTGATTTGATCCGGCAGAATAGCCCACCTCAAGCGAAAATTTACTTTTATAAACAAAATTTAAACCCAGATTACCACCACTTATGTTTCCGGCAATTAGATCGCCGCTTGCATAAAGTAAATGTTCATTATCCTTTGTTTGCCATTCATGAGACCATTGTGCCTGTGCTATATTTATTATAAATGCACAAAAGAAAAGAAGTATAAGTTTTTTCATGGTTCATGTAATTTTAAAATTCAACAAAAAAAAATATTATTGATAATCAGATATAATTCTATTGATAAAATTACGGGATTCTGAAAACTAATGTATGTTTTTAATCCTGATTCATAAGGTTCAATAATCCTATTTGTACTTACCAAAAAACTGAGGAAATCTCTTCTTTTTAAACCTTTCGCATTATGCTGTTAACAAGGTCTATTTGTATGAGGTTATTGTATCGATAATACACTGATTTACCAGATAAACATGGGAAACAACCTGTTTATAATGAATTAGAGCGTGATCAGTTGTCGGGGATTGTCGGAATTCAACCCAATAAACAAAACCTGTGCTATCTTTTTTTTTCAGTTTGACAAGGATGGCACACCACAATGAAATGCTTTCTTTTGGCTTGTTGTTTACTTAAAATAAACGCTGGAATTAGTTTGATTTCAATTGCATAATTGTTTGTAGTAGTTTATGTCTGATTTCGCAATAAATGATAGATTTTGCCACTTTTATTATAAATAACTTATTCCATATTTATCCTTTTTCATTTTTATGACTGTTGTCAACCAAATCACACAGTAACATTTTGTAGTTTTGTACGCTAATAAAACAATTGTTTCAAAATGAAAAATATAGCTGTTTTTATACTCATTGCAGTCATCATTTTTGGTTGCAGCTCAACTTCAAAAAAAGATAGTAAAATGGAAGTAGATCAGGAAATTATGAAAAAAGCGGATGAATTTGTGCCATTTACACTCGCAGTAGATTTAAGTGTACTCACTGAGAATGAAAAGAAAATGCTGCCGCTGCTTTTAGATGCTGCTAAAATAATTGAAGATATATACTGGTTACAGGCTTTTGGTGATAAAACTCCTCTATTTACAGGCAGTTTGGATGAATACACTGAAAAATTTCTAAAAATAAATTTCGGACCATGGGAAAGGTTGAACAACAACAAACCATTTGTTGCGGGATTTGGTGAAAAACCGGCTGGTGCAAATTTTTATCCTTTTGATATCACAAAAGAAGAGTTTGAAACCTGGAATGAAGTAAGCAAAACAAGTCTTTATACAGTAATTAGAAGGGGAGTGGATGGACAGTTAAAATCAGTTCCTTATCATATTGAATATAAAGAACATATTGAAAAAGCTGTTTCGCTGGTATCGCAGGCAGCAGAACTTGCTGAAGATGCAGGTTTGAAAAATTATCTCGAAAAACGTGCAAATGCTTTACTAACAGATGAATATTTCGAAAGTGATATGGCATGGATGGATATGAAAAACAATACAATTGATTTTATTATTGGCCCTATTGAAAGTTATGAAGATCAACTTTTCGGATATAAAGCAGCCTATGAATCATATATTTTAATAAAAGATCGCGAATGGAGTGAAAAATTGGTGCGGTTTACTGCTCTTCTCCCAGGCCTGCAAAAGGCTTTACCATGTGAGAACAAATACAAAAATGAAACCCCTGGAATTGATTCTGACATGAACGTTTATGATGCTTTGTATTATGCCGGCGACTGTAATGCAGGAAGCAAAACCATAGCTATTAACTTGCCTAACGACGAAAAAGTGCGTGAAGAAAAAGGCAGCCGCAAATTGCAGCTTAAAAATGCGATGCAGGCCAAATTCGATAAGATTTTAGTGCCAATTTCTGATCTGTTAATTGCCGAAGACCAACTTAAACACATTAAATTCGATGCGTTTTTTGAAAATACAATGTTTCACGAAGTTGCTCATGGCTTAGGATTAGGAAATACTGTTGATAAATCCACTACAGTTCGCGAGGCATTGAAAGATTCATACACTTCGATTGAAGAAGGTAAGGCTGATATTCTGGGCTTGTGGTGTGTTTACCAACTAAATGAAATGGGTGAGATGGGAGAAAAAGAGATGATGGACAATTTTGTAACATTTATGGCCGGAACTTTTCGTTCTGTTAGGTTTGGCGCAGCCAGTGCACATGGAAAATCAAATATGATG
>JBFHJA010000293.1:0-5955 GCA_041596165.1 Draconibacterium sp. | reverse complement strand
TTGATTTAAAATTACCCAGGATTTTACAGCGGTTGAATTATTTGAAGAAACGAGTAATATTTTCTTTTCTGAATTTTTCAATTTTTGATAGTTTAATTCATCCAGCAATTTTTCAAACGGAATATTAAGCGAATTTTCAAACCGCGGAGAACCTGATTCGTCCAAATCTACAATTATATATTGTGTTATATTATTTTCAAATTCGTTTGCCGAAACTATGAAATTGTTTGATTTTACTAATTCAATTGCATTTTTAGCATCTTGTTTAAACCCCTTTTTTTCTACAGTTTTAACAATTACCAGAACCAAAACAATTGCCAAAACCAGCAACACTATTTTCAAACTCTTCATTTTTTCCATTTTCAATTCAGGCAATTAACCAATTAGATCTTACTTCAATTAAACAATCACTCATTCATCCAGATACTCCCTAGCAACCTCCATCCAACTTTGCCCTTTGCAACCTTTTTGCATCAAAATATTTAGTTTTCAAACTATCGGGCAAACTGTTTATTTGGTTGAATATTTCGCGTGCTTTGTACCGGTTTTCGAAAAGGGCATTTTCTCTTGGGGTAATTCTTTCCCCTTCAAATTTGGTGAGCATTACAGTTTTAAACCATTCATTCAATCCACCTTTCATCACAAAACAGTTTTCGGTGCCAAGCCCGGTTGCAATTGTCCACGCAACATTTGCATTTTGGTCGCCGTTTCCGTAAAAAATAGTACGCATATTTTTCTGACTGAAATAAACTGACCAGTTGGGATTCAGCAAATCATCAAACGGAATATTTACAGATCCAGGGATATTGCACTTTATGAATTCATCTGCTTCACGTAAATCAATTAATTGAACAGTACTGTCTTCGTTGTTTACAAATCTTGCAACCTCGTCTACCGAAAAGTAGATTTCTTTTGAACCCGATTTTTCAAGTAACTCATCAGGTTTCAATTTAAAAGTTTTTGATAAAGGATTTGGCATAAAAGCCAGGAGAATTCCCAATCCAACCAAAAGCACTGTTATTTTAATTCTTGCATTCATTTTTTTGATTTAAGTTTCTGAAATAATATCAGGCCGGCTAAACTTTTTCTCTGCCAGTTCGGCAATCCAAAACAAAAGTACAGCTGCTACTATCAGAATAAAGGTAAATACACCAGGTGAAACTCCCAGCCATTCGTCAACTTTCATCGGTCCTTTAAAACCGCTAATTGCAAATGATTCGACAACTGGGTAAGTTTCTGCAAACAAAAAAGCGCCAACAAAACCTCCTGTCAAGAATACAAAAGCATCTATTTTACCAATTGAAAGTGCACTGATTCCGGTTCCCGGGCAAAAACCACCCATCACAAAACCGGCACCCATTATTACACCGCCAACTATTGAAGCACCAATAAAATATGGATTTACATATACAAGAGTCAAATCGAGCAAACCAAAAAAGCTGAGGAATTGTGATCCAACGAGCGCAACTATTGCTGCTGTAAAGAACACCTTTAAAACTGTTGTGTCGTAACCATAAAACATGCCCGCAAGTTTTCGGCTCGATGAAAATCCTGCCTGCTCAAGTGCAAAACCAAACCCAACTCCGACGATGAACCCGATTAACAGGTTTACCCATTCGGGAAGTGAAGTTATTACTGAAAGTGGACCCATTTTGATTTATTATTGATTAATGATTATTGAAAGAAAATTTACTTATTTACCATTCACTTTTCAACTTTAACTACTTGCTCTGAACTCGAAACGCTGAACGCCTATATCCAAAGTTTTCTAAAAAACCACGCGAACAAATATGCTGAACCGAATATGGAAATCATAGTTACAAATCCCGCTACCGAAAAAACAGCCATTCCGGAAAGTGCCGCGCCGCTTGTGCAACCTCTCGCCAATTGTGCACCGTAAACAAAAAACACGCCGCCCAGAAACGCAAAAAGCAATCGGGTTTTATTCGAAATATTTGGCGATTTTTCGATTTTCCATTTCAACCTGCCCGAAAAAGCACCTGAAATAAAACCACCCAACACCATCCCCAATACTTCAAGAACCAGCCAGTTTTTCAGCAGACTTTCTCTGTTTACAAAATATTGACTGTAATAAGGAGATTGTTCAGCATGGGTTTTATCGATTGCATCAACTGCGGCAACCACGGCATATTTCAATCCGCCGCTTGCTCCCAGTCCTCGCCCCGAAAAATACATTGCCGATAATAATACCAATCCAAGTAAAATCCCGGCATAGTAAGGATTCATGTAATTTTTTTTTCGCATAGCTGAAGTTATTCTATAAAATAATCGGGTACTAAGATAGACAAATGTGGCAGACAGAAAGTTTTGACGAATTTGCAAAAATGGAATCTTGTTATGAGGTTCTTTTAAAAATAGCCCCTATGATTTTCAAAATTAAGCCATGTGGTAAAACACAACCGACGGTATAATAAACCTTATTAACAACTCCCGGAATAACAAAGACATTTTCAGAGAACATGTTGTCGAGGGAAATTTTAGCAACCTGGGCTGGAGTCAGTGATGCCAACCGAGCAATAAATGATGATTTTTTAATGTTTTCCATTGCTCTTTCTGACGATATTCCGTTGGGATGAACAGAAGTTAATGAAATATCAGATCCCTTAAGTTCGCTGTTCAAGGCTTGGGTTAAAAAGAGTAAGTAGGTTTTTGTTGCAGCATAAACGCTTTTGTTCGGAAGGGGTGACAATGCCGCAAAACTACTTATATTTAAAATATAGGCTTTCTTTAGTTTTTTCATTTCAGGAATAAATAGAAATGTGAGTAAAGTGGAAGCCCGTATATTCAGCAAAATCATTGTGTCAATCAATTCTGTATTCGATTCTTCTAATTTTCCGTTAAATCCAAGCCCTGCGTTATTCACTAATATATTTATGCTGAGGTGATTTTCCCGGGTATAGTCAAACACTTTTTGTGGCGATTTTCTTTTTGTGAGATCTATCGATAAATGATTAACAGAAACAGGATAATTATTTCTCAACTCATCTGAAAAGCTTTCTAATCCTGTATTTGGCAGGGAAACTAAAAACAGGTTAAATCCTCTTTTTGCACATTCAATTGCAATTTGTTTGCCGGTACCGGCACTTGATCCTGTAATTAAAGTGTAGTATTTCAAGGTTTCATTTTCCATTTTGTTCAGTTTTTAACCATTCAATTGTTTTTCTGAATCCTTCATTCAGCGGGGTGGTTGAATAGTTTACGTAATTTACTGCCTTTTTGCTTGATACAGGTCGGTTTTGCAGATATTTTTTTGCCCATGGCGGTGTAATTACTGGCTTTTTTCCTATTGTTTCTGCCAGGAAAAATTCGAGTTTTGAAAACCCCAGAATAATTGAAAATGGCAAATGAAAAAGCTTGTAATTTTTACCTGAAACTGTTGAAAGTAAATCAAAGAAACCGTTGAACGAAATATTTGTTCCTCCCAAAATATATTTCTCACCCGAAATTCCACTTTGCAAAGCTAAAATATGACCATTCACAACATCATCAATAAATACATAATTGCCAATAGAATTGCCTGTTCCAGGGATAATTCGCCATTTTCCAGCTATGTATTTTTTTATAAGAATAGTAACGGAGTTGCTTTTGTTTAAAAGCCCGGGGCCAAAAATACGAGGTGGATTAACAATCACAACTTCCAGCCCTTTTTTACAATATTCAATGCAAAGCTGCTCGGCCTGAAACTTTGTTCTTTCATAATCGGTTGTGTATTTTTTTGGCAAAACTGAGTTTTCATCGATCTCTTCACCATTTTCAGAGTGTGGTAAAACCGCAGCAGAACTTGTAAAAACAACCCTTTTAATCTTGTTTTGAAGAGCTGCTTCAAGAATATTCTTTGTTCCGACAACATTTGTTTTGTAAGCCAGCATTTTATCTTTCGACCAAATATTGGCAAAAGCTGCCAAATGAAAAACTGCATCACAATTTCGTGTAGCATCATAAATTACAAACAAATCCAGTAAATCGCCTTCGAAAAAAGTGACTTTATCTCCATACAACTGACTTACCTTTTCTTTGGAACGTGCCAAAACATGAACTTCGTTTCCAAGTTTCAGAAGTTGTTCAACCAATCGGTTCCCTATAAATCCGGTTGCCCCGGTAACCAAACATCTCATTTACGATTTTTTTGTTTGACAAAACTTAAACTGTCGTTGTACTTGATTGAAAAATAATCGGAGAAAATACTTAAGCTGGCGTGCATAATTATCGGGATTAAAATAGTTCCCCGGCTCAACGTTAAATAGCAGGCGATACCACCAAATATCAATCCTCCAATGGTTTGGGCTTTCCCATTTACCATGTGGATTGCCGAATAAATGGCAATATTAATTGCAATGGCAGGCCAAAATCCAAAACTGGTGTAGCATTCAAATAGTAAAAATCCACGAAATAGAAATTCATATCCCAGCAAAAAAATTACCCAACCCAAAGCATTGATAACGAAGAATAAAAAACTCCATTCTGATAATTCAATTTGAAGAGAATTGTTTTGCCGGTTAACTTTCTGATTGACAAACAGAATCACGACAATAATAACAATCAATAAAAGTATGATTTGATAATTGCTTTTTAAATGAATGAGAGAAAGACCAAATTTACCAAAATCACGGTTCAGGAAGAAATAATAAATCAAACCCGGGAGAATCCCCAAAAGCAAAAAGCCTGAACTTTTTTTCGTCAAAAACAGAGCTACCTTTTTTTGTACTTGCCCCTTAATATTTTTACATATTTTTTCGGGCAATGCTGAAGAAGCAAAATAATAGTAGAAATAAAAGAAAATTAAAGAAGAAACGATTACAGCTGAAGTGGTAAAACTGGAATTGCAATGTAACGAATCCATGTAAATTTGATTTGAATCAGTTAACAAAATACAACAAAAAACCATAGCTGGCAACACAGTGGAAATAATGAAATGTTCTCAGATCATTGCTTTTACCGCCGTCCAATTTGGTAATACAGTGCCAGTGTAATCACATTGTTGAACTGGTTGTTTACCCAGTATAGGTTACCTGAATTACTTCCGGGTTTATTTCTAATAGGAAGTACTGAAAACGCGAATCGTAAATCTGCCTTTACATTATCAAGAAAATCGAATTGAAATCCTATAAGCGGCTGCAGATCAATCTTTTTAAATGCTTTCTGGTCTTCAGGAGGTAAATCTCCATAATTGTCGAATTCATTTGAACTTAACAGAAAACCTGTTGAAAGACCACCAATTACAGCTCCCCGTTCATTTGTGCGGAAAGCAAAGTAGACCGGCATTTCCACGTAGTCCAATCTCATTACATATTTTGTGGGATCATTATCTGTCACTTTTTTTCTTGCTCCTTTTTGTGAAAATTTTATTTCCATTGCCGCAAAAATGGCAGGTGCTACATCGGTTTGAACATAGGCACCGGCTACAATTCCTGGTTTATGGTAGCCTTTGTAGGTGTCTCCTTCAACTTGCGTTGCATTGTAACCGGCAAGAATTCCGCCGTCAAACCTTTGGGCAAGCACAACATTTGCAACAAACAGAAGTAAAATTGGGAGAAGTAGTTTTTTAGCCATTTATTTTAGTTTTTCGAGTTTTTGTTTTAATATCTCAACTCCTACGCTCGCTTTTTCGTCAATATAAACAACGTTTTTCAGTGTTACTTCTGGACGATTGGGATCAATAACAAATACAGGTGCTTCAGGTTTAGCGTAATGAATCAATCCTGCCGCCGGATAAACCGCCATTGAAGTGCCAATAACAACAATAATATCAGCATCTTCAACCACCGGGATTGCATCGTATAATGCAGGTACTGCTTCACCAAACCAAACGATATGAGGGCGCAACTGACTGCCTTGTTCGCATTTGTCGCCCATTTTCAATTCCCAGCCATCGAGCGTATAAACCAGGTTTTCGTCAAAAGTACTACGCACTTTTCGCAATTCGCCATGCAAGTG
>JBFHJA010000292.1:0-5956 GCA_041596165.1 Draconibacterium sp. | reverse complement strand
CCTCCGGGAGTAGCTGTTGATGAAAATGGTTGCCCACTTGATCGTGATGGCGATGGAGTTCCAGATTATAAAGATGATTGTCCTGATGAACCAGGTGATGCTAAATTTAACGGATGTCCTGATACTGATGGCGATGGTATTCCTGATAAAGACGATGATTGTCCAACTGTTGCAGGTTTAGCCAAATTCAAAGGTTGTCCTGATACAGACGGAGATGGCGTTCCAGATCCTAAAGATAAATGTCCTGATACACCAAAAGGTTGTCCTGTTGACGAGCATGGTTGCCCATTAGATTCAGACGGTGATGGAGTGATTGATTGTGAAGATAAATGTCCAAATGAAGCAGGATCAAAAGAAAACAATGGATGTCCAGATTGGCAGGATATTGTGATTCCAACAATATATTTTGACTTAAATAAAGCTGACTTGAAACCTGAAGGAAAAGATGAATTGGATAAATTGGTTCAAACTTTAGTTGCAAGTAAGGAGTTCAATATCGTAGTTGGTGGTCATGCATGTAGTCTTGGTACTGATGCGTACAATATGAAATTGTCTGAAAAACGTGCTCAAACAGTAGTTAAATATTTACTTTCGAAAGGTGTAAATAATGCTTATGTAGGTTCTCATAATTATGGAGAAAGTAAACCTGCAGTTCCAAATACATCTGAAGCCAATAGGAAAAAGAATCGTAGAGTAGAATGGGAAGTGTTGAAAATTAGGAAATAAGATTTCAAACGAAATATATTAAAAAGCTCTGCCTTACGCAGAGCTTTTTTTTTGACTTAATGAAGGCCAACTTATAAAATATTATCTTTGTTAATCCAAAAAAAGAAAATCAAAATGAAGATTGAAAACTTAATTTATAAAGCTACTGAAAGTGCATTGTCAGATCTTTACAATTATAAAATTGATAAAAATCAAATCCAGGTTCAAAATACACGAAAAGATCAGGAAGGTGATATTACTATCGTTGTATTTCCTTTTCTAAGGTATTCCAAAAAGTCAGCAGAAGAAACCGGAAGTGAGATTGGCGAATATATTGTCACTAAAGTGCAAGATGTTGAATCATATAGTGTTATAAAAGGTTTTTTAAATCTTACTATTTCAAATGAATATTGGATAAAAAATTTAATAGCAGCATATAGCAATGCAAATTATGGGGTTATTTTACCTGGAGAGGAATCAAAATTAGTAATGATTGAGTATTCTTCTCCTAATACGAATAAACCACTTCATTTAGGTCATATCAGAAATAATTTACTTGGTTTTTCAATTTCCGAAATATTGAAAGCAAACGGCAGTAAGGTAGTAAAAACAAATATTGTCAATGACCGTGGAATCCATATTTGCAAATCAATGTATGCATGGCAAAAATGGGGGAAAGGTAAAACTCCGGAAAATTCAGGGATGAAAGGGGATCATTTGGTCGGTGAGTTTTATGTTGAGTTTGATAAAAATTATAAGGCTGAGATTGCGGAATTAATAGAGACTGGTTTGTCAAAGGAGGAAGCAGAAAGTAAAGCTCCATCCATTTTGGCAGCTCGTGAATTATTGCTTAAATGGGAAGCTGGAGATACCGAAACGGTAGATTTGTGGAAAAGAATGAATGAGTGGGTTTACAGTGGTTTTGATGTAACGTATCAGAAACTGGGTGTTGATTTTGATAAAATATATTATGAATCCGAAACTTATTTGGTAGGGAAGGAAGAGGTTCTGCGTGGAGTTAGGGAAAATATTTTTATTCAAAAAGAAGATACTTCTGTTTGGGCTGATTTAACAGATGATGGTCTGGATCAGAAAATACTACTGAGAAGTGATGGTACTTCAGTGTATATGACTCAAGATATTGGTACAGCAAAAATGCGTTTTAATGACTATGAAATCGATAAAATGGTTTATGTAGTTGGAAATGAGCAGAATTATCATTTTCAGATTTTGGCAATTTTGCTTGATAAACTTGGATTTTCGTGGGGTAAAGATTTATATCATTTTTCATATGGAATGGTAGAGTTGCCTTCAGGAAAAATGAAATCACGGGAAGGAACTGTAGTTGATGCTGATGATTTAGTGGATGAAATGATACAGGTGGCCAGAGATATGTCTGTTGAATTAGGAAAGTTAGAATCATTATCTAAAGAAGAAGCTGAAGATACGTTTAGAATGATTGCGTTGGGAGCATTGAAATACTTTATTTTGAAAGTTGACCCACGGAAAAATATGATGTTTAATCCATCAGAATCAATAGATTTTAATGGTAATACGGGACCTTTTATCCAATATACGTACGCACGAATTAAATCTGTTTTAAGAAAATCGGAGGAAAACAATATTGTTATTGATGAAAATGTAAATTTAAATTCATTGTCCTCAAAGGAGAAAGATTTGCTGAAACGAATTACATTATATCCGTTGGCAGTTAAAGAAGCTGGCGATAATTATAGTCCAGCTGTAATTGCCAGTTATTGCTATGATTTGGTAAAAGAGTTTAATCAATTTTACCATGAACATTCAATTCTCTCAGAACCCAATAAAAATCAACTTAACTTCAGGTTAATGCTCTCTGCAACAGTTGCAGAAATAATTAAGAAAGGGATGAATTTATTGGGGATTGAAATGCCGGAAAGGATGTAAATGAAAAAAGGAGACTTTTTAAAGTCTCCCTTGTTTCTTCTTCGTAATAATTGATTTAATAATTTAGGGAAAAGCGTCCTTCCTATCTATACATTCCGATATCAGGTAAAACGTAACCCTGTTTCTTAGAAAAAAGCCAACATTCTAATAATTTATAATAAAACTAAATAAAAATACAAGGAGTATTTGGTATTATTAAAAACACAAATGGGAACTATCTTTTAAGAATAGTTCCCATTCACTAGCTGCAACCGAAGTTGCTTTCAGTGTCAGACTACTGTTATTTTGGCCGGCCTTTTTTAACTCTTTCGAATTATCATTAGCCCATTACTTTCGGGTTAAGCTTACTACGGCTAAACCTCTAAGTTGTCCATTCAACATTCCGGATGTTTTGGTGGACGAAGTGTCTATCAGTATTTTCTTCTTCCTCCTTGCGGATTCTGCTTACGATAATCAACCTCACCGGATTTAACCCGTTGGTGTTGTGCAGTTCGGTAATTTAAACCGAAATTTAAACTACTCCTGCCTGATGACTCAAAATTGAAAGAACTTCTGGATTTTCTTCCGATAATTGATGAACTTTGACTATCCAGTTAGTCTTGTTCAAACTTCGGCTTTTCCAGCGCGCCTGCCCGAAGGTAGGATTGAAATGGTTTTGGTTTCAACTAAGTAACTTTTGTCATTTCCACACTTTCCAAGTTGCCTTTTATCGCTTGCCTGATAAATCAAATGTACACAAAATAATATGTCAGTGTCAAGTTTTTCAGGTTATAGAAATGCACTTTGTATCAACCGGAGTTATTAACAATTGTTGAAAAGGATTAAATTACTGTTTTGAAGTTTTCGAATACATTAGATTTCTATTAATCAATTGTTCTGCTTAATTCAACCATATCCACTGAAATTTTATTTCCTCTTTTTTTTCCGGAATAACTTCCATTTCTATTTCGTAAAATCCTTTTTCGGGAAAATTTATTCTTCCTAACCTTTCAGATTTGAAGTTGTCTATAACCCAGTTCTGATTGGGCTCTCCAACTGTTTTTCCCGTAGGTTTAACTATATGTTCCAGCGTTGTTTCCGATGCTATAAAACGTATTTTATTTTTACCATTATTATTTTGGTAACTGTATGAAATGTCAATGTCTTTTTCTCCGGGACTATCTACGAAAAGTTTCCATTTCAAGGTTTTATTCGAATTAATTACAATGAATTCAGGAACGGTTCCTTCCCTTTCTTTCTTATAGATATTAAGAGTTTCGATGTTTTGAATAATGTTTCCTGGGGTCAAAGAATAACCTCCTTCAATCCCCTTGGCGACCAATCCATCAGTAATTGTTGGTTTTTTTTTGTATTCGGCTACAACGACTGAAACGTACGGATTGGGTTGTAACTCAGGGAGTTTTATTTCAGTAAATGACCCCGAGTGTGAAAATTGAAGCGGAGATTTCTGTTTATCAGAAAGGATGTATATTTTTTCGGGAATGTCAGAAATACCAGTTAAACTCAATTTTTTATTTAACGGATATTTAAAGACATGTAGATACAAATTAAAATGTTCCTCACTTGTTTTGCAGGTCATTTTTCCCCAATCATGCAAATCTTTATCAAGATCGAATGCTTGTGTTCCATATATTGATTCTCCGTTTACCTCCAACCATTTTCCCATTTCCAACATCCGTTGCGATATTTCGAAAGGTACTTCACCGTTGGCACGGGGTCCAATATTCAGCATAAAATTACCATTCAGACTAACATTGTTGATTAAGTTTTTTAACAGGGTTGTGGTTGATTTCCATTCGGAATCGGTTGCATGAAAACCCCATGAATGAGCAACAGTTGCAGGTGACTGCCACGGAAAATCTTCTTTTTTGTTTCCAATTTGATTGTCACCGAGTGTCTTAAAATCAATGTCGGGGTCTTCTTCAATGGAAAGCCCAAGTCTTGAGTTTACCAAACAGTTAGGTTGTAATTCTCTTATTAAGCCTTTTAATTGCAGTAGTTGTTCTTTTGTTACAACAGTTTGTGAATGATGAATCCACATGTCAAACCAAATCATACCAATTTCGCCATAATTCGTAAGCAATTCCCGCATTTGTGGAATAACTTTTTGTTGCCAGTAAGTGTCGTATTGTTCTGGTGTAATACCATAAATTTCGCGGGTGTGATCCCATCCAAATTCATGCTCCCAATCTACCCAATGAGAATAATATAAGCCCAGTTTTAATCCATGTTTTTCACAGGCTTCAGCCAATTCTTTTACAATGTCGCGTTTTGGGTTTGTGTAGTTACCCAAGTCGTAATCGCTAACTTTACTGTCCCATAAAGCAAAGCCATCATGATGTTTTGCTGTTAATGTAACATATTTCATCCCCGAGTTTTTTGCAAGAATTACCCATTGTTCAGGATTAATTTCGTTCCAATCAAAACGATCAAGCAGTGTTACATATTCTTTTTTTTCAATACGGTTTCTGTATTGTAACCACTCAGCATAGTTATTGTCATTACGCAATTTTTCTCCTTTCCAGTAACCTTCAGCGCCGCTATATACGCCCCAATGAATAAACATCCCGAAACGTGCATCGATAAACCATTTTGCCCGTTCATTGGTTTGAGATTGACCGAAAATATTAATACTTATCAGGATAAAAGTGATTGATATAAAAAGCTTTCTCATGGTTCAGATTAGTTTAATTTCTTTTAAAATGGATTAGTCGACTTCTATTTTTTTACGTACTATTTCGAATCCTGAGCATAAAATCCGAAACCTAAAAACAGAACTAAGATAACCTCCCTTTAAAATCTTCGTATTGAAATTTCTTCACTATTTGTAAAGTTTCATTCTCTTTCCAAATGGCAATTGTAGGGTGGTTTACGCCGTTGAACATTGTGGTTTTTACCATTGTATAATGAATCATATCTTTAAAAATCACCAAATCTCCGATGCTGAGTTTCTTCCCGAAATCATACGCTTCCATATAATCCCCGGCAAGGCAACTAACACCACCAAGTCTGTAAATGTATTTACTTTTTTCTGTAGGATCGGTGGCGCCAACTATTTTTGGCCGATATGGCATTTCAAGAGTGTCGGGCATGTGTGCTGTAAACGAAACATTCAGAATAGCAGTTTTTACTCCCTTGTGTTCAACTATATCTTTTACAGTTGAAACTAAAACTCCTGTTTCCCAGGCTATAGCGCTTCCAGGTTCAAGAATTACTTTTACATTGTATTTCTGTTTGAAATTTTTCAGGAGCTGAATTAAATGCTCGTGGTTATATCCTTTTCGAGTCATTAGATGACCTCCACCCATATTTACCCATTTTACCT
>JBFHJA010000291.1:0-5963 GCA_041596165.1 Draconibacterium sp. | reverse complement strand
CAGTGTAGCAACCCTCCTGTTCTGGTACTTTTACAACAACAGTAACAGCGCCCAAGTCGTTTTGGCCGGTTTTATTATCCGTCAGAATATAAGTGAAAGTGTCGGTCCCGATAAAACCTTGTTTTGGAGTGTAAACCAGCGAACTGGTTTCTGAATTTTGTTTTATTGTGCCTCCAAATTGCGAAACTTCATCTGTTTTAACAGAAAGCTCTGCACCAAACAATTGTGCATCGTTTCGCAACGCATCAATTTCGACAGGAGTATCGACTAAAGTAATTGCATAATCTGGCCGTGCAAAAGGTTTCATTTCGAATACAAATTCATCATCGCAGGCAGGTAAGCAATTGTTTTTTGTACAACAAATATATGGCAAACAAAAATCTGCTATTACATTGTTTTGTTCATTGTTGATATAAACCAAAATAAAGGTCCCACCTTTCCGAACTCCGGCTTGATGTTCGATTCCCGGATTTTTATAAATGTAAGTCGAAAATGTGTCGATTTGTTTTTTCAGGTAAAACTCCCTTTGTTTGAAAGAAAAATACAACCTTACAAAACGGTTGTAAAACAACAAGTCTATAAATTTATTTGCAAGTGGCGAAAGTCGTTGGATTATGCCATTAAACAGCGATATTTCTTTTCCAACATCCTCTTTATTGACATTGATTTTTTGAAGCAATTCGAGATCAATGAGCACAAAATCGATAATCCTTACAAGAACTGATTTGTATTTTTCCTGAAATCCCGGAAAATCAAAATTTTTGATACACGTGCTAAAAGAATCGCAAACTGAATCGATTAGTTCAACGATCTCCTTTAATTTTTCGAGGTATTCTTTTATATCCTCTGAATTTTCATTGTCATTATCAAAGAGCGATTCCTGATTTTCATCAACAAATTTATACAGTTCTCGGATATCGGTTGCAAACCTGCAGAAGTTGAGTTTCAGCATTTGGTACTCTTCCTGAATGTCGTTGAAACCGCAGTTGTAATCAATCGTTACCGAACCAAGATTTGGATCGAGTTGCAAAGCAATTATATCAAACGGCAGATCAAATTGGGCTTTCAAGCCATTAAGCCTTTTGATTGCAAAATTCAAATTAACACCTGTGTGCCCTTCAATCCGCAAAAATGAATAATCCTGAATATCATAAAACAACGGCGTACCTAATTTGTATTTTGCCACCGTTTGGTCAGGCAACTGATCTTCGTAATTCAAAACCAAACCCTCTTTTTCATCCACACATTTGCGGCTGATATCGAAATTCCAATAATTTTTTATTGTGCCCAAAGCAGCGTAACTGCTTTTCTTTTTCAAATCATAATACCACGGAATAGAGCGCAGGCTAAGTGCAGTAGTTTTTTCAAGACTTGGTGTTATTCGAATCGGATAAGTTTTCGATTCTTCTACACTTATAGAATTAATGCGTTTCAAATCAAAACTTTCGAGCATTAAAACCATCCGGTTGTGCAATGAAATCGTACGTTGGATAAGCAGTTTTTGCAAATTATAAACAGGTGGTTGAACAAAATAATGCCTGTATTCCGAATTTGAGCAAAGTGTTGTTGCAAGCGGAATTGCTTCGCCCAACATCAAATGTTTTGGAAAACGGGTCGTGTCAGCCGAACATTCCGACATTAAATCGAAAGCGGCATTTTTAAACTCATTGTAAGCCAAAATCAAATCCTGAAATAAATCATAAACATATTGAACACCAAGATACGAATTGAGTGAGGCATCCACATTATTCAGGAAATTCTGCAATTTCCCGAGTTTTGTGTTCATTGAGGGGGTTGTAAACGGATTTTTCTCGTTGTAAGACTCAATAAATAAGGGCCGATAAATATCATAGGTTTCGGAAAGTGCTTTTATGAGTTTATCAAAAACTTCGAGGATTGCAGTTGTGTAATTCTGCGAAAAATCGTTGTAAACTTTCGAATGTGAATTGTTGGGATTAAATAAAACGCGTTGCATATTAACCACCGAAAGATTGAATTTTTCAGGAAAAACTGCGTCAAGTTTGCCAGTGTTTGTTCTACCCCAAACTTTTAACAAATCGGTTTTGCTGATCAACAATTTACGAAGCGATAAAATCCTTTCCTTCCCCAACTCATCGCAACTTTTTCCGAGACATGACTTCAAATATTTGTCGAAACTTTCGATAAAAAGCAGTACAATTTTGTCGGCAAGAAATGTTTCATCATCCAGCAATTTGTCGTCGACGCCAGCTTTTACAGTTTCTGTCAGAATCTCAAACAGCTTGATATCCTGCTTGTTGCTACTATCCACAAAAGGTTCGTAAACAGTTCCGACCGGCAAATTATAAGGGCGGTATTTTACGGTAACACAATCGCCAATATTTATCAAGTACCCCTCGGAAGTAATCCCCGTACCCTTCGAAATTGTAATTGTGTTTTCACTTTTGTTGTAGTCAATCTCCAAACCGCAAACTACACCCATCCCAATCAATTTGGCCCGAGTCAACCTGTTTTGTTGATCCAGGTAATTTACCATGTTGTTGAGTTGGGTACTTGTAAGTACCTGGTTGCGTTCAAAAACCGGGTAGGTATTTAGAATATCAGTCATTGTATTTTGTTTTAAGCATTTCCTAAAGCCGAGTTATCAAGTATAATCGCATTTTCGAGCGTTTCATCCTCTTCACAATCATGAAGAATTCCGGTAGGATAGACGTTTCGGAGTTGATTCCGAATGTCGATCAGTTCGTTGAGCCGGACCGACAACAAGCCAAAATCTTTCTCTTTTTTAGCATTTTCAACCAGCCAGGCTTTGTATTTTTTCTCAAATTCAGTCATCTGTTCACAGCTAATCCAGCAGATTACAAGAAAAACGTGGGCGGGTGCTTCAAGCCGGAGCTGCTTTTCGAAGAAACGCCTGAAATCCATATTATCAAACCTGCCCTGCCAATGCGGGATAATCACGCTTGTAATACAGGTGTATGGATCTGAAATTTGACAATCGTCGCATTTATCTTCATCCAACACAATTGGCAGCAAACTATCTTTAATTTCGGTTTCAACGCGGCTGAAAATAATCTCCTGTGAACCGGAATTGTCAACCACTTCTTTTGCCAAATAACGGCCATCGTTTATTTTGTCCGTCGAACCACGGATTTCTACAATTTCGTCGGGCACAATATTTAAAGTATCTGCATCAGAAACCGTTACACTTATATTAGTTGATGAAACATTTGTAATTGCAGTGCCTTTCATAAAAGCAATCGAACCAAAAGGAGAAAAATGTGAAATTTCGGAATGGATTTTTTCTTCAGGTTTAATTGTAGTGCGGATGGTTCCGGCATCAAAACTTACACTTTTTACTTTGTATACAGCATCATTTGCTCCAGTGTCCAGAATTGTAAAATTGCTTGAAATATCAGTAGTTTCAGAAGCATCCAAATCGCCGGACAAATCACCATCAACCCTAAAAACATTGGTTATATTGCTTGCTGAATATAAGGGCAAAGTCTTGTTAAAATAAAGTAAACCTAAATTCGCAAGTCCTTCTGTTAATATTTCTGTGTCAGCATCAATAAACTGTGGCCCTTTTACTTTTGGGCGCAATAAAATATGTTCCAACACATGAAATCCTTCGTTGCTGAAAAATTTTGAAGTGATAAATTCTATAAAAAGTTCAACAGCTTTTGCATCATATGCACCTTTAAAAGTAACAGAATTGGGTGTAACTTTTTCAATTTTAAATAATTTTGAATAGGTAAAATCACCCGTATTATCATCCGCCGGAACCGGTTCTGCCACTACAATTATAGTATTTGAACCCACAAACTCAATTGAAAAAATTGTGTATTCTCCATCAACACTTTCAGAGCCGGAAACTTTGATTTTGTTGCCTCTGAATAATTTGCTTGTCAAATCGGTTTCAATTGAGAACGAATTTTCCTCCTTATTTGCCGAATAGGTGAATATTTCAGTGAAGCCAATTGAACCATCCGCAACCGTTGAAGGCACATTTTCGGTTAAAGAAACAGTTACTTCATCTTTGTTTGCCAATGCCGATGCAACACTGTATTCGCCATTATTTCCTGTTGAATTTGAGATCTGAATTACGCCGGAAATGAGATTTGTAATTTCATCAGCAAGCGGATTATTAAAATCGGCTTCAACACTTTCAGCCAAATTAATTCCTTTATTGTTGAAAATTCTGAAACGGTATGCTCCACTTTCATCGGAAAAATAATATTTGCCTTTTTGTATTGAATTGTCAATCAATTGCCATAAGATTTCGGGGAGTTGTTCCTGTGCTTTAACCAACAATTCTGCTTCAGTTTCGATATTGAAAAGCAATTCACCCAAAGGTATTGTGTTTGTCGGGATTGCTTCGTTAACAATTATTTCAGTATTTGGGCCAAGGTCAGTTGCCGAAACTACGGTGTAAATACCATCGTTGGTTTGTGAAGCGATAATCGTTAAAACATTGCCAACAGCTAATTTTACTGCAATATTTCCGTCTATAACGATTTTTTTAAGGACAGTGTCAACTGAAATAATATCAACTTCCTGTTTGTTATCGCCTTCAATAATAAATTCACCTATAATCAATTTGTCGGAAACATTTGTACTAAAAGGCCTTGAAAACAATTCATAACCGACAATTGCAACTGGCGGATTTTGAGCCATATCCACCGAAATACTGTATTGTATGTAATTCAATAGCGGGCAAGCCAGATTATTTCTGTTCGACTCAGGATTATTGTAGAATTCGTTTGTAAATACCTTAATAAGCCTGTCGATATCAATATCCATTTCGCCGCCGGGGTCACTGTCGGGGTAATTTTCCCTTTCGCCGATTGCCAAAATTTCATCCCCACAAACCAAAGTAAAGTAGTGGTTACTACCGCTTTGTTCAATTTCCAAATGAAAATTTTCCTTAGACAAACCGAGGATAATTATTTTTTCGATTGCCAATTTTGCTTCGGCTTCGGTTTCATAAAGTTTATAACTTTTCATGAGTAAATCAACAGGATCATAAATACGGATATAGTAACCTCCTGTAAGTTGCATGATTACAAACCTTGGCGAAAAATTGAGTTTTTCGGCGCCAGATTCATCGATTCCTGCAAGAAAAGAAACCCTTCTCCGGAGACCTGAAATATTATCGGGATGCCAAAGTTTGCAGATTTTCTGGTGATTGAATCCCTTTCCCCGCGCCGAACTTATTGCAGGATAAGCATTTAAAAAAGAAAGTTTATCTTCCACCAATTCCCGCGGCGCTGTTAATTCTCCTGAAATTTTAAAAGTGAGGAGTGCATAATCAGTAAATTGTTCGGCAAACCTGCCAATCAAATGGTCAAGAAATTTATTTTTTCTGATAAAGAAATCCTCATCATTTTCAGCAATTGCATTTAAAGTAACTGCGTGTCCGTTTTTATCGACATACAGTTTTTCAGCGTTGGGCACAATATCAAATAAAGGCTGTGTGTAATATGTGCGCCCAATAATATAATTCCCAAATTGATCTTTTTCGGCATTCATCGAGAAAAGATCTTTTACGCGCGACAACTGTGCAAAGTAATCGGCAAGCAACTGGTCGAAGTGCATCAAAAAACCCTTTAATTGCTTTGCACTTGCTTGTTTTCTCAGGTTGACCGCCAAATTGTTGCCCATGTTTGGGATACCTTCTTCGCCGATTCCATATGTTAAAGGAAATTCATTTTGAATACTTTCATAGCTCTCCAAATTGTGGTAAGTGCCTTTGGGAACTTCAAAATCAAGCACCGGATTGGTCAATTTTGGCAAACGTTCTTTTGCTTCAAGTTCTTCAATCAGCGCATCAACTTCTGTAGCCGAAGCCCTGAATGGCAACTGATCTTTATAATAGGTAATTTTTGAGTTCAGCAAACTGAGCCGCGGCACATAATTCTGTTCGAACGCCAACTTCATACACCATTTCACTGATTTTGACACAATTGAACCGTCTTCATTAT
>JBFHJA010000290.1:0-5970 GCA_041596165.1 Draconibacterium sp. | reverse complement strand
TTATTTTGGAGAAATTACTTTCACCGAAATTGGACAGGAAATCATACTGTTTGTCCTTTTTCTTTTTTATTTGATACTTGGTTTTAAATGGAAAGAGGTTCAACCAGTTTCGAATATTGTGTCGCTTTTCTTTCTCATTTCGTTTATTCGAGAGTTTAATTTTCTTATTAATCACTGGATTTATCCGGTTTTGCTGGTTTTTGCTCTTGTTGTTTGGCTTGTGATCCGCGATTTCAAAAAGATAAAAGCCGCAACTATCCGGTTTTTTAGTGTGCCGGCATCAACATGGTTTATGTCTGGTTGTTTGGTCACCTATATTTTTAGCAGATTATTTGGCCGTTCAAAATTCTGGCAACTTCTATATCACGACGAAAGTTACCGCCTTGCCAAAGCCGCAACCGAAGAAGGGCTTGAATTGCTGGGTAACACAATAATGCTAATTGGAGCGATTGAGTTTTTGTTGTATTATGTCTTTGAAATAAAAATGGAAAATGAAAAAATCAAAACGATACATGTTCAATAATTACTTCTTTTACTTCATGTTTCGGGAATTCAACTTCCGACTTCCAACTTCTTACTTCCGTCATTCTTCAATTCTTCACCCATGAAAGTCTGTGGTTTCACATTTATAAGAAATGCCGGCAAGTTTGATTTTCCGGTTGTTGAAGCAATTACTTCCGTGTTGCCAATTTGCGATCATTTTGTCGTTGCAGTGGGAAACTCGGATGATGAAACCCGGCAAATCATAGAAAAAATTTCTCCTGATAAAATCACGATTATTGATACTGTTTGGGACGATTCATTGAAAAAGGGTGGGGCAGTGTATGCAGCTGAAACAAACAAAGCATTTGCTGCCATTCCCAATGAATTCGACTGGTGCTTTTATATTCAGGGTGATGAGGTTTTACACGAAAACTATCTCGGTGAGGTTCATAAATCGATGCTTGAAAATTTAGAACGAAAAGAGGTTGAAGGATTACTTTTCGGGTTCCGGCATTTTTACGGAACATTTGATTATGTGGGTGATTGTCGGCACTGGTACAGAAAAGAAATCCGTGTTGTGAGGAACGATAAATCCATTCAATCTTACCGTGATGCACAGGGTTTTCGTAAAAATGGGGAGAAACTTAAAGTTATTCCGGTAAAAGCGGAAGTTTTCCATTATGGTTGGGTTCGCCATCCACGTTTTATGCAAGAAAAGGTGAAATCAGTTAAACAGTTTTACGACGGTATTTCGCAAATAGAAGCCGAAAAAAAAGCCGGTGAGCAGGAGTTTAATTATAGTGGCGAATATGATGCGCTTGCCCGTTTTGAAGGTACGCACCCAAAAGTTATGCACGAAAGAATTAAACGATTAAACTGGAAAGTTGATATTGACCTGAAGAAAGTAAATATGAAGTTGAAATACCGGATTCTTTATAAAATAGAGAAATGGTTTGGGGTGCGGTTGTTTGAGTACAGAAATTATAAACTTCTGAAAAATTGAAAATTATTCGTTAATTTGGTTGAAAATTGTTGTTATGAAGAATTATCAATTTACTGCAGAAATTACATGGGACAAAGAATTAAAGCAATATGTTGGAATTGTGCCGGAATTACCGGGAGCACACACACAGGCTTCCTCTTTGGATGAATTAAATATCCGGTTAAAAGAGGTTGTTGAACTATGTATAGAAGAAATTTCAGAAGAGGAATTGAATGATTTGCCAAAATTAATAGGAATTCAGCAAATCAATATTGCAGTATGAGCAAACTACCTTTAATAACTGTCTCTAACTTTGAAAAACTCTTATTTGAACTTGGATTTGAATTCAAGTGACAGAAAGGAAGTCATAGGTTTTATCGACATTCTGACGGAAGATATACAACTTTACCACATCATGGAAACCAGATTTTAGCTCGCCCGTTAACCCGTCAAATTTTGAGAGAAATTGAATTAACGCCGGAAGAATTTAGTCGTTTAATAAAATAGTAAAGTTTTACTTGAAAAGTTTCCTCGCCTCCTCCAATTGCTCAGGTTTCCCAACGTCCATCCACAATCTGGAATCATCAAAATATCCTTTTATTGATTGTGTTTTTGCCAGTTCAAGATAAAAATTGATTACTGAAAACCGATCGGTTTTAGGCATTAAGGAAAATATTTCAGGTTGAATAATGTGGATTCCACTGTATGCCATTTCAACTGCCATTTCGAAATTTTCTGATCTCGATATTTTTGTTTCCCCTGTTTTTCTGTTTATCCAGCCTACCAACTGTTTGTTTTCGTCGAATTTTAAATAACGCTGTGTTTCGCGGTTTCTCACTGCCAAAGTTACAAGAGAATTTGATTTTAAGTGTTCTGTTAGCAAAAGTTGAAAGCTCAAATCGCTGATTATATCGACGTTATAAATCAGAATCGGTGCATCTGCCGCCAGAAAACTTGCAGCTTTTTTTAGTCCGCCACCTGTATCAAGCAGTTTTTCAGTTTCATCGGATATGTGGACTTTAATTCCAAAATCATTTTTCTTTAAAAATGAGATGACAAGATTTGAAAAATGGTGCACATTGACTACAATTTCAGTGATTCCCTCTTTTTTTAGCTTTTCAATTGCATGCTGTAAAAGTGGTTTGCCACCAACGTCCACAAGCGCTTTGGATTTGTCAAAAGTTTCGTTGTTTAAGCGCGTGCCCAGTCCCGCAGCAAAAATCATTGCTTTCATAGGCTATCGAATCCTGTTCAAACTTCTGATTAATGCTTCGTCTTTACCAATTGCACGAATGGCAAGAAAATCAAGTATAGCTGCAACAATGGGGAACACAACAGGAATTTTGAAGGCTACTTTTGCCCCATCAAAACCCGCGTAAGTGAAGTAGAAAAACATGCCAAACAACCCCAAAAGCAACACAATTGTAAACACTAAAATGCGGATTTGGAGAATTCTTTTTTTATAAAGAAAAATAACGATGAAATGGAGCAAGGCAATGACAGGGATAAAAATAAAAATAGCCATTCCATTGAAAATCAATTCTTCACCACTGAAAATTCCTTTCGCCACAAATGTGTATAGTTCATTGTTTACCGATAATTCAGCAAAAGTCAATTTCATTAAAGAGGCAATCAAAAGTGCCGATAATAAGATGAAAACGGTTTGTATTCTTTGAATCATAATTTTGAATTTTTGGCAAAAATAGTTTTTTTTATGAATGTTTCTTCTGTCAAAGTATTACTCAAAGTAATGCCATGACTTTGGGTTGTTTTTTTCTTGTTTGTTTTTGTCATTGCATCACGGGAAGTGATACCATGTCTTTATTTCCAACTTCTTTCTTCTGACTTCGTTCCGACTTTTTTCACTCCTCACAGACCTTCTCTACTTCATTCTGATTTATGTACCACAAAAAGCCTTCTACTTTTATAAAGCCTGTTTCTTTCAGGATTTTGGCATATCGTTTTACCTGCCAATTGTATTTGTCCGATTTTTTTTCGCCAGTTTTGTAGTCAACAACTATTGCATTGTTTTCAAAAATCATGATTCTGTCGGGGCGCAATGTTTTATCTTTACTTAGTAAAGTACGTTCGTTCAGTATTTTGTATTTTCCATTGAACCAGTCTTTTATCAGCGGATTTTCAAAATTTCGAAATAGGGTTTCCTGTATTTCTTTCCTTTCTGTTTCGTTTATTATCCCGTCGAATTCAGCTTTTATACATGCACTTTCAATATCGTTTTTTGTTTTTACCGATGATAAAATGTCATGAATAATTTTTCCCTTGTTTTTTACAGCAGCCTTGTTTTCTCCAGTTACAAGAAAATTTTCGCCCGAGTTGCGCAATTTTACCCTTTCACTAAAATCGTTGAACTGATAATTTTTAATTTGAATCGATTTTGCTGAATTGTTTTCCTTTGTAAAAGTTGGGATTGCACCAAACTGAAATTGCGTTTTTTCATCGTTCCAGCTCCTGGCGAAAAGAGCTGTGGAAGAAAGTTTTTCGAGTGCCAGATTTAATAGAGTTCCAACAGGTTTTAATGAGTCCTGATTGCTTTTTTTCTCCTCTTTTGGTTGGGGACAATGTACGATTAACACCGATTTTGCGCGAGTAAATGCTACATAAGCCATATTAAAAACGTCGATAAAAACGTTTGCCGATTCTTCGAAATAATCAGCTTTGAAAAGGCTTTTTTTCATGTCGTTACCTGCAACTACCGGCAGTAGTGGGAATTTATTAAATGGCGCTGTTTCCGGTCTGCACCAGAGTGTTGGTGCAAATTTTCCGTTTTGTCCTAATTTCCAGTCGAAATAGGGAATTAACACAGCTTTATATTCAAGCCCTTTTGATTTGTGGACAGTTAGCAAACGGATTGAATCAATTTCTTCATTTACGTTTACTGAAGTTTCAAACCCGTTTTCGTTCCACCAAAAAAGTAAGTTTGAAAGGTCGTTTGAGAGCGAAGTTTTCAATTCTCCGGCTTTGTCAATCAGCGTTTGTAAAAATGGTAATTCAGTTTCAATTTCGAAAAGTTGAAAAACTGCACAGATTTGAGTGATTGCTTCATCCAACGAAGTGAGTAAAACCTTTTCTTTTATTTGCCGGATTTTTGGTTCTATTTCCAATTCGAAAAGGCTATTGAAATTTTCTTCTGGAATTTGCGATGGAGTAGTTTTATTCTCCGTCGCCAGTTTTCCCCGTTTGTGGAGTTCAGGTTTTAGCCAGCTTTCCCACTGGTTTAATAGTGCAACTTTTGTAATTTCATTTTCCGGGTTAATTATCAGGTTGATTGTGTTGATTACAAGCAAAACTCCCTGCGATGCGTAAAGAAAAAGTGATTCGTTGGAAAGCACCGACAAATTGTAGTTTGCATTTTCGGGGAGTGCGGCTGCCGCCAAAAATGCTTCAACAATTGGTGCACCCTCTTTTTTTCGTCGGATTAAAATAGCTGTTTCCGATGCTTTTATCCCTTTGTCTTGCAGCTGTTTAACCTGTTCGATGAGCTTTATCGCCGATTCTTTTTCAAAATCATCTTCATCGAAATACTGAATATTTACAAAGCCTCTTGCTTCAGGATTTTCAATTCCTGGTTTTTGTGCTATTGATTTGTAGATATTCCGGAATCGTTGCTCAAGTGCTTCGTCTGTATCTTCAATTGTCGAAAAAAGTTGCCCGGCAAAAATATCCTTTAGGTTTTCAAAAATGTTGTTGTTGAAATCGATGATATTTTTGTCACTCCGCCAGTTTTTTTCAAGTTGAATTTCATTGATCTGGGATTCTGAGAAATCAGTATGAATTTGTTCGGCTAAAATCCTGTAATCGCTGTTTCTCCAGCGGTAAATGGCTTGTTTTACGTCGCCAACCAGCAGGTTTTTATTTCCTTCGGCAAGCGAGTTTATAATGAGCGGTTTGAAATTGTACCATTGTAAACCCGAGGTATCCTGAAATTCATCGAGCATAAAATGGTTGTAATAACTGCCGGTTTTCTCATAAATAAAGGGAGAATCGCTTTGTCCGATAATTTTACTCAGAAGCAGATTTGAATCCGACATTTGCAAAATACCCTTTTCATGTAAAAGCAGTTTTATTTCCTCTTTTAGATCGGTTAAAATACCCAGCATCCGCAACTGTTTTAGCACGACCATCGCCGTAAAATATTGTTCTGAATTGTTTGAAATATATTCAATTATCTCACGTAAAAGTGGCTGGAGTTGTGATTCGGCAAGTGCATGAATCGTTTTCTTTTCAGTGCTTTTGGCAGCATACCATTTCCCGGCATCAGCTTCGGCAGCCAGCACGCGCGAACCAGGTTCCTTGTACCCAATTTCGGCAACATTGCTGATATAACCGGCCACCCCGGTTTTGCCGTAGGAAAAATCATCAACTGTCAAGCCATTTTCGGTAATGATTGAAATCCCTTTTTTTCCTAATGTTTTAAGCTGATTTTCAAACTTGCTTTTTAGCGTTTGGAGTTCCTTCCCAAATTCAATTAAATTTTCCCGGCTGTA
>JBFHJA010000289.1:0-5971 GCA_041596165.1 Draconibacterium sp. | reverse complement strand
TGAACATAGGCGGTGCGGGTTTCGGGCACGTTGAGGAGAATATCGCACCAATCTTTCATTTTGCCGCCGGTTTCTCCAGTCATTCCAATGGTAATCAAGCCTTTTGCCTTTGCTACAATCATTGCGTCAATTACGTTTTCTGAGTTACCTGAAGTACTCAAACCGATGAGAATATCTCCCGGATTTCCATAACCAACTACTTGTTGGGCATAAATTACATCGCCATGAATATCATTGGCAATTGCCGTAATCAGCGCCTGATGAACGGTAAGGGAAATGGCAGGTAAACCTTGTTGCAGTTTTTCTGCAAGCATTTTTCCCCGTTCCGAATCCAACTCTGATAGTTTATCCTGCAGTTGTTTCGAAAGTGGGCGCATTCCTTCAAAACTTTTCATCAGTTCGCCAACAATATGGTCGGCATCAGAACAACTTCCACCATTGCCACAAACCAGCACTTTGCCGCCGTTATTAAAAGATTTTATTATCGATTCGCTCGCTTCCCAAATGGCATTTTCCAAGTAATCCAATCTGGTGTAACGATTTAGCAATTCGTCTAAAATATACCTTGATTTTTCCATATGTTCGTATTAAAATTGTTTTTCGTTAAGTGCAACACATAAAGCGGCAAAATCGCCTATTGATTCGCCTAAAAGTGCAGGTTTTATTTGGCAAACTTCAACCGCAGAAGGAATTGCTTCTTCAGCTAAAATTCTGTCAACGTGAGGTTTAAACAGCATTTCGTTGCGTGAATAAATACTGCCGATTACAATGCATTCAGGATTTAAAATATCAATTAGAAATGATAACCCACGTCCAAGATATTCCGCCGAAACCTGAATGATTTCAAGTGCGGTGGCATCGCCTGAACTGGCCGCTTCGGCAACAGCCTTGGCAGTTAAATTACCGGCATTTTCGATATCGGGGCAAAATCCAACTTGAAACCCTTTTTGAAGTTTTTCGCTTACCATTGATTTTGCAAGTTGCGCAATTCCACCGCCGCTGCAAAAACCTTCGAATGAACCGGCTTTTCCAAAACCAACCGGACCATTTTTTGCCAATCTGATATGCCCAACTTCGCCGCCCAAATCGTTTGTTCCGGCATAAAGTTGTCCGTTTAAAATCAAGCCTGACCCCATTCCTGTTCCAAAGGTCAGGAATATCATATTTTGAGTTCCTTTTCCCGCACCCATCAACCACTCGGCTAAAGCACAGGCATTTGCATCATTTTGAATGGCTGCCGGAACGCCATATTTTTTGCTGAAAATTTCGATAATCGGCACATTATCCCAACCGGGTAAATTTGGTGGCGAGTAAATCATCCCTTTTTTTGAATCAAGCGGACCACCACAACTGATGCCAATTCCTTTTAATTGTTCTTTTGGAAAATCGGTTAACAATGAATCGATATGAACGAAAAACTCATCAAACACGGCTTTCCAGTCTCTTTCACTTGTTTTTGTTTCAAACTGAATTTTTTTATGAATTTTAAACTCATCGCTGCCCACAACAACGGCACATTTGGTTCCACCAATATCAATTCCAAGATAAAACTCTTTTTGCATTAAAATAGATTTAGTTATTTAAAAACATTCTTGTTAAATCGGTTTAGCAAACTTATAAAAAAAATTTAATCACTGGATTTTCTGGGGATAAAAATTGCTTGCAGCACAATTTTTTTAACCTCAACTTTATCTTTTTTATTCTTCATTAACTCAAACAGTACTTTAACCGATTCACGTCCCATTTCTTTTAAAGGTTGAGCAATTGCCGAAATTGGCGGCTGACTGATTTTATATGCATCCGGATCGTCAAAACTCACCACAGCAATATCATCAGGAATGTTCAGACCCATCGAATGGATAGTTTCAATCCCCATTACTCCAAGTTTGCTTGTTGCAAAAAATACAGCATCAACTTTGTCTTTGTTTCCGGGCTCCAATTGTTTTACAGCTTCTGCCAAATCATCTTTTTCGTGGGAAAACGGCATCATTTTAATCAAGTCATCATTAACCTGGATATTATTGTCAATTAAAGCCTGTTTGTACCCAAGTACGCGCTGGTTCATGTTGTTCAAATGAACATTTAACGTTACACAGGCAATTTTTTTATGTCCCTTTTTAATTAAATGATTCACTGCTTCATAAGAAGCCTGAATATTGTCAACAACAATGTAGTTTGTTTCAATATCGGGGAAATTTCTGTCGATTAAAACAAAAGGAGTTTTGCTTCTTTTCAGGGCGAGAATCTGATTTTCACTGCCGGCAGGAGGGGCAATAATAAACCCGTCAACCTGGCCCTGTTGAAGCATTTCGATTTGTTTTGCTGAATTCTCAGGGTTCTCGTCGGAGCTGCAAAACATTACACGGTAGCCACGATCGGCGGCTTCTTTTTCGATTTCGCGTCCTAATTTTCCAAAAAACGGGTTGGCAATATCGGCAATTATCAAACCTATTGTGTTTGTTTTGCCGGTTCGCAGCCCTTTTGCAATCTGGTTTGGTTTATAATTAAGTTCTTCTGCAAGCGCCAAAACTTTGTTACACACCTCCTCACTAATCCGGTGCGTTCTGCCTTTTCCGTTTAATACCAACGAAACCAGCGTTTTTGAAACCCCAAGTTGCTGGGCAATATCGTTCAAAGATGTTTTTTTCATGATCTTACTTTAGGTTTAGTTTCATGATTTTCAAAAATAAGAGATTATTATGTTTATATTTTTCTTTTTTCATTTTTTTAACATGCTTTATTCCTTCCATAAATATCTCGCAGGCAAATCCTGTATTTCAATGCCGGGGCCCGTAAACTTCACTTTTAGGTACATTCCACCGCCTGCTTGAAAATAATCGAGTTGGATCGGGTGCATCCCTTTTGTCAATTCAATTTTTCCTGTTTTCTCAATTTCAGCTCCATGCGGACCGTCATGATCAACAACCAAAATATTATCGATGAACAGTTTACTACCATCATTGGATTGAATAACAAATTCGTAAATACCTGATTCCTCAATTTTGATTAATCCTGAAAACGAGAGTGCAAATTCATCTTTCGTGGGGAAAATTTTATCGAGACCAAATTCATAAACAGTCCCGGTTTTAACGACCGGATGTTTTGAAAAATCTGGCAATTTCATCCATTTTCCTTCATAATACTTGTATTGAAGTCCGTTCAGTTTTGGATTTATAAATTCGATGAAACCAGATTGAACAGTACTCGACATAAAACCATTTTTTACAGATTTGGCTTTAATTGTCGTGGTTTTTGAAATTTTCAGGGTTTTCTTATAAACACCCGAATTCTCCGTAGGTTCCGAACCATCTGTTGTGAAATAAATTATAGCATCAGTCTCTCCTGAAGAAATTGAAACTTCAACTGTATCGCCTTCGAAAGCGAAGGTATTGCCAGGCGCAATTACAGGAGCAGGCAACATTGTTTTTGGCAGTAAGGATTTTGCACCTTTCGATAAAAAACTGTATTCGCCGGAAGCAATTTGATATACGGAAAATGATTCCTCCTGTCGCAGGTATTTCACGAACTTATTACCTGAAATTTGTTTTCCGCTTTCAGTAACCGCACTTGCATCAGTTGACAAAATATAAACCGTTGCACTTGTATTTGCAGGGATTGTAACTTTTAACTCAAAATCATGGTCTGAAAATTTCCAATCGGTTTTAATCGAGCCATAAAGTGATGTATAAATTGTGCGGGCAAATTCAAGTCCATTCACAGGCATAGGTTTGATGATCGTATGTTTGAATCCCGGATTTGTTGCATCGGGGACAATTCCGCCCAAATGCTGGAAAAACCATTGTGTTACACTGCCAAACATAGGGTGGCTGTGCGATACATCGCCCTGAAAAGTTTCCCAAAGGGTTGTTGCACCTTTTTCTATCATGTACCCAAACGATGGGAAGTCACGCTGGTTCATTAAAGTGTATGCAAGATCTGCCCTGCCCTGTTCAGTTAAAACTTCGAGTAAAAGTGGGGTTCCCAAAATTCCAGTATCGAAGTGAAAGTCTTTGTGTTGCAAGAGAGTTACCATTTTTTCAAAAATAGCATCCTTGTTTTCATTTGCAGCGAACCCAAGTCCCAGTGGATAAACATTTGAGCCCTGGAAACCAACAGAATAAATAGAATCCTGAACATTAAAATACATTTTATCAATGTCTTTTGCGGCCTGTACCGCCAGTTCACTGAAATTACTTTCATCGGCATTTTCATTTAAAATCCGGGCAATTTCTGACATCAGTTTGCAACACCAAAAATAATAGCCGGTGTTCACGTAATCAAGATCAATTTCAACGATATCTGGTGGAACCCACTCTCCCAGCCCTTGGTTGACAAGGATTCCATCGCTGTTCAGGTTAGTTTTCATAAAATCGATCCAGTGTTTCATTCCTGCATAATGCTGCCTGAGAATCGCTGTATCGCCATAAAAAAGGTACATGTTCCAGGGGATGATTACATACGCCGCGCCCCACGGCGTTCCGCCACCACCATCGTCATACGGGGTTGTGTTTGGCACATAACCGGTAAGGTGGTTTTGACCGTCGCTGATATCGCCAATCCATTTTGTATAAAATTGTGCCATATCGAAAGAATACATAGCCGACCGCGCAGAAATCTGTCCATCACCTGTATATCCGCGACGCTCGCGGTGTGGACAATCTGATGGTACTCCACCGTGCATATTACCGAGTTGAGTCCAACGGTAATTATTTAAAATCTGGTTGAAAAGTGGGTTCGAACATTCGAAAGTTCCTGCAGACGAAACATCAGTATTTACTACCCTACCCTCAATATTTTCAAGTGTTAATTCAGAAGGAGAGCCAATTACATCGACATATCGGAAAGCATGCCAGGTAAAACGTGGTTCCCAAATTTCAGTCCCTTCACCTTTTAAAATATAGGTATCATTTTGACCGTAAGTTGGGCCAAATTCCTCAGTAAAAACAAGCTTGATTTTTGTGCCTTTTTCACCCGAAATTTTCAGTCGCGCCCAGCCCGACATCATTTGCCCCATATCAAATCTGTAAATCCCTTTTTCGGGTTGTGAAACAGAAACGGGTTGAATGGTTTTTGTAACCCGGTCAGGCGGCGAAGTTTGTGCTTTTAAAATGCCGGTTGGCGGACGAACAAGTTCTGCATTTTTCCATTTTGAATCATCAAAACCTGTTTCAGCCCAGCCTTTTTGTTCGAGCCGGGCATCGTAAATTTCGCCTGAGTGAAGTCCATTGTATAAAATTGGTCCGGTAGAAGCAAGCCAACTTTCATCTGTTGTTATTGTTTCCTTTTGTCCGTTTTCATATTCAATTTCGAATTGAGCGATTACACGGGGAGAATCGTATAAATATCGCGGGTTTTCAGGGCGGTCAGCTTGCTGGTACCAGCCATTTCCAAGAATTATACCGAGTGTATTTTCTCCTTCTTTTAAAGCTGAAGTAATAATATGTGTTTCATATAGCACTGTTGTATTCATGTTTCCGATGCGCTGTTCGTCCCATTTTTCAAGCTGACGGCGGTCGAAATTGGTTTGGTTGGGTGACAAAACATGATCGCCGGATTTTGCTCCGTTTATATAAAGTTCGTAATATCCCAAACCAGAAATATATGCACGTGCTTTTTTGATTTTTCCTGTCAGTTTTATTTCTTTTCTGAAAAATGGGGAGGCGTATTTCAATTCTTCTGAAATCATTTTCGAAGGTGTGCCAATCCATTTTGCCTGCCAATCTTTTGCATTTAAAAAGGCCATTTCCCAGCGGGCAGTTTTACTCCAGGATGAAACTTCTCCGTTTTCGCCCCAAATCCTGACCCGCCAGAAAATTTCCATTCCAGATTGTAGCGGTTTCCCATTATATTTAATTTGAATGGATTGATCTGATTTAACAATCCCCGAATCCCACAAATCGGCAGAATCTTTTTCTAATAAGTCGGTTGAAGTTGCTGCCTGAATTTGATATGCATTTTGCATTGCACCACG
>JBFHJA010000288.1:0-5976 GCA_041596165.1 Draconibacterium sp. | reverse complement strand
TATCAATTAATCAATTATAAATAATCATTCAAATGGGACCACTAATAGTTTACGAAATAATATCAGAAAATACCAACTTGTTTTTGGCGTTTATCATCGGAATCGGGTTTGGTTTTGTACTTGAAGCCAATGGCTTTTCATCGAGCCGCCGCCTGGCAGGCATGTTTTATGGATATGACACAACCGTATTAAAAGTATTTTTTACAGCCGCAATAGTTGGCGCGGTTGGGCTTTTGTTTTTAAGCCTTTTCCACTGGATCGACTTAAGCTACATTTATATCAATCCAACTTACCTTTGGTCAACTTTAGGAGGTGGGGTAATCATGGGCGCAGGTTTTATACTTGGAGGGTACTGTCCGGGAACTTCGTTTTGCGCAGCTTCTATTGGTAAAATCGATGCACTTGCTTTTATCGGCGGTATGTTTATTGGGATTTTAATTTTCACAGAAGGATATCCGCTTTGGGAGAACTTTTACAACGCAAAATTCCTTGGCGCACCACTTTTAAGTGATATGTTGGGAACTTCCCGCGGTGTTCTTACGTTCTTGATTATACTGGTTGCGCTCGGAATGTTCTGGGTTGGCGAATGGTCAGAAAAAAAGTTTGCACGCGATGATTATAAATTGAATCAGAAATAAAGATTATAAACAAGTTTTTCTAATCCACTCCCTCCGGGGGAGTTAGAGGGAGCTTAATACTAAAAATTAAAAAAATGAATGGAAGAACAATATTAGGAGCTATCATCATCCCATTGGGATTGATAATTGCGGCCGTACCTGAAAACACAACAAAACAGTATAAATTAACTGCAGTGCAGCTTTTGGAAGAAGTGAAAAGTGGAACGCAATATATGCAACCCACCGAAGTTGCCGACATGGTTATCTCAAAAGATCCCACACTTCAGTTGATTGACGTTAGAAATGCCGATGAATTCGAAAAATTTAGTTTGCCAAATGCAATTAACATTCCTTTGGTCGATATTTTAAATCCTGAATGGGATGAATATATCAATCAGGATGTTAAATTGAATGTGTTTTACTCAAACAGCTCAAACGATGCCAACCAGGCATGGATGCTGACCCGCCAATTGGGTTATAAAAACAATTACGTTTTACAGGGTGGCGTAAACTATTGGGCTGAAACAATTATGAATCCTGAAGCACCTGCAACAACAAGCCCCAATGAAGAAATTGCCAAATACAATCTTCAAAAAGGAGCAGGAATGGCTTTGGGTGGAGCTGCCGAAACAACGCAAACAGCTCCGGTCGTAAGCGGGCCGCAACCACCAATCCAAAAAAGGGAGAAAAAGAAAAAGGTTCAGGGAGGGTGCTAAAAACATCCAAGCCATGCTGCATACAAAACAATCGTTAGTCAAAACGCCCAGCAAATAAATTTGCTGGGCGTTTTGACTTCAATAACTCCCGTTTGCCACGAATAAAAATATATGTTTACCTAAAGTCAATGAAAGTTAGTCCCGATTATTTTTAATTCACTCAACTAAAACTATTTTTACAACTCAAACAAAAAACAAAGCACATGTCGAAAATATTGGTTATTGATGATGAACGGAGTATCCGCAATACATTAAAGGATATTCTTGAATACGAAAAATATTCGGTGGATTTGGCCGAAGACGGGATAAAAGGAATTGAAAAAGTAAAAGGAAATAGTTTTGACATTGTGCTTTGCGATATAAAAATGCCCGGAATGGACGGCATTGAAGTACTCGAACAACTTGTACAGATATCTCCTGACACTCCGGTTGTTATGATTTCAGGGCACGGAAATATAGACACAGCCGTGGAATCCATTAAAAAAGGTGCTTTCGATTACATTGAAAAACCGCTGGATTTGAACCGTTTGCTGATTACGATTCGCAATGCAATGGACAAATCGAGCCTGGTTTCCGAAACCAAAATCCTGAAAAAGAAAGTCAACAAAAAATACGAAATCGTTGGTGAATCAAAAGCCTTGAAAATGATTACTGATATGGCCGATCGCGTTGCAAAAACTGATGCGAGGGTTTTAATTACAGGCGGAAACGGAAGTGGAAAAGAGTTGGTTGCCCGTCGCATTCACGATCAAAGTAACCGGTCCGCGGGTCCGTTTATCGAAGTAAATTGTGCGGCAATTCCATCTGAACTAATCGAAAGCGAATTGTTTGGCCACGAAAAAGGAGCGTTTACTTCGGCTGTAAAACAGCACATCGGGAAATTTGAACAGGCAAACGGAGGAACATTGTTTCTTGATGAAATTGGCGACATGAGTTTATCAGCACAAGCAAAGGTTTTACGTGTTTTGCAGGAAAGCATAATCAGCCGCGTTGGTGGAGATAAACACATTAAAGTTGACGTTCGTGTTGTGGCTGCCACAAACAAAAACCTTTCTCTAGAAATTGCCGAAAATAATTTCAGGGAAGATCTGTACCACAGATTGAGCGTGATTTTAATTCATGTTCCGGCTTTAAACGAACGATTGGAAGATATTCCGCTTTTAGCCAACCATTTCATACAAATTATTTGCGACGAGTATGGAATGCCATTAAAAACCATTTCTGAAGATGCTATTGCAGAATTGCAGAAAATAACCTGGACAGGAAATATTCGCGAGTTCCGGAATGTAATTGAAAGGCTCATTATTTTGTGCGACCAGAATATAACTGCCGATGACGTATTGAAATTTGCTGCACCGTTGAAATAGCAGGAGAGGACTAAAAAAACACAGTAATATTATGTTTGCATTAATAGGATAAAAAAGGGTTTTTTTCCTTCTTCCAAAACATCTTTCCGCTTTTATTGTTGAATAAACTGAAAACATTTCATCTGAGAAATATTTGAAAGAAACAGGCCTCTGATTGCGGAACTTTAATTTGTCATGGTGTATTATTAATATTTTCCGAAGGAAAATACTTACTTCCGTTTTCAGGGGCTTTTCTTTATTTAAAATCGCTTGATTCCTTAAAACTTTACTTTCATCAGGTAAAAAACAGCATTCATCAGAATGTAGAGGAAAATAATCAATGCCAGCCCGTAGATATTTAGAAATATGATTATTAAGGCCGATAATCCAAGAAAAAGATAACGATACCAGTTTTCATTTAAACTCAACGATTTTGGTTTCATTGAAAACATGGGCATGTGGATTACCATCATTCCTGACATAAAAACACTAAGAATTACAAGATTTTTTGTGGAATAAACAATCTGCAATAAATCGGCATATTTTGGAGATTGCAACATCAGACCCATCGCAGCCCAAAATATCCCGTTTGCTGGAATTGGCAAACCCCTAAAGAAATTCTCATCACTCGAATTTGTATTAAATCGCGCCAAACGGATTGCGCCAAAAACCGGTAAAAGGAATGCAGATAAAAGGATGAGCCATTCGAACCATTTTCCACTAATTTCATGAATTGGATCGTTTATGCCGAAAAGGGAAAATTCAAGCAAAGTAAAAAGGATTGCACCCGGTGCAACACCAAACGAAACAACATCAGCAAGCGAGTCGAGTTCTTTCCCAACTTCAGAATAAGCTTTTAACGCGCGTGCTGCAAAACCATCTAAAAAATCGAAAACAGCGGCTGCACAAATAAAAATTGCCGCCCAAACCAAATGCCCGTCAATAGCAAATATAATTGCTGCCGAACCTGAAACAAGGTTCATCGAGGTTATAAAATTTGGTATTTGACGAATAATTTTTTTCATTTTAATTGAACTGCTATACTTTACTTTCCCCTGTCTTATTCAAATTCTCTTTTGACTTCTTCTCCCCCTTTGAGGGAATGAAGGGGTGTTATGTCTAAAATCTACTTATTAATTGTGGCCAGAACAGTTTTCCCGCCAACCGGATTTAATCCCAGTTCAACCGAAACTTTTGCATCGAGTGGCAAAAAAACATCGACTCTCGAACCAAACCTGATAAATCCATATTCAGCGCCTTGTTCAATCATATCGCCAGGTTTTTTGTAATTGCAAATTCGCCGGGCAACAGTTCCTGCAATTTGGCGGGATAATATTTCTGTGCCACTTTTTGTTTTGAAAACTGTTGAACACCGCTCATTCAGATGCGATGATTTTTCGACAAATGCCGGATAAAATGCTCCCCGGTGATGTTTTATGAAAGTTATTTCGCCTCCAATTGGTGCACGGTTTTGGTGCACGTTCAGTGGCGACATAAATATTGAAATCTGAATCCGGTTATCTTTAAAATATTCCTGTTCGAATACTTCTTTGATTTCAACTATTTTACCATCAGCTGGCGCAAGAACATGATGATCATCCTGAATAATCACACGTTTTGGTACCCTGAAAAAATATACAACCAAAGCCGCCAAAACAAGCGAGGCCGCCATCAGAAAATAAAACAACAGGTAATCCTGTAAAAAAATATAAATGATTACATCTAAAACTGCAATCGCGAAAAATGCAATGGGGATGATTTTAATCCCCTCTTTATGAATTTTCATGAGCTTAAATATTTCCAAATAAAGTGATCCATACATATATTACAGGGGCAGCAAAAAGTACTGTATCAAAACGATCCAACAATCCTCCATGACCGGGTAATAAATTTCCTGAGTCTTTTACTCCGGCTTCACGTTTAAGTTTCGATTCAAAAAAATCACCCGAAGTACCAAAAATTACAATCAAAATTGCAATAACAATCCAGTTTGTCAGGTTAAGTTCATGGAAAATTACAGCATTGATAATTGCCATGATAATTGCAAAAACAGCACCGCCGATCAAACCCTCCCATGATTTTTTGGGTGATATTTGTGGACAGATTTTATGTTTTCCCAACATCGAACCAAAAACATAGGCCATTGAGTCGTACATCCAAATAATTAAAAAAATGCCTATTAAAACCCAGGGGTAAAACTCAGTATTGTCTGAAATACCAGGATAAATAATAAAACTAAGCAAACTATACGGCAGCGCGATATAAATGATGCCTGCGATTGTTATCATGCTGTTTTTAAACCCGTTTTTTCGTTTGTCAAACAAATCGGGAAGCAATGTAAATAACGGGATCAGTATCGACAAAAAGATAAACCGGTATGGGATTACGTGACTTGCGGCGAGAAAGAAAATAATGAAAAGTAAAAAACTGCAAATCAGCCCGATTTTTACGGACGGTTCGTAACCAATATTTTCGCTGATTTTATAGAATTCGTATAGTGTGAACAGCAGGAAAAAAGTGAATACAAAAGCAAAAACATACTGATGGATAATAATCCCTGCCAGCATAATTGATGCGAAAGCAATTCCCGTTAAACTTCTTTGATAAAGTACTTTCAATGCTTCAGGTTTTTTAGTAAAAGTGCTGCTTTTTCAGCATCTTTTTCTTCTACATAAATACTAATTTCCCCAAAAGCCTGGTAAGCCGAATCACGTTGATTGAGAACAACAGCTTTTAATCCCTCGTTTTCCAGCAATTCTTTTGCTATCGAAGCTTTATATTCGTGCGCTGTCATATATACCTCTACCCAACCTTTTTCCATGCTGCAAAGGTAAAAAATAAATGGAAGTCGGAAATAGAAAGTTTTTTTTGAAATTTTGCGGATAAGTTAAGTGCAAATAATCTATTCTCAAATGTGTTAGTTGGTTAAAAACACCCTCAATTCTCTCGGTCCATGCGCTCCAAGCACCAAGGTTTTTTCAATATCGGCGGTGCGGCTGGGACCGGTAATCAGGGCGATTTGGGAAGGTAAATCATCCTTGTATTTTTCATGGATTCCTGAATAGGCTTTTTCGAGATAATCGACCAACTGGTTTTTATTGGCAATAACAATATGTAGCGGAGGGTAAACAAACATTTGCCGGCCACCTTTTTGCGCCGAACTTACCATAACAGATCCGGTGTGGGCGATTAAAAACTCACAACCTGTAATTCCAACTTCAATCTCTTTCAACATTTCTGAAGTTTGTTGAAATTGTATTCCGAAAGTATTTAAATGATTGCTGATTTCATCTTCAT
>JBFHJA010000287.1:0-5979 GCA_041596165.1 Draconibacterium sp. | reverse complement strand
CCACGTTATGTGCCTTGACAGAAAAGATGGAAACATGCGCTGGGGATTGGACGTTGCTAAAGATTATGAATCTGAGATTCCGCTTTGGTACACCGGACAATGTCCTTTGATTGACAACAACAACGCCATAATTGCAACCGGAGGAAAAGCTTTGATGATAGCAATTAATTGCGAAACCGGGGAAAAAATATGGGAAACACCAAATCCAAACAGTTGGAAAATGAGCCATTCTTCAGTTCTGCCATATACTTATGGTGGCCGCAAAATGTATGTTTACAGCCCAATTGGCGGATTAGTTGGAATAGCTGCCGATGGCCCCGACGCAGGAAAAGTGCTTTGGGAAACTCCTGCCTGGAACCACTCGGTTGTTGCACCTTCACCGGTTTGCATGCCCGATGGGAAAATATTTATGGCAGCCGGATATGGTGCTGGAAGTATGATGCTCCAACTGAAGGAAACCGGAGGCAAATTTAACGTTGAGGTTTTATCTGAATATGCACCTAAAGATGGTTTGGCAAGCGAGCAGCAAACAGCCATTTACTGGCAAGGACATTTGTTTGGAATAATGCCAAAAGATGGTGGTACGATGCGCAACCAGTTGATTTGTGTGGATCCAAAAGATCCTAAAAAACCTGTTTGGACAAGCGGAACAGAAAACCGCTTTGGATTGGGTCCCTTTTTTATGGCAGACAATAAACTTTTTATACTCGACGACAATGCAACACTGACAATTGCGCGACCAAGTACTTCGAAATATATTCAACTCGATCAGGTTACAATTATCGAAGATGCACACGATGCGTGGGCTCCTTTTGCCCTCGCTAATGGCTATTTACTAATGCGCGATTCGAAAAAAATGGTTTGTGTAGATTTAAATATGTGAGAATGGGATTGAGGGAAATTAATGATGAAAAAAGAAGATTGATGGAGATTACCTTAAAAAGGGAAATAGATTGAATATCTGTAGGTTCGATGAGATTTTCTTATCTTGATACTCAAATCTAAATATTTTAAAGTTTAAAAGAATGAAAAACAAAGGAATCGTCATATTTTTAATCGTGTTGGCAGTCGTAATTATTGGTGTAATTGCCGGCGATTACTTGTCGGGAAGGCCTGATAAAAGTGCCCCGAATCCTTTTGCATATGACTTGAATGATTTTAAAAATGTACCGGAAGAATTAATTCATTTCAAAGAATCAAAAAATTTCAAATTGGGTTTTGAAGTACCTGCATCACTTACAATTGAAGATGATAAACTATATGTATCAGGCGACAATAAACTGCAAATAATAGATATTTCCGGGAAACTTCATTTTGAGTTAAATTTACCGGGGAAACCGCAAACCGTTGAGGTTTCAAAAGAAATCATTTATGTATCTGTTGACAATCAAATTTTTGTTTACAACAAAAATGGTGATTTATTAAAAGAGTGGGAACCTCTTGGCGAAAATTCACTGATAACTGCTATTGCTGCCTTTGAAAACAATGTTTTTGTGGCCGACGCAGGAAAACGAAAAGTAATTCGATATTCTTTGCAAGGTGAGATACTCGCAGAATTTGATGGTAAAGCCGATGAAGGTGTGATTCACGGATTTATCATTCCCAGCCCATTTTTCGATTTGGATATTAACGGCGACGGTGATTTGTGGGTGGTAAATCCAGGTTTGCACGCCCTCGAAAACTACACTGAAGACGGCAACCTACGCGAACATTGGAACAACACAACCATGCAAACCGAGGGTTTTAGCGGTTGTTGCAATCCTGCTCAATTTACTTTTTTGCCCGATGGACGTTTTGTAACAAGCGAAAAAGGTTTGGTACGAATTAAGACTTACAAACCTTCGGGCGAATTTGATGGTGTTGTTGCTGCTCCTGATAAATTTAAAGACGAAGGTGAAGCACCAGACATTGCAGCTGACAGCCAGGGAAATATTTACGCCCTGGATTTGGATAAAAAAATGATTCGGGTTTTTGAACCGAAATAAAAAACTCCGTTGGAGTTGAACAGGCATAACTCCGGGATTCATTCCGGGGATAAAGATAACTTAAGTGAACAAGGTGCATCCACGCCCGTAGTTTAAAAACTGGCAAACCATGCACCACTCAAAGAAAAATTGATTTAGATGAACCGAAAAAAATTTTTCACTACCGCCGGACGGCTGCTAATCCTCGGAGGAATAACAGCCTCCACCGGTTATCTTGTAATAAATAACAAGGTAACCGCTAGTTGCTCAGTTTCGCCAACCTGCAACAGTTGTGGTAAATTCTCGAAATGCGATTTACCACAAGCTGCTGAAACAAAAGCAAACCCAAAAACTCCATAGGAGTAAACAATATTGTAACCCGGTGATTCGTCCCGGTTATGATTTGATGAAAGATGTTCCAAAGTGCATCCACGCCCATTGTTTAAAAACAAGGCCAACCATGCACCGCAAAACGAAAAGATTATTGAAAACATGGAAAATAACAAAACGCAAAATCGCCGCAAATTCATCCAAAATGGTGTCCGGCTCTCCTTGTTACTGTCATTGGGAACTGTAACTGCGGCCGCTTTAAAAAAAGTAACTACCGATGATTACGTTTGGCAAATTGACCCGTTTGAATGTACTCAATGTGGTCGCTGTGCCACCGATTGTGTAATGAAACCTTCGGCAGTAAAATGTGTACATGCCTTCGCTCTTTGCGGTTACTGCGATTTGTGTGGCGGATATCTTAAACCCGATTCCATTGCGCGCGATACCGCTGCAGAAAACCAGCTTTGCCCAACTGCAGCAATCGAACGACGCTTTATTGAAGAACCTTATTTCGAATACCATATCAACGAAGACCTATGTATTGGTTGCGGAAAATGCGTCGCCGGCTGCACTTCATTTGGAAACGGCTCAATGCACTTACAAATCATACACGACATTTGTGTAAATTGTAATGAATGCTCCATCGCACGGGTCTGCCCATCGAACGCAATAAAAAGAGTTAAAGCAAGCGAAGCCTATCTTATAAAAGGCGATTTCTCCAGAAACACAAATTCCTGAAACAGTTATGAAAGGGAGCACAGAAAATCAACTTAGTAACCGCATTCTTCCATTCCTCCATTCCGGCGAGGTTAAGAAGAGCATTCTTATCTTACTTTTTATTATTTTTTCAATTTCATCGTTTGCACAAAAACAACGCTTTCCCAAGCCGGAGTTTTCAACGGGATACGAACAACCATCGACAATTACACCAGAACCACGAGCGCTTTCACTCGAATATTTTGATGTTGCAGTTTTGTTAGTCATACTTTCTCTTGCAAGTTGGCTCGTAATAAAAAAACGTTCAAGGCAAAGTATTTTGTGGCTATCCGTTTTTACGCTAATTTATTTTGGTTTTTACCGAAATGGTTGTATTTGTTCAATCGGTTCTATTCAAAATGTAACATTATCGTTTGCCAGTCCTGACTACACAATTTCACTTACCACACTTTTGTTTTTCATACTACCACTTGGTTTTACCCTGTTTTTCGGTCGTACTTTTTGTGCTGCCGCTTGCCCACTTGGTGCAATTCAGGATGTTGTAATTATTAAACCAATCAGTCTGCCAAAATGGTTAAACAAAACACTCGGACTAATACCCTATTTATATTTATCACTTGCTATACTTTTTGCTGCCACCGGAACCGACTTTATTATCTGTCGCTACGACCCATTTGTAGGAATATTTCGCATGGACGCCAAATTTCACATGGTGGTTTTGGGGGTAAGTTTTTTACTGATGGGCATGTTTGTTGCCCGCCCCTATTGCCGGTTTTTATGTCCTTACGGGGTTTTGCTAAGTTGGATGTCACGATTCTCAAAATGGCACATGACCATTACGCCATCCAAATGTATCCAGTGTAAATTATGTGCAAACTCTTGCCCTTTCGATGCTATCGACTATCCAACAAATGAAAAGGAAGTACTAAAATCAGGACTTGGACCTAAAAAATTCCTGACCTACGCATTGATAATACCTTTATGGATTGCTGCCGGAATTTTCGTTGGAAACCGTTCGCATACTTTTTTGTCGAAAGCCAATCCCGATATTTTTTTAGCTGAATTGCTGATATCGAAACCTGAAATAAGAGCTGACAAGGATAATATTGATGTGCAAACTTTCCTTTCATCAGGAAAAACATTGGAAACACTGGTTTCTGAAGCAGAGATTATACGCCACAAATTTTATTACGGAAGTATGATGGCCGGTGGATTTATGGGTTTGGTAATAGGATTGACTTTGCTAAATACAGTTGTTTTCCGCAAACGGCAAGACTATGAACCAAACAAAAGCAACTGCCTGAGCTGCACGCGTTGTATGGATTTTTGCCCGGTGGAGAAGAATGAATAAATTATTATCGTTTTATAAACTGAATAAAAAAATAATAGATAAAATGAATACTGAAAAACAACCATGACAAATAACGATAAAATAAAACTTGCACAAAACATTGCGCTAATTGCCGGACTATTTTCAGCAGTGGTCGCATTGTTGCTTTTGCTAAACTTCTGGCAAATTTCAAAATCCGATCCAATCGAAAGCAAAGCACTTGAAGTGCTTGTGGAAAGGTTAAAACAGGAACCCAACAACGATGGATTAAAAACTGAAATCAGAAACTACGATTTACTGGCCAGAAAAGCCTATTTTAACAGTCAGTGGCAGATAAAAACAGGTGCATTAATGCTGCTTTTTGGTGCAATAATACTGGCTTTTGCTTTGCGTGTTTATTATGCAGCAAAAGCAAAAATAGATGCTCCTGACAAAGTCATGGAAAATGAAATCGCCAACAGAATTCTTGCCCAAAAAGGAATAATTATTGTTGGCGCTGTTGTATTTCTATTTGCATTTGTAGCTTCTTTTGCAACTGTAAATTATCTCGACAAATACAATGTGCAGTCCAATGTTGCACTATCAGAAAACCAACCCGAAGAACAGGGAATCGAAGTAATCGAGGTGGGTAACATTCAAAATGATTCAACTTTAACAGTTCAAACCGAAGTTGTAGCTGACACACTTAGTAATCCGGTTACAGCAGATCAACCAGAATCGGTTCAATCAATTGAAGAAACCGTTCAACCCAAAAAAACCGCAATCGCTTTAACACTTGAAACTGTAAGAAAGAACCACAATTCCTTCCGTGGTCCTTTGGGTCAAGGAGTTGTTTACAACAAAAATATACCAACAAAATGGGATGGAGCGGCAGGAACAAACATTGCATGGAAATCCCCAATTCCGAAACATGGTTATAATTCAGCCGTAATTTGGGATGATAAAATTTTTATTTCCGGCTCTGATAAACAAAGTCGCGAAGTATATTGCTACAACAGCATTGACGGAAAATTACTTTGGACTGGTAAAGCAGATAATATAAATGGTTCACCAGCCAATCCGCCAAAAGTAACCGAAGACACTGGGTACTCTGCCCCCACTCTCACTACTGATGGCCAAAACGTTTACGCCATTTTTGCGACTGGAGATGTCATTGCTTTCGACATAAACGGCAAACGAGTGTGGGCAAAAAACATTGGTGTACCCGACAACCACTATGGACACTCTTCATCACTGATAGTTTGGGATAATAAATTATTTATTCAATATGATACAAACAAGGGTGGAAAATTAATCGCATTAAAAACCGCAACAGGCGAAGAAGCCTGGCAAACTACCCGTGCTTCAAAAATATCGTGGGCAAGTCCGGTTTTAGCGCAGATTGACGGAAAATACCAAATTATCCTCACGGCCGATCCGATTGTGGCAGGATACGATGTTCAAACCGGAAAGGAACTTTGGCAGGTAAAATGTATGATGGGCGAAGTTGGTCCTTCCGTTGGTTTTTCCGATGGAATTGTAGTTGCCGCCAATGAGTACGCAACAATGGTTGCTATCGATGTAAAAACAAAAGAAACACTTTGGGAAAATGACGAATATCTTCCGGAAGCATCAAGTATTCTGGCGTACAACGGTCTT
>JBFHJA010000286.1:0-5982 GCA_041596165.1 Draconibacterium sp. | reverse complement strand
TACTTACCCATGTTACCTTTGGAGATTGGGTGCATGAAGCCAATATAGCAATCAAGGCGAGTAAAATAAATTGTAATTTTTTCATCTCTATTTTTTTTAATCGTTCCAGTGTTCAGCAATTATTTCAAGAATTTCAGGATTTTCGGCATCTGTATCACCCAGCAATTCACGCTGATTCAGAATTTCTTTTTTCATTTCTGCAATTATTTCCTTGTATTGTGGGTCGTTGTAAGCATTGTGCAACTCTTTCGGGTCTTTTTCCAAATCGAAAAAATCCCAGTATCGACCGGTTTCTTCTCCCGCTTCAAATTTATTTGCTTTGAAACCGTTTCCATAAAAGAATGCCAGTTTGTAACGCTGTCCGCGAATTCCGAAATGCCCGGGGCGTTTGGTTTCGTGTTCCCAATAACGGTAATAGCCATTTTCTCTCCAATCTTCGGGGGTGTTTCCTTTTAGATTTTCGCGAAAGCTGCGTCCCTGCATGGTTTCAGGATAAGTTGCCCCTGCATAATCGGCAAATAATGCCGAAAAATCTACATTTTCGATAATATCTTTATTTCGTGTTCCGGCAGGAATTTCATGCGGATAACGAATAACAAAAGGCATGTGGATTGATTCCTCGTAAATCATCCGTTTATCAAAAAAACCGTGTTCACCCAAAAAATATCCCTGGTCAGCCGTATAAATCACAATTGTATTTTCGGCTAATCCTTCCTCTTCCAGATATTTAAGGAGTTTACCAATATTATCGTCGATGGCAGCCCCACAGCGCATAAAGTCTTTCACATATTTTTGATAGGTCTTATAACGTGCTTCATTGTTTGTTAATCCATCAACTGAAAACGGCAACTCGGGATATTGCATATAATCCGATTGTTTATCGGGGTTTTTGGAGGAAAAAAGGTAACGCTCTTTTAGGTTGTCCACCGACTGCCCTTTAAACGAACGTCCTGTATCGTCGGCACCCTGGTCGTAGAACGACTCCGGCACTGGGATTTCCTGGTCGCGGTATAAATGACTGAATCTTTCGGGATAATCCCAGGGTTCATGTGTTGCTTTAAAATGACACAGCGCCATAAACGGTTTTGTTTTGTCTCGGTTTTTTAGCCAATCAATTGTCATATCAGCAATAACATCGGTACTAAAACCTTCGTAAGCTTTTCCTCCTTCGTGGGCATCTTTCCAGTTTTCTTTTGTTTTCAGAATGGGGTCCCAATATCTGCCCTGCCCCGGTAAAACACAATAATAATCGAATCCGGTTGGTTCTTTTTTCAGATGCCATTTACCAATTACCGAAGTCTGATAACCAGCCTGTTTCAATACTTTTGCAATATTGTTTTGTTCAGGATAAAGTGCTCCTGCAAGTGTTTTTACCCCATTGACATGACTGTATTGCCCGGTTAAAATTGTTGCGCGACTTGGCGTACAAATTGAATTTGATACCAAACAATTATCGAGCACACAACCTTCTTCTGCCAAACGGCTGATATTTGGGGTGTGTACATAATTCTTTAAGATTCCGCCATAAATTCCCCATGCCTGCCCGGTATGATCGTCAGACATTATGAAGAGAATATTAGGTTTTGAGCTTTTTTCTTCAGTTTTTGTTTTGCATCCGAAAACCACAACTGCGATAAATAGAAAAAGGCAAACTTTGCTTACTTTTTTATACATCTGAATATGTTTTATTTATTTGATTTTATTTAATTGCTCTTTAAAAAGCACAATGTAACTTTTACTGTTAACATGTGCCATACTTACGTTAAAAACACTTGTTGTTTTGTTTAAATGAAATTTTCCTTCTCATGGTTAAAATTATAAACCATAACCAAATCTTCCAACATTCGGGACAAGTTAATACTTAAAAATTTTGTCTTTATAAAAAAAATCGTCAAGATTCCCGAAAAGTCAAATCCATTGAGAATATAACGTTCCTCTAAAAGCAACTAGTGTAGTTGTGAATCAAATTCGTCGTATATTCCAAATTCAGTTTTTGCCAGGTTTGCCGGATCACCAGTTTCATTTATTAGTTTGTTTAATTCTGCTAATAATTCTTCCTTTTTATCTGAGTATTGAAGTTCATCAGCAACATTATTTAGTTCAAATGGATCAAGTTTTAAGTTAAAAAGCTGCTCTGTTACCACACCATCTTTGCTGCTTTCAATCAATTTCCAGTCTCCTTTACGCACAGCCCGATGAACTCCTCTGCCATTATCTTGTTTATTTTTTGAATTGACAATGTCTCCCGGCCACGAATTGTAGCCAAAATGCATTGCCTCACGCACTGATTCCTGCTCACCCCAAATAACGGGAGCAAGATTTTTAGTTTCAACTGATTCCGGTATTTCCAGATGAATTAAGCCACATAAAGTTGGAAAAACATCGTGTAAATAGGCAAAAGCTTCCGTTTTTTTATTTTTGGGAATACCAGGACCACAAAACACCAAAGGAACTTTTATACTGTGCTCGTACACATTTTGTTTTCCAATTAAACCATGTTGTCCCACTGCCAATCCATTATCGCCTGAAAATACGATAATTGTATTTTCAGCTTTTCCTGATTTTTGCAGCTCATCCAGAATTCTTCCAATCTGAACATCAGTAGCTGTAATCATGGCGTAATAGTCGGAAATATGTTTTTGCACTTCTTCTGCCTTTCTGGGAAAAGCTGCCAATACTTCATCCCTTATTCTCATGTCGGCAATTGGGAAGGGGTGCTCTGGCATAAAATTTCCGGGAAGTACAATTTTTTCCGGAGGATACAATTTATGGTATTCTTCGGGAGCTGTGCGGGGATCATGCGGGGCAGTAAAAGCCACATACATCAGAAACGGTTTTTCATTTGTATCATTCTTTATAAAATCGACTGCAGCATCGGCAAAAACTTCACTCGAAAATTTTTCGTTATTCGCATAAAGTTCCGACCATCCGCTAACAGAATCAAAGTCCTGAACTTGTGTGCCAAAATGTTTGGTCATTCCACCCAGAAAAACTGCCTTACATTTATCAAAACCACGTTCGAGCCAATCGGAGCCATTGTGTTGTTTTCCGGTGGCAAAAGTTTTGTAACCATTGGCTTTAAAATATTCGGGGAATGTTAATATATCACATTTCCCAATTTCGCTTTGAGGAACCGTCCAGGGGGCATACACATTTGGTGTGAGGCTAAAATAAAAGCGCCCGGTCATTAACATTGCCCTACTTGGTGCACAAACAGCACCATGGGGAGCACCAAAAATATAGGTGTTTGTAAATGTCAACCCTCTCTCTACCAGCTTATCGAGGTTTGGTGTTATTACTTCATCTTGCTGTAAGGCACCAATGGTTCCATAACGTTGATCATCGGTAAACAGGAATAGAATGTTGGGTTTCTCTTCTTCTTTATTTGAAACTCCTGAGCATCCGTTTAGTAAAATCAGGATGAAAAGAATTTTTACCGTGTTTTGTAATAGTTGAATCATTCAATTTTTCTTTATAAAATTTAAGAATTGCTTTTATGGACAAAATTACAAACTATACCAGTCTGTTCTGTCCTGTGCTATACGGTAAATTATTACAAAAAAGATGAATTGTGCGTTTTTCTTCGAACCTTAATAAATAGAAATGTCAATTAAGTGTTCGTCCATTAAGTCCAGTTTCTAAGTTGATGCTCAAAAACCTTTTCTTTAAATATTCCCTCAACCGGCCAATTTGCTCATCCATTGCAGTTGTGCAACCGTAAAAATGTTTTTGCTCTTCCGACAAACCGGGGTATTTGGCAAGGTATTCAGTCCCGGCAGCAACATGTTCATGCAGTGCATGAAACCAAATTGTTGCAAAAAATAGTTTTTCCTCTTTTACAGCTTTCGCAATAAACGGAATTGCGCGATCCATAATTACGCGGCTATCATCGCCATCCAGATTTTTAGTTTCAGGTAAGCCATTGTAAACATAACGTGAACCACCCCAGGAGCCAACGTCCCGCGCTCCAAAACCATCCCATCCTGCCGGTGTTTTGGCAGGATTCCAGGCGAGTACGGCGCTTTTTGTGGCAAAAGTTTCATCGTAACCGTGATGCCAGGGTGGCGAATACAAAAGCGCTGCTGCATAAAAATCGGTAACCCGAATTACTGCCCGTGACATTTCATCGAGATTTGGGTTAATAATTTTATTATTTCCGTTAAATCCTACTTCGCCCCAACCAAAATCAGCGTCCATTAATAAAACCACATTTGTTTTTTGGGCGGAACTTTCAAAACTGAAATTAGTGAGTAAAAGAATTATAAAGAATAATGCAGGCGTTGATTTGTTTATTTTATTATTAGTTGTTAAAAATCTGAATTAAAGTTTGCCCGATTGTTTACCATGTTTGTAGAATCATCAAAAACATGCTTGTAAATTTCAAAATTAATCCCATCATATCTGTTCAAACCATCTCTTGTGCCAATCCAATTAAATCCATAATGGTCTTCCAGTAAACAAAGGGCTGAAATGTGTGAAAGACCTGTTGATATATCTATTTTATTGAAAAACACATCTTTTGAAATGCCAGCAATAGAATTGCCAAAACAATAGAATTATACCAGGTCTGTTTCATTGTTTAAAATTAAACTGATAAAACCAATGTTTTTATATTCCACATGAAATCAGGATTTAAATCAACACTTAATTTTCTAAAAACTGAGTTTCGCTATTCAATCCCCAAAAAACAAACAGGCATTATCATACAAAACATTCTGTTTTTCAGCTTCTGTAAGAAAAACAGCATGTTTCGCAACAACATCAATCAATTGCTGGTAAGTAAACTTTTTAAAAGTGGAAGGGATATCGCTTCCCCAAAGGATTTTATTTGCACCCATAATTTCGACAGCTTCCTGCAATACTTTTAATGTATTGTGACATGGATATTCGTCGTTTAGAAAAGAAGATGCCGATGAAAATCCAAAGTAGATATTTTGAAATTCCTTGCCCAGCAGGAGTAATTCATTTCTGCGATTTAGCGCATCCTGATTTTTTTGATATTCAGCTTTGAGAAATCCAAGGTGTTCAAGAAGGATTTTTATGTTGGGAAATTGGCAGGCAATTGTACGGATATTATCTATCTGATAACCATTGTTAAACATATCACCAGTATCGATTATCACACGCAAACCAAGTGAATCAACGGTTTTCCAAATGGCTAACATTTCCTTTCCAAGCAAAGAAAAACCGGGATAGTTGCCCGACCACCCCCACTCTTCGCTAATTTCAAGTTTTAAAGTGTTGTGTTTTTTCGAAGCATAATTTCTGATTATATCACAAGCATCTTTTTGCATCGGATCAACCTGAATGGTACCAAAAAAACGTTCAGGATATTTTTCAAGGGCCCACTTAATTTCATCATTTATAATTCCAATTACAGGATTCTGTAGAAGGACAGCTTTTGAAATTCCAGAAAAATCCATCATTTTAACAAGCGTGTCGGCTGTAAAAGTTGTATCGTGAAAAAACGGTGGAAGGAAAGTAATTTCTTCATCTTGCCACAGAATTTTGCCATTGTTTGCAGTTGCTGTTTTGTGCCCACGCTTTATCCCGTCGATACCATAAATAACATGGGCGTGCGCGTCGAATATTTTCATGGTAAGGCTCATATTATATTTTATGACAAGTTTATTTGACCTCCAACATCTCCCTTATGTACGGTGCAACATAACTTCTAAGAACACTTCTAACTTGCACTGGTTTTCCTTTTGTATCCACTGCGACAAAGGTAAAAACCCCCTGAGTTACTGTGTATTCACTAAGATCTTCTTTTGAACGTACAATTAACTCTACACCAACATCAATGGATGTCTTTCCTATCCTGTCAACCTTTGTATAGACCATAAATACATCTCCATTGTGAATGGGCCGAATGAAATTTAAGTTACTAACCGAAACAGTTACAGCCGGTGAATTAATCACTTCTTCAATCTGAATTGAAGCTGCTTTATCCATTTTAGACATTACCCAGCCGCCAAATGC
>JBFHJA010000285.1:0-6012 GCA_041596165.1 Draconibacterium sp. | reverse complement strand
TTCAAATTTATTCGTGTCGATGGCGTTTGGCGCTACAACTACATTGGGCAATCAAAAAGCCGTTTTGGAATATTTTTCTCGGCGAATTTTACGTTGTAGTGCAGAAAGTCTCTTTTGAAATTAGTTGATCGCAACGTTTTTGTCACTTGACTTTGGCACGAATTTCAAAATACCATTCTTATCGCTTTTGTATTTAAAACTTTTATTTCCATCATAAACGGTGTAATTACTGTTGGCTTTTTGAAACAAGAATATTCAATGCAAGGTTGGGTTTGTAATTGGCATAGGCTTCAACAGCCAATCTTTCCTGTGATATTTGACTTCAAAGTTAACTGGACAATTTTGAAGTGGTAAGAAATTAAAGAACCTAAGGAAACTCAATAGAACAGGGAATGTTTTATTAACGGATTTGGGGATTTAATACACACGAAATACTTATTCGCATCAAGAAGAACCTATTCAACAGACACTGGTTAATTTTTATGAAATAGCAATAGTTTCAGTAATGTTATTTGTATTTAAAGAAATTGCTTTCTTAAAGTTTCTATATTCAAAAATAATTTTGGTAAATTACACCTTTGTAGAACTACTCTTAATCAACTCATTTAAAAACGTTAAAAATGGAAAAACCTATTCTGGATCGTCGGAATTTCATCTCGAAAGCAGCTATCGGAACGATTGGCGTTGCCGGTATTATCAGTGCCTGTTCAACAGGAAAAACACAAAAAGAAGAAATACAACTTCCCGAATTGCTTGATCAGGCTCCTGACGGGAAATTGTTAAAAGCCGGATTGATAGGTTGCGGAGGACGCGGGACAGGTGCTGCAATCAACTTTTTAGATGCCGGGCCAAATTTGCAAATCACCGCACTTGGTGATGTTTTTCAAGATAAAATAGATAATTGCCGGGCTGAACTTAAAACTCAGAAGAACATTGAAATTGCAGATGAAAACTGTTTTGTGGGCTTTGATAGTTATCAAAAAGTAATCGATTCAGGAGTTGATATTGTATTGCTTTGCACACCGCCACATTTTCGCCCGGCCCACGTTGAGGCCGCGGTAAATGCACGGAAACACATTTTTATGGAAAAGCCAATTGCGGTCGATCCGGTTGGAGCACGTTCGGTTTTGGCATCTGCAAAAAAAGCCGAGGCAATTGGTTTGTGCATGGTAAGCGGCACAATTCGCCGTGTGCAAAAAGATTACATGGAAACATGGCGACAGGTTGCAAACGGTGGAATTGGTGAAGTTACAGGTGCAAATATTATCCGGAATGGTGGTGCTTTGTGGTACAGAAACCGCCAGCCACAATGGACCGATATGGAATATATGTTGCGAAACTGGGTGAATTTCTGTTGGCTTTCGGGCGATCATATTACCGAACAGTTTATTCACGAAATTGACGTGATGAACTGGCACATAGGACAAAATCCGGTGAGTGCAATTGGATGGGGTGGGAGGCAACGGAGAATTACCGGCGATCAATATGATTTTTTTAGTATTGAATATGTATATGAAAATGGGATGAGAACACATTGTGCCGCGCGACAAATTAACGGTTGTACAAACCGAAAAGTTGAGCAGATTAACGGAACAAAAGGGTACGCTAACGCAGCCGGAATCTTGTATGATTTAAAAGGCAATGAAGTTTGGAAATATCCAAAACCGGAGGAAGGCGATACAACTTCACCCTGGAAAGTTACAAATCCTTTTGTTCAGGAACACATTAATCTGGTGGCTGCAATTCGCTCAGGAAAGCCAATTAGTGATGCAGAAGCACAAGTAAATTCAACGCTGATAACCATTATGGGGAGGATTTCAGCATATACAGGAAAAGAAGTGACTTGGGAAGAAATGTTGAATTCTGACTTATATCTTGGGCCAAAAACTTATGTGTTTGGTCCGGTGCCAGAAGTGAAAGAGGAAATGCCCGTGGCAGGTGTGGCGAATAAACCGGAGGCGTAAAAGAGTTTAAAGTTTTGAGTTCAAATTTTGTACGCGCAGGATTGGATTCCATTTATATCTTCACAGTTGAGATCAGTTGAAATCCTTAAACGAAAACAGGAACATATTAGGATTCCATCTAAGTTTTGAACTGGTTTTTTCAGTTATTTGAAAATGTGATTTTCATCGTGGAATTAAAGATGGAATCCAATCTTCATTCATAAATAAATCAAATCGTTATGAAAGTATTACTTCAGGTATTCTTGATGTTCCTTTTTGCAGGAATGACCAACGCACAAAAACCGCTGTTTGAATTTGGCGAAAACGTTAGTTATGAGAGTGTTTTGGAGGTCAAAAAAGTAAAAAGCGAACCCATGAAGTGGTTTCAGGTGAATACCCGCGATACGACGTGGATGGTGCAAAAAGATGAGCTTGTTTGCAATGGACACCCGATTGGTGTGGTACGTTCAGAAAAAAAATACGAAAATTTCATACTTCATGTGGAATGGAAACACATGGAAGCCGGCGGAAATTCGGGCACGTTTGTCTGGAGTGACGCCAACGCCGATGAAACCAACCGACTTCCCAACGGAGTGGAAGTGCAAATGCTTGAACTGGACTGGGTAAATCTAAATAAACGAAATGGAGAAACTCCGCCAATTGCGTATGTGCATGGAGAATTGTTTGGGGTTGGTGGTGTGGAAACAGTTCCGGATAATCCCCGGGGAACAAGAAGCAAATCCATCGAAAACCGCTGTAAAGGAAAAGGTGAGTGGAATACCTACGACGTAGTTTGCGTGGATGGCACCATCAAACTTTCTGTAAACGGAAAATTTGTGAATGGCATCAGCAAATCCTCAAAAAAATCGGGTTACATCTGTCTCGAATCCGAAGGCGCTGAAATTCATTTCAGGAATTTGAGGATAGTAGAGTTGCCTTAACTGGTTGCGTAAATTTTCCATTCCATGTAGTTCGCAGGCAATTACGGCTTCTGTTAATTTTGAAGCAATCGGAAACGAAGACACTGTTTTTCCGGCTGGGTTTACAGGGTAACTCGCAATTTATTGGCACTAACCTGGCAAGCAAAATCTTCGTGTAACTGCCGGTTCAACGATAATTGAACAGGTTCACAATCGATGTTTTACCAAAAGATTTTAAAGCTTTTAATATTTGTTCAATTTAAATACACACTATTTGTGTTTATTCCGGAATAGCCACTTCTATGGTAACCGGTCCCAACAAACCAGAAGGTTCCAATGGAATATCGTTAATTGGTCGTCCTCTAAAATCGTGGTGTAAATCAATGTTCGTAGTGGTGTATTGTTTTTTATCCGGAAAAGTTTGGTCTCCGGCAACCCTGTTGTACCAAGAGTTCACCACTTTAATCTCAAGTGTATTTTCACCTTTTTTAAGTTCCTGACTAATTTCAACCCTGAATGGTTTTGTCCAAAGCGTACCTTTATCTTTTCCGTTTATTTTTACCTCGGCAATTCCAACATCTTTCACATTTTCCAGTTGTAAAAAGTATTGTTTGTCAGTTTGAGGTTCAAATTCAATATTGAATTTTTTATTGTACAGAGCGGTGCCTGAATAGTACTTAATTCCTTCGTTGGAATGTGATGTCCAATCCATTAATTCAGGGAAGGTGACAGATTTCGGCCCGCCCCAAACAGGATCAAAATTAACTTTCCATTCCCCTGTAATCTCCACTTTTATTTCAAAATCAGTATAATTTTGCTGTGCTTTACCATTTTTGCTCTCAGCTATTTTATTGTTGAATAGTATTATCACCGCACCGAAAGGTTCCAAAGTAAGCGGAACGGTTGTCAATCCATCTTTTTGGATAAACGACTGGGCTTCGCGAATAGTTCCATTTAGTGCATCCCACAATTCGGGCTGTTTACCTGAAACCCGGAATCGTGCATTGATTTTTTGTCTTTCAGTAGTCTGGTTTGATACAAAATATATATCAATTTCTTCAATCGTATAATGAATATAATCAAAGTCAGTTTTACTGTCGCTTTCCAGAATATCAAAATCAACGGGGATAGTTTTCGAAAGAAGATATTCTCTTGCTGTCATTCCCCAGGCTACACTTCCGCGCCCCAAATCTTTTTCCCCTATTTCTGAAGTTTCAACGCCCCAGAGTTTATCGGCTAATTCGCTAAACTTTTTTTGCGCTTCCGCACCACCTGCCAAACTGATTTGTTTTTCCGGTTTTGGACCTAAAACAGTGGCTCCTTCCATTACAAGTTTCTCCAATTTTTCAATTACAGCCAGCGATAAAACTTTATGGTCGGGTAAAACCAAAATTCGGTATTTAATACCTCCGGGAACCAGTAACTTGCCATCTTCCAGTTTTAGTTGAAGGAATATTGTTTCGTCGCATACATCGTAATCAAAACCGGGCATTACTCCTGCCGGATCCCAATGTTTAAAAGGGAAAACGTTGGGAACATGGTCGCCATAATAATATAGAACGTCAGCTACAAATTTTCCATTTTGCACAATTGCCTGCGTTCTGTGCATGTAATCGATAAATGCCCCGGATTGTTTCCACCATGTCACTTGCGGGTTAACGTGTGTTCCGGCAAAATATTCCTGCCCGGGCAAGCCCATTTCGGGGGGCGAACAGGTAAAAGTATGGAAGTACATCCGGTTTAACCCGGCACAAATTTCATGATCGAAGGCCGATTTTTGGTCGTGCCAAAGTTCGTCGTTCCAATGTGGGCCAATAGTTGTAAACGATTCAGCCCCAACGATTTTTTTCCCGTAAATGTGCGCTGCCGATGAGGCTTGTTTCAGGAAAAAGCGGTTTTCCGGTAATGGGCGGTGTGGTGATGGCGACCAGAATTCGCTCATCACAATGTCGCTGAAACCATAGTTTTTTATGCCATCCATGGGACCGGCGTGCGGACCTGCCGATTCAGGCTGGATTCCCATATTGTATTTGTGAGCATATTCCTGAAAAACCGCATAATGGTTATAAGCAACCAGGTCGCCCAGCGTTTTTCTGAAATCGGCAAGAAAAGCGTTTGTGGTTTGAACATCTTCAACTAAATAACCCGCCACAACCGGCAAGTAATTGTTTAAATCATATCCCCTGTAATTTTTAAATTCTTCCACGAAAGAATCGGTCCAATTCATTCCGCCACATTCCCAACTGTCTGTTTCCATGTATTTCAGGGTTGTACCAACATGGTTTCCGGCAGCTTTAAAAATAGGTTCCACCACATCGTTCCAATAGAAATGAAAAGCTTCCTTGCTCATGTAATCCAAAACGTTCCCCTGCCAATCTCCGCTCGAAGTAGAAACTTCGGAACTTGTGTTGGTGTAACCAAAACGCAAAATACTCCATTCGCCCTCGGGTGCGTCCCAGGTGAAATTGCCTTCGCTGTCCATTTTAGAAGTTAAATCGAGAATATCATCCTTTTGGAGAATGTAAGTTGTTTGAACTTCCACAGCTTTCTTTTTTGGAGAGTCATTATTTAACAGGAAGCGTGTATCGGGCGCAGAACCTCCAAGTTCATGGTACCCGAGTTTTAAATCCAAATCGGTAATTACTTCAGTTGTTTTGTTTTTTTCATTTATGGGAACCGCCAAAACTGCAATATCCTTGTAAAAATCGTGTCTTGTTGAAGGTTGCTCCAATTTTGTAGTTATTTTTTTATTCCCACTCACTTTTATTTCCGAAAAGGTGATTTGTTTTGCTGCATACTGAGGTGTTACGCGCGGCCCACCCAGATTCCAGCCACTTTGAATATTGAACCCAATTTGCAAATCAAGCCTTTTTGCTTCGTCAAGGGCAAAAATAAACAATTCGTTCCATTCGTCGGAGCCAAATAAAGGCCCCTGCGGAATGTCATTGTTTCCGCGTTGGTTGTGGCCGCCGGCATCAAAAATCATTGCACCCTGGAAATTTCTTGATTTCATGGCCTCCAAATCTTTTGTAATTGCCGCCTTGTTTACATTTCCGTTGAGCCACCACCACCAACAATTTACACCATATTCCTGCGGTGGGGATTGAAAATTGGATTTCAGGTGTTTCATTAATTGATCCGAACTTTTT
>JBFHJA010000284.1:0-6028 GCA_041596165.1 Draconibacterium sp. | reverse complement strand
TTTGAAGGAGAACCCATAAAAGGCCATAAATTATTTGGTCGGGAAACAATGGGTTACCCGGTTGAACAACAAAAATACCAGCCACTGGCCAACCTTATTTTATTTTTAAATAACGAAACGGACGAAACAATAAGCGGGTACAAACGCTGGCTCGACCTGAATACAGGAATTACAAGCGTTGAATACAAAGTTGACAATGTAGTATTTCATCGTGAAGTGCTGTCGTCCGCTCCCGACCAGGTAATTTTGGTGCGCCTGACTGCAAACAAGCCCGGAAGACTTACTTTCAAAGCACAGCTCCGTGGTGTTCGCAACATGTCGCATTCCAATTACGCAACCGATTATTTTACGATGGATGCTGTTGGTCAGGATGGGTTAACAGTAAATGGTAAATCTGCAGATTACCTCGGAATTGAAGGAAAACTAAGACACCGCACTGAACTAAAAGCAATACCTGAAGGTGGCACAATGCGAGTTGAAAACGATTATATGTACATTGAAAATGCCGATGCAGTAACCTTTATTATTGCTGCAGCAACAAACTTTGTAAACTATAATGACGTTAGTGCCGACCAGGTTAAACGTGTAAAAGATTACCTGAAACAAGTGGAAGGAAAATCGTACAACGAAATGCGTGCAGCAGCCATTGCCGATTATCAGAAATATTTTAAACGGGTAAAACTTGAACTTCCAAAAACTGAACAATCTTTTCTGCCAACCGACAAACGAATGCTTGAAAATGTTGACGTTTCCGACCCTAATCTTGCAGCGCTTTGCTACAATTTTGGAAGGTATGCATTAATTGGCTCATCGAGAGAAGGAACGCAGCCTGCTAACCTGCAGGGAATTTGGAACGACAAAGTAAACCCGGCCTGGGATTCGAAATACACAACAAATATCAACACCGAAATGAATTACTGGCATGCCGAAACCGGGAATCTTTCGGAGATGGTTGAGCCATTAACTACAATGGTAAAAGAGTTGACCGACCAGGGAGCGCAGGTGGCAAAAGAACATTACGGAGCCGGGGGTTGGGTATTTCACCAAAATACCGATTTATGGCGTGTGGCTGCCCCAATGGACGGGCCGTGCTGGGGAACATTTACGGTTGGTGGCGCCTGGTTAACAAACCAATTGTACGAACATTATCTTTTTACTCAGGACAAACAATATTTGGAGGAATTATATCCGGTAATGAAGGGCGCTGTTCAGTTTTTCCTTGACTTTTTAATTGAAGACCCAAAAGGAAAATACCTTGTTACCAACCCGTCCACTTCGCCCGAAAACCCACCCAAAGGAAAAGGCTACGAATATTTTTATGATGAAGTAACCGGCATGTACTATTTTACAACTGTTTGTTACGGAGCTTCAATCGATATTCAAATATTAACCGATTTGTTTGGCTATTATCTTGAAACCGAAAAAACGCTTGGCTTAAACTCGGATTTTGCTGCCGAAGTTGCTGCAAGCCGCAGCAGACTTGCTCCACCACAAATTGGAAGGGACGGCACTTTGCAGGAGTGGACAGAAGATTTTGAGCAGTTGGAACCCAATCACCGTCACAATTCGCATTTATATGGTTTGTATCCAGGAAATGTGATTTCAGCAAAACGTACACCTGAATATGTTGATGGTGTTAAAAAAGTGTTGGAACTGCGTGGCGATGGAGCATCAGGTTGGTCAAGAGCCTGGAAAATGGCACTATGGGCCCGCCTTTATGACGGCAACCGTGCCAATAAAATTTTCAAAGGATATTTAAAAGAACAGTGCTACCCTCAGTTTTTTGCCAAGTGCGGAACCCCACTTCAAATTGACGGCACAATGGGAGCCGCTGCCGGTATTACCGAAATGCTTGTTCAGTCGCACGAAGGGGTTATCGATTTACTGCCTGCCCTTCCCGACGAATGGACAACTGGTGAATTTGATGGTGTTTGTGCACGCGGTGCCTTCGAGCTGAAAATGAAGTGGCAGGATAAATCAATTACCGAAGTTGAAGTTTTATCAAAAGCCGGAAACATTTGCTGTATTGATACGGGTGGTAAATTTAAAGTTACAAAAGACGGTAAAAAAGTAGCCGCAAAAACAAATGTCGATGGTTCTGTTGAATTCAGAACAGAAAAAGGCGGCGTGTATAAACTGGTTAGGTTATAAGAAATAGAATTTAATGTGAGTTTGTGAAAACAGACTTCCCTGCCCGTCCATGTCCGACTTTATCATCCAGGCGGGCGTTCAGGCTGGGATTACGCTACCAATGACAGTCACCCTGAGCGTAGTCAAAGGGTGCATATTACATACATTTTTTATTTCGAGTTTAATCCAAACGACATTGAAAATGAACTGGTTAAAATATTAATTTAAAATATTGTAACAGAAAAATCTTTATTATGAGAATATCCAGAAGAATATTTGTAAAAAGTTCTGCAATTGCTGCAACCGGAGCTTTGGTTGTACCGAATTTAATTTCTTGTAAAGCAGGCAGTAAACTTAACCTGGCTATAATTGGAGTTGGAGGAAGAGCTGTAAAGAATTGGGAAGTTTGCCTTGATGAAAATATTGTTGCACTTTGTGACGTGGATGATAAAATGGCTGCCAAAGGGTTCAATCAATTTCCCAATGCAAGGCGTTTTAAAGATTTTAGGGTAATGTTTGACCAAATGGAAAAGGAGATTGACGCTGTTATTATTTCCACTCCAAATCATACCCATTTTGCCGCAACTATGGCTGCCATGCAGCTGGGGAAGCATGTTTATGTAGAGAAACCACTTGCCCATGATATCTGGCAGTTGCGAACATTAAAAAAAGCAGCTCATTATTATAATGTAGTTACTCAAATGGGAAATCAGGGACATGCTACTGATGGTATTCGCCGTATAAAAGAGTGGTACGAGGCTGGTATATTGGGAGAAGTAAAGGAGGTATTTGCATGGCACAATGGGCCCAATTTTAATGGTAATTATTTTCTAAAACCCAGCGAGTACCCGCCGAAAGAAGAACAAATTCCGGATACACTTGATTGGGATTTGTGGCTGGGACAGGCACAGCAACAACCCTATAATTCATGTTACCACCCAAAGCTTTGGCGAAGTTGGTATCCATTTGGAAACGGCCTGATTGGCGACTGGGCATGTCATACAATCGACGGACCTTTCTGGGCACTTGAACCTGGTATCCCCAATGTGGCTGAAGCAGAATTGCGCTCTCCTTCACCTGATGGTTTTATTCCGGACCAGTCTGTAGTAAGGATGGAATTTCCTGCCAGAAACGGAAAGCCTGCTGTAACTTTTAAATGGATGGAAGGAGGACCGAAGCCCGAAATTCGTCAGGAGTGGCACAAAGTTGAATTGCTGGGCGAAGGAATGATTATGGTGGGTGATAAACGGTCTTTGATTACCGGAGGAAGACCGGATAATGTTACCTTGCTGATTTCAGAAGATGAAAAAAAATCAATAATATCCGAATTACCCGAACCGAGTATTCCACGGGTAAAAGATGGCCCTCAGCAAGAGTGGATTCGGGCAATAAAAGGGGATGGTCCTGAGCCTGGTTCAAACTTCGATTATGCAGCCGACCTTACCGAGTTAGCACTATTGGGTGCATTGGCGCAACGTACCAATAAAAGGCTTGAATATGATGCAAAAGAAATGAAAGTGACAAATCATTCCGGTTTTGAGCAATACATTAAAGAACCAGTACGCCAGGGATGGGAATATGGAGAGGAAATTTGGAAGTGACGGACAATGAAAATATGAAAGTGACCTATGACGAAGAAGCAAACTCAGTTATTCAGCCGGAATTCAGAGGGTGTTGGTCTCTTCATTGCTGCTATCAAGTGTTAAGACTAATTTGAAAATAATGTTTTTCATCTCTAATTTAAGTAGGTAATAAACGAGAAATAATATGAAACAGATATGGTTACTCCTTCTTTTAGCGGCTATTTTCAGCTGTACAGAAAAGAAAACAGAACAAACTGTTAATAATTTTGAACAGTTAAGCCTTTATAATCTCAATACAGATATAGCATCACGGGCAATCTCGTTCGAGAACCCTACGGGTGAACCCGGGAAAGGAGGTATGGCAGCCAGCAATCTGGGTGTGGGCAGAAAAGGGGCTCCGAATCGAATATTGAAACCTCATGAAGAAGTCGTGTTGTGCGATATCAAGGAAGCAGGAACGATACGGCACATTTGGATGGCAGGTGAGCTCATTCACATGAACTGGATAAAGGAGGAACCACAGGAACGCAATAAAAAATTACGGAGCACGGTAATCAGGGCTTACTGGGATGGGCAGGAATATCCAAGTATCGAATGCCCGTTAGGCGATTTCATGGGATTAGCCCACTCAAAACTCACCTCATACCAATCGGCAGTGCACTCAATCGGTGAAAAAGGTGCGCTGAATTTTTGGCTGCCAATGCCCTTTGCAAAAGGAGCAAAAATTACGTTGACAAACGAATCAGACACAAAACTTAATCTGTATTATCAAATTGATTACACGGTTAACGATAATCATAAAGAGGATGTAGGCAGGCTACATGTGCTCTTCCGAAGGGAAAATCCGACCTCATTAAAATCTGATTTTGAGATTTTACCAAAAAGAACAGGAAAAGGTCGTTTCGTTGGAGCTGTCCTCGGCATCAGAACACTTCATCCCGAATGGTGGGGCGAAGGAGAAATCAAATGCTTCATTGATGGAGATACCGAATTTCCAACGATTTGCGGAACAGGCGCCGAAGATTGGGTTGGTTTATCTTACGGAGTACAAAATACAACCTACATGTACCACGGCGCTAATTTAGTAACTCAGGCCGACACCCTGGTCGATGCTGTTTCGCTCAACAGGAATGAAAAGAATAATAAAGAGGTTAAAATGAAACCTACTTATATTTCAATGTATCGCTGGCACATTCCTGACCCCATTTATTGGAAAAAAGAGATGAGGATCACCATGCAGCAAATCGGATGTTGTTATTATGAAAGAGATGACGATTGGTCTACTGCCACTTTTTGGTATGAATCGGTACCAAGCGCACCGCTGCCTAAGTTTCCTGATTTAAATGAACGAACGGCAGATTTAGACATAATTCTCAATGAAAGTTATGCTGCAGATTAGAAAAATGATCATTAAAAACTTACAATTTAAATAAGATGAAGAATCTATTACTACTGCTGGTTTTGGCCAGTCTATTAATAACCGGAGGATGCAAAAAAGAAACAACTCCTCCGAATGTCATCGTCTTTCTTGCCGACGATTTAGGATACGGCGACCTGGGCTGCTACGGCAATCCCATTATAAAAACACCCAACATCGATAAGCTGGCCGAAGAAGGCGTGCGCATGACCGATTGTCATTCGGGGGGAACGGTATGTTCTCCGTCACGCGCCGCATTGTTAACCGGACGAAATCCCTATCGAAGCGGTTTCTTCTACATTCACAATAAAAAAACGTATCTACGCGAGGATGAAGTTACCATTGCCGAATTGTTGAAGAACAAAGGTTACGAAACGGCCTTCTGGGGAAAATGGCACCTTTCAACATTAGAAAGAAACAAATATGTGCACCCGGGGCCAGGCGAACAGGGTTTTGATTATTGGATGGGAACAACCCTGAACGCTTTTGGAGGACCAAAAAATCCGAAGAAATTTATTTTGAATGGAGAACCACTAGGAGAAGTAGATGGCTGGTATTGCGATGTGATAGTTGATGATGCCCGCGAATGGCTCAAAAGCAAACGTAACAAAGAAAAACCATTCTTTATGTATGTTTGCTCGCACGAACCGCATACTCCCATTAGTCCACCTGAAGAGTACATTCAAAAGTACGACAACGCAGAAGTGGAAAATCTGGAAAAAAGCATAAAATACGGACAGTTAGCTCGTCCCACAAAAGACATTTCTGAATACAAAAAAGAATACTATGGCACCGTAAATCAGTTAGACGATGCTTTTGGGCGTTTAATGAATACCTTGAAAGAACTGGATTTGGATGAAAATACCCTGGTATTGCTAACCAGCGATAACGGCCCCGA
>JBFHJA010000283.1:0-6049 GCA_041596165.1 Draconibacterium sp. | reverse complement strand
ATATTTTCAATTTTTCACTTCCCATTACTGAACCCGTAATAATTATAGCGCTTATACTATTAATTCTTTTAATTGGGCCGGTTTTTTTCGAACGAATTCGTATTCCCTCTATTGTTGGTTTACTTTTAAGCGGTGCATTAATTGGGCAGCACGGTTTTAACCTTGTTCCCTCAGATTTGGAATTTAGTTTACTCGGCACTATCGGACTGCTTTACCTCATGTTTTTGGCAGGTCTTGAAATCGATCTGCTTGATTTCATCGAAAATAAATCAAAAAGTATTTTCATTGGTTTTGCCTCGTTTGTTGTCCCTTTTATTTTGGGATATTTCGTTTGTCATAATTTTCTTGACCTCAGTATTCACGCCTCATTTCTCATTGGGGCAATGCTCTCGTCACATACGCTAATATCCTATCCGCTACTTGGAAGGCTTGGAATAGTTAACAAATCAATTGTAACAATAACTGTTGGTGCAACAATTATTGCCGATATTCTTGCACTTGTTGCAATGGAATTGATTACAAACTTCGCACTCGAAGGTTTTGAAATAACAAGCCTTATTGCACTTGGCATGGAATTTCTTCTGTTCTTTTTCATCGTTTTAATGGTTATACCCAAAATATCGCGGATTTTTCTAAGTAAATATGAAGGTGATTTAGGAGTGCAGTATATTTTCGTTTTGGTTATGCTTTTCTCCGCAGCTTTGATTGCATATCTTTTAGAAATTGAACCAATTATCGGAGCGTTTTTTAGCGGATTAGTACTCAATCGGCAAATTATTAACAGTTCGCCACTTTATAAACGGATTGAATTTATTGGCAACAATCTATTTATTCCTTTCTTTTTAATTTCGATTGGTATGCTTGCCAATTTCAATGTTTATCTGGATCACCCAAGCGAAATTACCTTGGTGCTTGTACTTATCGCAACCGCCGTTTTAAGCAAATTTATAGCGGCCTATATTTCAAAAGTATTATTCCGGCTATCAGTACATGAGAGTAATTTAATTTTCGGTCTTAGTGTTTCGCGTGCAGCATCAGCCATTGCCATTATACTCATTGGGTACAACATGGGCATTGTTAACGAATCGGTTTTAAACAGCACAGTAATTCTAATCCTTTTCACCTGCATCGCCAGCTCTTATATTACTCAATATGCCGGCAAAAAAATATTGTTAAAAGAAAATGAAACCATCAGCCGGAATACCGGAATTAAACATAAATTTCTTGTACCTGTTGCCAATCCGGCCAACATGGAACATTTGCTTGAATTTGCAGTTCTTATAAAAGATAAAAACGAAAGTGTTCCCGTTTATCCTCTCACAGTTTTCACCAAAAACAATCAGGTTCGGGAACAAATTGACGAAAACCAGTCAGCAATTCAAAAAGTAACCGAATCAATTCAAGCTGAAGTTACTTTTGAAACCATTTCACGAATTGACAATAACGTTACTAACGGAATTGTTAGGGCCGCGGATGAAATAGTAGCCACAGCAATAATTCTTGGTTGGAACAATCATACCGTACCTTTTCATATTCTGTTTGGAAATGTGCTCGACAATTTGCTGGAGAAAACAGAACGGATGTTACTTGTGCTTAAAACTCCAACATCATTCCGTGAAGTGCGCAATGTTTTGTTGTTTTGTCCTGAAAATGCCCAGTTTGAACACGGTTTTTCGCTGTGGTTACAAACAATTACGACACTAGCCGAAAAATTACAATTAAAAATTAAGGTAAACTGTGATTCAGAACTCACCAATGATTCAATTAAAAATCTTACGTTAAAAAACAATACTGCAAAATATTTTAGTTTCCACAAAAAGACGTTAAAATATAGGGATGATGACTCCATAAAACATTCTTCTTCTGAATTACTTGTTTTTGTTCATTCCAGAAAAAAAGCAATTTCCCATAGTCGCAGTTTCGAGCATTTTATGAACAGCAGTATAAGCATGTACAAAAAAAATAATGTGATTATAGTTTATCCCGAGCAGTAGTAGAATGAAAGCAAAGTTGTCGGTTTATTTTGTTGTCAGGTTGTAATAAAGGATGTAAAGTTCTCAAAAAGCTCATCCAAAGGATTAACTATGATAACTATGGCATCCCGAAAACAATGACATCAAAAACAACATTGATATCCACTTTCAATTTCTTGCCCACCCCGCAAACCTTTGTATATTTGAGGTTCTTTTGCAACGATTTTTATGTAATAAAATTAATTGCATAAAATTTTAGAAATACGACAATCAACATTAATGGCAGAAACCGAATTTATAATAGCGCTGGCAGAACACCGTACATTAGGTAACATTTTCATTCCCTATTTAATTCGAAAAGAAGATCAGTTTTACACGGTACTGCGCCATGTTAAACCACGGGATTTTAAAACAGAAACCAGCTACGAGTTTAAACCCTATGAAAAAGAAATTGTAGAAATCATTGAAAAATACAGCGATGAAAGATTGACAAAAAAATTCTCACGGGCAACAAATGTAAAAGAGTTTTATTCGACCTTAAACCCGGCTAACTTCAGAAAAAATATTACTCCGTTTATTGAGCAATGTATGTTTAAAGTGGCTTCTATACTAATGCTCAGCCCCGTCAGACTGTTAAATAAAGATATGAAATATGCCAATTTGTATGACGAAGACGAGATTAAAGTTGAGCCACTTTATGCCCGACCCGTTTTCTATTTTGAACGATTGGACAACGAAACCCGATATATATTAAAGATTTATCAGGCAAAGAAAGAAATAAAGCTGCTAAACAGCAATATCCGTGTGGTTGCCAACGACCCTTGTCAATTTGTTCAAAACAACAAATTATATGTTTTTGAAAAACTAAACGCTAAGAAACTTTTGCCATTCCTTGAAAAAAATGTAATAACTATTCCATATTCGATGGAAGAAAAATATTACAACGGTTTTATAATGAACGCTGTCCGAGATTTTGAAGTACATGCAAACGGATTCACAATTTTGGAAGAAGAGGTAAAAAAATCGGCTGTTTTAAGTTTGGAGCGAAATCTGCAAAACTTACCCGGCTTTGTTTTGAACTTTTTCTATGGTGAAGAAAAATTTTTGCTCAATTCAAACCGAAAACAGGCAGTTCAGCTCCGAAATCAAAATAATACCTACACATTTCGGAAAGTAAAACGCGATTTTGATTGGGAAAATGAAATTCAGCATTTTATAAACGAACTTGGGTTATTTGAAAAAAACGGATATTTTACATTGCCCCTGCTTGATTTAATTGAAAATGAGAATGCAATCTATTTTGTTGTAAACTGGCTAAACAAACACAAACCACAACTCGAAACCAGGCAAATTAAGATAGTACAGGAAAAATTGGGAAAAAAGTATTACACCGGTTTGCAACAAATCGATTTAAAAACCAAAGAAAGTGGCGACTGGTTCGACCTTCATATTTCTGTAAGTTTTGGAGAATTCAATATACCTTTTGTCAAACTAAAAAAATTTATTTTAAACGATATTCGCGAATTTGAACTGCCCAACGGAGAAATCGCCGTTTTACCTGAAGAGTGGTTTGCCCGCTACAGAGGATTGATTCCTTTTGCTAAAATAAGTGGAGATAAACTTCAATTTGAAAAACACCATTTTTTATTGCTCCATAATACACTGGAAGGAACAAGCGAATCGGTTTCCGGCAAATTTAAAAAGCTGGATTTCCTTGAAAAAACAGACTATACATTACCTGACAAATTAAAAGCAAATTTGAGGAGTTACCAACAGGAAGGGTACAATTGGATGCATCAACTCTATGAAAATGACTTCGGTGGCTGCCTTGCCGATGATATGGGATTGGGAAAAACCTTGCAAACTCTTGCGCTTTTATTAAAACTGAAAAGGCAAAAACAGGGGGTAACAATCAATCATCAGTTTGAAAAAGTTGGTCAACTCGATTTATTTGCTCAAACCGAGGCTCAGGAAATATATCAGCCAGCAAGTTTAATTGTATTACCAACTTCACTCGTGCACAATTGGGACAATGAAATTCGGAAATTCACGCCTTCTCTAAAAGTGTATAAACATGTTGGTTTTCAGCGCAAAAAGGAGAACGACCTTCTCAAAATAATCCCTTATTACGATATTATTTTAACAACTTATGGTACAGTTCGCAATGATATAAACGTTTTGCGTATGTCACAATTTTTTTATGCTGTGCTCGACGAAAGTCAATACATAAAAAATGCGTCGTCGAAAACATATAAAGCAATTTTGCAACTGAGGGCAAAACACCGGCTTGTTTTAACGGGTACACCTATTGAAAATTCGCTGTCGGATTTGTGGTCGCAAATGAATTTTCTAAATCCCGGACTACTTGGCAACCAAACATTTTTCCAAAAAAGATTTATTACACCTATCGAAAAACTGGCCGATGAAAAGCAGCAGGAACAGCTACAGTCGATTATCAAACCATTTATTCTTCGCCGTAAAAAAGATGAAGTTGCCAAAGATCTTCCGCCTCTAACCGAGCAGGTTCTTTTCTGTAAAATGGCTGACGAACAGGAAAAAATGTACGAAGAAGAAAAATCAATAATCAGAAATACAATACTTGAAAATATTGAAAAAGAGGGTTTAAAAAAATCTTCGATTGTTGTTTTGCAAGGACTTACCAAGCTGCGCCAATTGGCCAACCATCCTTCGCTTCTAAATAAAGATGCTGAAGAAAGTTCGGGCAAATTTGACCAGATTATGGAAATGCTCGAAAACCTTGTGGCAGAAAAGCACAAAGTACTTGTATTTTCTTCATTTGTATCACATCTCGAACTCGTAAAAGAATATATCGAATCAAAAAACTGGCGATTTAGCATGTTAACAGGGCAAACAACCAACCGCGAAAAAGTAATCAACGAATTTCAGGATGAACCGGACAACCACATTTTCCTGATTTCGCTGAAAGCGGGCGGTGTTGGACTTAACCTCACAAAAGCAGGTTATGTTTTCATCATCGACCCATGGTGGAATCCGGCCGCCGAAAACCAGGCAGTGAGTCGTGCTCACCGCATCGGACAGGAAAAACAGGTTTTTGTTTATCGTTTTATCACCGAAAATTCAATCGAAGAAAAAATCCAACTTTTAAAAGAACGAAAAACTTCGCTGGCCGATAAATTTATTAACTCAAACAATCCTTTTAAAGAAATTACAAAAGAGGAGATTTTGGATTTGTTTGCGTGAGGAAGTTGTGGATTTATGGTTGTTGTCAGATTAACTTTGTTGATAACGCAATAATATTTTCCACTTCACACTTTCAATTTCCGTCTCCCATTTCGTCATTTACTTTCGTCTTTAGTCTCCTCACTTCGGACTTTTTTCCGCCACCAATTTTTCGGATTTAAGCGATTCTTGTATTTCGTAAAAAGCTCTTTACCAACAAGCAATCCACCGCTCCAAAACACTACTTCCATTAATATCAGGCTTGTTGTTGAAGCAATAACCTTAGTTTTTGTAGGTAAATCAAAAAGCGGAATGATAAAAGTGGCGGCAAAGAAAACCCCCGAGAATATCATCAGGAAAATGCCCAGTTTGATTTGCCAGTTTTTTGAATTTTTCATTTAATTTATTCCTAATTTCTTTAAATCCTGCACCCTTTATTTTTCTTTATATCCACTAAGCGGTTCAGGAGTAAGTTCGGGATGAAAAGGATTATAATAACTGATATTCAGTTCATCTAACCAAATTAACATCGGTTTTAAGCGACTCCTGAAATCATCAAAGTTTTTATTTTCTTCGTTTGTCCAACTTGCTTCAGCCAAAGCCGATAACCGCGGATAAGTCAAAAAATCCAATCGTTTTGAATCATGAATTCGTTCGGTCCAGATGTTTGCCTGCAAGCCTTTTACATAATTTTCATTTTCTGCAAAACCTTGCAAAGTGTCGGGCGGAAATGCGTAAACCAACTCAAGTGAACTAAATGCCCCACCCCATTTTCTTCCGAATTCATGTGATTCAACTTGATCGAAATCAAAATAAAGCGGGATTCTGGGACACAGAACCACATTGTAGTTAGCCGACAAAGCAGCTTCCAATTT
>JBFHJA010000282.1:0-6051 GCA_041596165.1 Draconibacterium sp. | reverse complement strand
TATCGTTATTTCCTGCATTTTTATTGAAGAAAACCAAAAAGTACAAGTATTTGCGCAAATAGTACATGATATACGCATCCTTATATCCTAATTTTACATCAAACAATAAACTTTAAATTTAATAATTATGAAAACATTAGTTTTAACAATTCTCTCAGTCGTATTTTTAATGGGCAGTGCACTTGCTCAAAGTAGCTCAAAAATTCCTTTAATTGGATCTGAAGCACCTTCCTTTAATGCCAATACAACACAAGGGAAAATGAATTTCCCCAACGATTTTGGTAAAAGCTGGAAGATTCTGTTTAGCCATCCTCAGGATTTCACACCAGTTTGTTCTTCTGAATTACTTGAACTTGCCAACATGCAGCGTGAATTCAGTAAATTAGATGTAAAAATTGCAATTATCTCAACTGATAATGTTGACCAACATAAAATGTGGGTTGCACATCTTGAAGAAATTGATTACAGAGGCCACGGGAAACAGGTAATAAATTTCCCGGTAATTGAAGACACCGACAAAACGGCATCTAAACTTTATGGAATGTTGCACGAACCAGTTAGTTCAACTAAAGATATCAGAGGTGTATTTGTAATTGACCCTGAAAATGTTATTCGCGCTGTAAATTTCTACCCAATGCAGGTTGGAAGGAATATGAATGAAGTAGTTAGACTTGTTGAAGCACTCCAAACAGTTGATCAGGCAAAAGTTTTAACACCTGCCAACTGGGAACAGGGAGAAGATGTAATGGTGCCTTATTATCCTTACACAAAAGAACAACTTGCTGCAAATCCTGAATTGAAAGAAGAATATTACAGTATGGGCAACAGAATGTGGTTCAAAAAAATAGACAAATAAATTTTCAACGAAGATTTTTTTTTATAGATAGAGTTTTGAAATTAAACAGCTAAGGGAGGGAACAGAGGTTCCCTCTTTTTTGTTTCGGCCTATTTGCATCGGACAAAAAATATCATCAAAAAATAAAGAATAAAGAATTACGAATGAGAAATTACAATTTTAAGAATTAAATTAGGACAATAAACAAAACACAGCTTAAACATGAACAACCAAAAATTTTCAGTTTCGCGTCGCAGGTTTATACAAACTGCAGCAACTGCAGCTCTTGCAGCACCACTACTTCTCGAATCATGTGCACAAAAAACAAAATTACGGCATGCATGCATAGGTGTCGGTGGAATGATGGGGCTCAATGATTTGCAAAATTTCGTGTCGCACCCGGATGTTGAAATTGTTGCAATTTGTGATGTTGATTCAAACTTCTTGAAAAAAGCACACGAAATTGTACCCAATGCACGCACATATTCCGATTGGCGTGAATTGCTAAAAAAAGAGGCAAATAATATCGATTCTGTGAATGTTACTGTTCCGGATCACAATCATTTTACCATTTCCTACCACGCCATTCAGTTAGGAAAACATGTTTATTGCCAAAAGCCAATGTGTCATGATGTTGCTGAAGTTCGGCTGCTAACTGAGGCGTCGGTAAAATACGGTGTAACAACACAACTCGGAACCCAGCATGCATCTTCAGCAAATGACAGACGGGCAGTGCAGTTATTAAAAGAGGGTGCAATTGGGAAAATTAAGCATGCTTATTTGTGTTCAAATCGTCCGGGTGCTGTTGAAAATTACCGGCCTTTGGGTCCTCGCCCAATTGAAGGTGAAGAGCCACCTGCCGAATTAAACTGGGATGTTTGGACAGGAACAGCACCCATGCGGCAATATGTTCCAAAAATTTATCACCCCTCGTTATGGAGGGGCTGGCTTGATTATGGAACAGGTTGGTCGGGAGATATTGGATGCCACATTTTTGATGCAGTTTGGAAAGGGCTGGGATTAACACCACCAAAAACAGTTATTGCTCAAGTACAAAAATCGTGGCAGGAATCTCCCGAACGAAGAACTGACAACTGGCCACAAGGAAACCACATTACATGGATATTACCGGGAAACGAACTAACAGAATCTGATGAATTGCCACTCGAATGGTTTGACGGTGAATTTTATCCGCCACAAGAAGTTCAGGATTTATTTCCGGGAGATCCTTATCCTCCGGAATCCGCAATGCTGGTTGGAACGGAGGGTGCTTTGCTTATAGCACATGGTAATGATTTGGTGTTGCTTCCACAGAGTAAATTTAAAGACCACAAAATACAAAACTTTAAGGACAGCAATCATTATCATCTTTTTGTTGATGCATGTTTGGGTGGTGAAAATACCGAATCGAATTTTACCCAAACCGGACCAATGACAGAAGCAATTCTACTCGGCACAGTTGCAATCCGTGTTCCTGATGAGTTATTGGTGTGGGATTCTGAAAATTTGAAGGTAACAAATAATGAAAATGCTGATAACTTGCTTCGCCGCAAATACCGCGAAGGTTGGGATGTTGCAGGATTTTAACTGACATGTGTTACTTGGATATTCCCTGTTGACTTTGAGTCACCCGGTGAATGGGGAAAAATAAAAATACCCTGAGTTACAATTTACTCAGGGTATTTTTGTTGATATACACACTCTTACTTTTTCTATTCAATTTCCATATTTTGTCCTGTCAATTCAATTCGGGCTGAAACTGAATTTGAGGTTTTAATGTCAGGTTGTCCACCGCCAACTGAAATTGTAAACCACCCATTTTCTATCACACGTTTATCGTTAGTACCAATCATTGAGAACTGATATGGTGTCAATTCAAAATCAACAATTTTTGATTCGCCAGCATTCAAGTAGATTCTTTTAAAACCTTCCAATTGTACTTTTGGTCGTGGTGTTGAAGCCTCTTCATCCTTTAAATAGAGTTGAACAACTTCGTCACCAGCTACTTTACCTGTATTTGTAACTTTCACTTTTACAGTTACTTTATCGCCTACTTTTGCCCTTTTTCCAAGTTTCAAATCGTCATAAATAAAGGTTGTGTAACTCAAACCGAAACCAAATGGATAAAGCGGTGTTCCTTCGAAGTATTTATAAGTTCTGCCCGCCATATCGTAATTGTCGAAAGCAGGTAACTGATCTACTGATTTATAGTACGTGACTGGTAAACGACCCGCCGGATTATAATCACCAAACAAAACATCAGCAACGGCATTTCCGCCTTCTTGCCCCGGATAACCAGCAGAAATTATGGCATCCAGATTTTCGTTTTCCCAGTTAATAGCGATTGCACTTCCGTTCAGTAGAACCATAATTGTTGGTTTCCCAGTTGCTTTTACGGCTTTCACCAAATCTTCCTGTGTTTTTGGCAGTTTGATATGTGTGCGGTCGCCACCAGCAAAGCCATCAACTTGTATTGGCATTTCTTCGCCTTCCAAACGTTGCGACAAACCCAAAACAACAATCACAGCATCTGCTTTTTTAGCTGCTTCAACTGCTTCAGCCTGCATGTTTACATTTGGCATCGACCACATTAGTTTTGCATCTCCGTCACCAGTCCAGTTTTTATATTCATACACAAATTTGTATTTCAAACCAGCTTGCATTTCAACTGCTTTTTCCTGGTGAAATGCATGGTGTTCGTTGTTTGTGCTGATAATTTTTTCGCCTTCAACCCAAATATCGAGGGTTGGCATTCCCCAACAACCAACTTTGTATGTTCCTGAAACCGGAGGAACCAGGTAACCAGTCCAGCGGATACTAAAATTATCATCACCTAATTCAGGTGCTGGTGAACCTGTTTCCCAATAAAAATTAATTTCATCATCAATCCTGGTAAATGCAGGTGTGCCCTTTAACGAATCGTTGGCAAAATATTCTCCAACAACACCCGGCTTTCCTTCGGCAGTAAGCAAGTATTTGTTTTTTATTACATGCAAGTTAGTTACACCTTCAGCCAAGTGCGAACCTTCTGCATAAATTATTTCACTGTTTTGCAGTTTATTCTGAATGCCTTCAAGCACGGTAACCGGGTTTTTTGCAATGCCGTTATAATTACCTACAAGAGCTTCCCAGTTATCGGCATTTGGTCCAACGACAGCTATTTTTTTAATCGATTTTGAGAGTGGAAGTGTGTTTTTGTCATTCTTTAAAAGAACAATACTTTTCTGTGCCGCTTCCAATGCAAGTTGGTCGTTTTCTTTTGAAGTATTTACGGAGAAAGGTATCCTGGCATAAGCAACTTCTTTGTCAGAATCGAACATACCTAATTTGAAACGTGCAGTAAACAAACGTTTTACAGCCACATCAATTTCTTCTTCTGTAATAATTCCACGTTCAACAGCTTTTATTAAATGTGGATATGAATTTCCGCAATTCAAATCGGTTCCGGCTTTTACCGCAACCGCCGATGCCTCAGCAGCATCTTTCGAAAAACCCTGAAATGTAAAAAAATCGGAAATAGCCCAACAATCGGAAACAACGTAACCTTTAAAACCCCATTCATTGCGCAGGATATTCATCAATTCGGGGCTTGCACAACACGGGAAATCACGGAATTGGTTGTATGCACCCATTACAGAATATGCGCCGCCATCCATAATTAATTCTCTGAAAGCCGGCAAATAAGTCTCCCTCAAATCACGTTCGCTAATTTTTGCATTGAATTTATGACGCAAAGTTTCGGGTCCCGAGTGAACTGCATAATGTTTTGCAGTAGCCACAACTTTCAGGTATTTAGGATCGTTTCCCTGTAAACCTTTTACAAATTGGGTTCCCATAACACCAGTCAAGAATGGGTCTTCGCCGTAAGTTTCATGCCCGCGCCCCCATCGTGGATCGCGGAAAATATTGATATTTGGCGACCAAAAAGTAAGCCCCTGGTAAATTCCACGTTTGCCGCGGCGGACAAATTCGTGGTGTTTTGCTCGGGCTTCATCCGAAATTGCCGAAGCAACGCGATACATCAAATCTGTATCCCACGACCCTGCAATGGTTATCGATTGTGGGAAAACCGTAGCATAACCGGCGCGAGCAACTCCGTGCAAACACTCATTCCACCAGTTGTATTCCGGCACGTTCAAACGACTGATAGCGCTGGAAGTGTACACCATTTGATCGATTTTTTCCTGTACCGTCATTTGCGAAACAAGTATATCAACCCGATCTTCAACAGGCAAGGCTGAATTTAAAAACTCAAAGTTTTCGTTTTGTGCAAAGGCCAAAAAACCTAATGCGACAAATAATAAATTCAATGCGATTTTTTTCATTTTATATTGAATTATCTGTTCTGTTCTGGTACGTCAAAAATAATGTTTTGATTTTATAAACAGCCAATAAAAATAACGTATTTTGCACACTATAAAATAATACATCGATGAAAAACAAAGGGAACGGACAATTTATAAAGTATAAAAATTTGGTGAACCAAATTGAGCAACACACTGATATGCTGAAGTCTATACACACAAAGCACATGAATTGTAAAAATGGCTGCGATTTGTGTTGCATTGATTTCAGTGTTTTCCCGATTGAATATCATTTTATTTTAAATGAAATAAAAAAAGAAAATACAAAACCTGAATTAGAAGAAAAAGGAAAAGGTGATACTTGTGCTTTCCTAAAAAACCATTCTTGCTCCATATACGACCACAGGCCTATTATGTGCCGTACTCATGGTTTTCCGTTGATCTATGTAAACGATGATGATGAGAATGAACTTTCAGCATGTGAATTGAATTTTACGGAATTCGATTACGAGGATTTTACTATGGAAAATACACTTCCGCAAGATGAATACAACAGCAAATTATTTTTACTTAACAGAGAATTTATTGCGGAATTTAAGGACAAAAAATATAGCGAGATGGATTTAATTCCACTGAAAGAAATTGCGAGTGAACTTAAAAAATAAAGATTTATACTTTAACAATTTGATTTTAATTTAATTAATATGAAAAGTTCAACACTTTTAATCATTGCAATCTTCGCATTTTGCGGGGTATTTGCACAAAACGAAACAAAAATGAATGATAATTCTAACAAACTGGCCGTTTTATGGACAAGCAGTGACCCTGATCTGGCAGAAAAGATGGCTTTTATGTACACATACAATGCGAAAAAGCAAGGTTGGTTCGACGAAGTGGTATTGATTATATGGG
>JBFHJA010000281.1:0-6058 GCA_041596165.1 Draconibacterium sp. | reverse complement strand
GAAGGGCATTGGCCACAGCCAGCACCTTTTATTCCGTTGTAACAAGTTACAGTTTCATTTTGAACAAGGTCGAACACGCCCAATTCATCGGATAGTTGCCAAATTTCGCTTTTGTTTTTCCACATCAGCGGAGTATGAATTGTGTAATTATAATCCATCGAGAGGTTTAATGTTTGATTGAGTGAAACGATAAAATCGTTGCGGCAATCAGGATATCCGCTAAAGTCGGCCTGACCAACACCGGTAACCAGATTACTGATATTACGGGCTTTGGCAAAAATGGCGGCATAAGTGATAAAGAGCATGTTACGACCTTCAACCAAAGTGTTTGGAGGCCGCTCATCGGGTTTCTCTTTTTCCACCTCCAAATTTGGCGAAGTGAGCGAATTGACAGTAAGCTGCGACAACAAATCCAATTTCAATACATCTAATTTTACACCTGCATTTTGTGCAATACTTTTTGCAGCTTCCAGTTCAATACTGTGCCGTTGGCCATAATTAAAAGCCACTGCCAAAACTTCAGAAAACTGTTGTATTGCCCAAAACAGGCATGTTGTTGAATCCTGTCCGCCCGAAAATAATACGACTGCACTTTCTGCGCTCATTTTAAACTTCACTTAATTTAAATGGATTATATGAAACTTCAACATCAAATACATCTTCCCCTTCCAGTTTTTTTACTTTTTGTACCACCCAAACTGTAAGCGGCAGCACAGCAATTTCGTAAACTGTCTTAATGATTGCCTGCGTTAAAACCATGGTGAACAGAACCCCTGCCGGAAAAATACCGGCAAATGCAACTGTAATAAAAATTAATGAGTCAGCGCCTTCACCAACTAAAGTTGAAACTACCGCACGGATTGAAAATCCCTTTCCACGTGTAAGTACTTTAAACCGACTCATTATGTAAGCATTTAGAAAAGAACCCACTAAATATGCCAGTAAACTTGCAGCGACAATGCGCGGTGTGTTTCCAAGTACTGTGGAAAATGCTTCCTGAGAGCCATAAAAAGGAGCTGGAGTTGCCAGGATGCCAAGGCTAAAAAAAAGTACAGCAAGCAAATTTACGCCAAATCCGGCCCAAATAATAAGCCGCGCTTTGCGATAACCCCATACTTCAGCAATAACATCGTTGATTATATACGCCAACGGAAACACAAGCACCCCAGCTGGAGCCGACCACGGGCCAACCATCATTATTTTCGACGCAAGTATATTGGAAACCAATAAGCAGGCTGCGAATAGAATGCCCGCCATCATAAACAGTACAGAAACTTTATTTTTCATTCTCTTGTTTTTTACGTGGTTATCAAGAACACGTGATTTTTAACGGCGCAAATATAAAACTTTATAACGAATCAAAATACAAATTTATGATTTCCATTTTCCCTAATACATACGCACAAAAGGTTCACATTGAATAAAACCTTATTTGCTATATGTGGATTTGAGATAAATATTCCCTCCAACTTTCTCAAAAACTCCCAAAAATAGCATGTTTCTCCGAGTTAAAATAAATGGTTGAATAGATATTAAAACCTGCTTTGTTTGTTGTCAATTTGCGTTCGATATGTAAAACAGGTTGGCCTGATTTCAATTTGAGAAGTTGTTTGATTTTCGCATCAGGATTGATGGCTTTTAACTTTTGTTCGCCTCCCAGTATCTCAATATGGTAGTACTTTCGAAGAATTTCAAATAATGATTTATTTTCGAAAGAACGGGTTGTAATTCGTGGTAAATAAGTGTTTGGCAAATGGTTAATATCATAAAAAACGGGCATTCCGTCAACATACCGAAGTCTTTCCATGTAAACGCACCCCAATTCTTTTTCAATATCCGAAAGTTCAAAAGGGAAAATCTCAGACCAAACACGGATTTCCGGTTTTTGTAAAATTTCAGTTTTCAGGTAGCGCACTCCAATTGCCGAAGCAGTGCCGGAAATCGATAAAATACCAATGTTTTGAATTTGTTTCCGTACGATACTTCCTTTACCTTGTTGTTTTAAAATCAAGCCTTCTTTTACTAATGTATCGAGTGCATGACGAACAGTTGGCCGAGTCATTTGATAGGTAGTACACAATTCGTTTTCCGAGGGTAATAAGCTACCCTCCTCATAAATGCCTTCAACAATATGTTTCCTGAGCAATTCATATAGTTTTCGATATTGTGGAATCTGTTCCATAGTGGCCCCAAAGTTAAAATAAAATTAAAACTCTCAAAACAACTTGTAAATACAAGTTAAAAAATATATTTTTACACCCTTATATTTTAAAAAAGTTTAAAACACAGATAATCAGCGATATAATATTTCCACAAATAAATATTTGTATTAACAAGTAAATTAAAAAATTATAAAACCAATAAAATATGGCAGTACCTGTTTTAATGCCTCGCCAGGGCCAATCGGTTGAAACCTGCATTTTGGGGCAGTGGTATAAAACCGTTGGCGAAGAGGTTAGCGTTGGCGACATTCTTTTTTCCTACGAAACCGACAAAGCGTCTTTTGAAGAAGAGGCAAAAGAAGATGGAATTCTTCTTACCACTTTTTTTAACGAAGGCGATGAAGTTCCGGTTTTGGTTAATGTAGCCGTAATCGGGAAAAAAGGCGAATCGTTCGATGAATTCACACCGGGAGGAGAACCAGACGAAGAAAAATCTGAACAAAAGGCACAAGAAGAAGCCCCGAAAGTAATTGAATTTGAAGTAGATATCGATCCTGCCGACAAACGAATCCGTATTTCGCCATTGGCAAAAAAAATGGCTGAAAAAAAAGGAGTTGACATTGAATCGATCAAAGGTTCGGGCCCGCACGGAAGAATAATTGCGCGCGACGTGGAATCAGCAGAAAAAGTAGTCGAAAAAGCTGTTGAACAGCCAAAAGTTGCCGCAGCACCAAAAACTGTTGCTCCGCCAGCACCGGCAGTTGTATTAGAATCAGGCAATGATTTTGAAATTAAATCGATACCGAATATCCGCAAACTGATTGCAAATGCAATGCACCAGTCCTTGCAAAATTCGGCACAGCTCACACACCATTTAAGTGCCGACGCAAGACAATTGCAACGTTTGCGCAAGAAATTTAAAGCTGAATTTTCCGAAGGGAAAATAAAACAGAATATCACAATCAACGATTTGGTTTGCTTTGCCGTTATCCGTGCTTTGGAAAAATTCCCGCAGGTAAATACGCACTACCACGGCGACAAAATGAAGTGGTTTAACAAAGTACACCTCGGCCTGGCTGTTGATACCGAACGCGGATTAATGGTTCCGGCACTTAAAAATGCTGATGACCTTTCAATCTCTGGTTTGTCAAGTCAGTTAAAAGAATTGTCAACTGCCGCACGAAACGGAAATGTAAATCCCGATTTGCTAAATCCTGCCGCTGCAACTTTCACGGTTTCAAATTTGGGGAATTACGGAGTTGAAATGTTTACACCGGTAATCAATTTACCGCAAACAGCCATACTTGGTGTTTGTGCAATCATTCCCCGTCCAAAGGAAATCGAAGAAGGAGTTTACGGATTTGTGCCGATGATCGGGCTTTCACTCACCTATAATCACCAGGCACTTGACGGAGGAGAAGCAACACTTTTCCTTGCAGAAATCCGCAACCAAATCGAAAATTTATCAGTTTAAAGTTCAACGTTTAAAGTTTAAAGAAATGCCAAAAATTCAGTTTATAAATCCTGAAGAAGTCAGGAAACCCAGTCAATTAGAATTCAAACCTATTCCTGTAAATCAATACAACAAAACGATTGAGGAGGAAAAAGAGAATTTCTCGAAAGAAGATTTCATCCGTATTTTTCATGATATGGTTGTAATCCGTGAGTTCGAAACCATGTTGAACCTGATAAAAATTCGGGGAGAATACAACGAAATAAAATACGATCATCCCGGGCCGGCACACCTTTCCATCGGTCAGGAAGCTGCAGCGGTTGGAATGGCCTACACGCTCGATGTTGAAGATTTTATTTTCGGTTCGCACCGAAGTCATGGCGAAATTCTTGCAAAAGGTTTGTCAGCAATCGATAAACTTAGTGATGCAGAACTTGAAAAAATAATGGACACCCATTTCGACGGAATTACATTGGCTCCTGTAAAAGCCGGTCACACCGGAACTACAAAAGAGCTTGCAATAAAATTCCTTTTATACGGAACACTTGCCGAAATTTTTGCACGTGAAACCGGATTTAACAAAGGTTTGGGTGGTTCAATGCACGCGTTTTTTACGCCTTTTGGTGTTTACCCGAATAATGCAATTGTTGGTGGTTCAGGCGACATTTCGGTAGGTGCTGCACTTTACAAAAAAGTAAATCGCAAACCCGGGATTGTTGTTGCCAATATTGGAGATGCTTCAATGGCTTGCGGCCCCGTTTGGGAAGGACTGGCTTTTGCAACAATGGACCAGTTCACTGAGCTCTGGGAAGGCGACATGAAAGGCGGTTTGCCACTCATCATAAACATAATGAATAATCAATACGGAATGGGCGGACAAACCTGTGGCGAAACAATGGGATACTCCGTTGCAGCACGAATTGGCGCAGGCGTTAACCGCGACCAGATGCACGCAGAGCGTGTTGACGGTTACAATCCGCTGGCAGTTATCGATGCTTATAAACGCAAAAAGAAAATCCTTGACGAAAAACGCGGACCTGTTTTATTGGATGTTTTAACTTATCGTTACAGCGGGCACTCGCCTTCTGATGCTTCATCATACCGTTCAAAAGAAGAGGTGGAAGCATGGGAAAAACAGGATTCTATTGTTTGGTTTGGCAGCGAATTGGTGCGGGCAGGAATCGCCAAAAAAGAAGATCTCGAAAAAATAAAAAATGGTATTGTTGAAACATTAACCTCAACATTGAAACTTGCCATTGATGATGAAGTTTCTCCGTTGATGAATATGAAGAAGTACCCAAACCTGATTGGCGACATGATGTTCAGCAACAAAAGCATGGACAAAATGGAAGACCGCCCGGTGGAAGTGAATCATCCTTTAGAAGAAAATCCGCGTGTAAAACAACTCGAAACAAAAGAGCGGTTTGCTTTTGACGAAAACGGCAAACCACACTCGAAAATAAAAACTTACGCACTGCGTGACGGACTTTTTGAAGCAATTGTCGACCGGTTTTACAAAGACCCAACTTTAATTGCTTACGGTGAAGAAAACCGCGACTGGGGTGGTGCATTTGCCGTGTATCGCGGTTTAACAGAAGCATTGCCATACAACAGGCTTTTCAATTCGCCCATTTCTGAGGCTTCTATCATTGGAACTGCCATTGGTTATGCCATGTGTGGCGGCCGCGTAATTCCGGAAATTATGTATTGCGATTTCCTTGGCCGTTGCGGCGACGAAGTTTTCAATCAGCTTCCAAAATGGCAGGCCATGAGCGGAAATGTTTTGAAAATGCCGGTTGTAATTCGTGTTTCTGTTGGTTCAAAATATGGTGCGCAACACTCGCAGGACTGGACAGCACTTGCAGCACACATCCCCGGCTTGAAAGTTGTTTTCCCGGTAACTCCGTATGATGCAAAAGGTTTGATGAATTCAGCTTTGCAGGGAACCGACCCGGTAATTTTCTTCGAAAGCCAGCGCGTTTACGATATTGGCGAAATGTTCCATAAAGGTGGCGTTCCGGCTGAATATTACGAGATACCTATGGGCGAACCGGATATCAAAAAAGAGGGAACCGATGTTACCATATTAACAATTGGCGCAACGCTTTACCGTGCTTTGGATGCGGCAAAAATCCTTGAAGAAAAATATAATTTCTCTGCAGAAGTAATCGATGCCCGTTCACTTGTACCATTTAATTATGATTTGGTTATTGAATCGGTAAAGAAAACAGGACGCATTATTATTTCCGGCGATGCTGCTGGTCGCGGTTCGTTCCTGCGCGATTTGGCGTCAAACATTACCGAACTTGCTTTCGATTATTTGGATGCACCACCGGTTGTAGTTGGTTCGCGCAACTGGATTACTCCTGCCTACGAATTGGAAGATTCATTCTTCCCACAACCAAATTGGTTTATCGATGCTATTCACGAACGCATCGTTCCG
>JBFHJA010000280.1:0-6079 GCA_041596165.1 Draconibacterium sp. | reverse complement strand
GTGGGGTTATATTGATGGGGAGGAGAACAAATCACCTAACCAGATTATTGATGACCTTGTGGACATTGTAAGTAAAAACGGAAACCTGCTGCTGAATATCGGACCTCGGGCCGACGGCACAATTACTGAAGGCCAGCAAGAAGTATTGCTTCAAATTGGTGACTGGCTGGCAGTTAACGGTGAAGCAATTTACGGAACACGCCCGTGGAAAGTTGCCAGTGAAGGCAGTCAGCAAGGTACCGCCGGCGCATTTACCGACAACGAAGAAACAGCATATACCGCTCAGGACATTCGCTTTACGACAAAGGGTGACACGCTGTTTGCCATTTCGCTGGAATGGCCAGAAACCGATGTTACAATAAAATCCATTGGTGATGAAAAGAAAGTAAGCTCAGTAGAATTGCTGGGTTCAAGCGAAAAAATTCAATGGAAACAAACAGCACAGGGATTGCAGGTAAAATATCCGGCTGAAAAACCAACCGATTACGCACATGCCCTAAAAATTACTTTTGGAGAATAAAAATAAGGTTTCAATTGCCCGATTCAATGTTCAGAGTTCTGTTTTGATCAGGTTTGGAATATGCAATAAAATACGAATTTCCCCGCCTTCATTCTTTCAATAGACGAGGTGGCCGGGTTACGCTCAACGGGTTGGTGGATTTTAATATTTGGTTCAATACAAAATAAAAATCAACAAATAAGGATTCTCAGGTATTTTATTAAACCCAATTCAAAGTCATAAAGAAAATCTTTTAAATTTGCCCGAAAATTGATTAATAATATAATAATGAGCAAAGTATTCAAATTTGGGGAAGAAGTTGAAGGTTATAATATACCTGTTTTAAATGAACGCGAAATAAGGGCTGCAGCGGGAATTCTTTTTGCTCTGATGTTTTTATCTATCCTTATGGCAATTCTAAAAGGCGATTTTACTTTGCTGAAATACGCCATAATTTTGTTCCTTACCGATATTGTTACCCGAGTTTTTGTGAACCCAAAATTTGCGCCCACTTTAATTATCGGGCGATTGATAGTCAGGAATCAAACCCCGGAATACGTTGGGGCAAATCAAAAAAAGTTTGCCTGGATTATTGGGATAATTTTGGCATTAACAATGTTTGTTCTCGTGGTGTTGGTAAATTCATTCAGTCCTATCTCAGGTATAATTTGTTTAATCTGTCTTGTATTTCTTTTTTTCGAATCGGCATTTGGCATTTGCCTCGGCTGCAAAGTATATGCACTTGTTTATAATGAAAAAGCGCAGTATTGCCCTGGCGAGGTGTGCGACATAAAATCGAGACATGAAATACAAAAAACTTCCATACCTCAATTGCTCATTGTTTTGGCATTTATCGCTTTTACCGTGTTTTTGGTGTTCACATTCAACGAAACGTTTAGCCAGAAACCATCTAATTTGTTTGGAACTGAGAGCGTTGCATCTGATAAATAATACCAATTGTTATTCAATCCCATTTTTTTTTGGAAGCAAATTTTAAAATTATGATTAGCAGTACTGAGTTATTTTGAGAGTTATTAAACACTGGTTAATAAAAGTCAGCCCGTTTAACGGAAAGTCGGCAAAGTGAAGGGAAAATCAATCGGTCTAAAAGGTAAACCATGCCTTAAGCAACAAAATCGGGTTAATTTCTAACTTTGTACTCCGGGTTCTCAACTTTCCACGTCCTTGCTTCAAAAATTCTTTTTCAGAAAATCGTAAGTATTCGCCCGCATAAATCGCTCTACGATTTCCGAGGCAGTTTGCCTGTTATAATCATTTAGCTTCTCCGAAGCATTGGAGGTAAGAAAATTATACGCATGTTTTTCAAGATAGCTATCGAAAAGAGGCATGTCTTCGGCAGTCCAGAAACCGTTCAGCGGATTTACCATCCCATCGTTATCGGTGCCGACACACTGGATTCCCCAGGCAAAACGACCATGTCGGTTTAAAACTTCGGCTATGTGTTCGATTTGGTTCCAAACCAATTTCGATTTGTAAAACAACATCTTCCTTCTGTTCAGGAAAGGCCCGGTTTTTTTTAATTCCGATTCGCTTCCCAACCGCCGTTCGTCAAACTGAATACCAAATAAACCGCCTGAATCTGCAATTTTCAAAATTTCATCGTCGTAAAAATTAATGTCGTTTGACTGGTATTTTCCATAGTTTAGCAGGTCGTCCTCCACTTTTTCGTTGTGCGAACGCAACCCGCTAACTGCGCCATGACTTACCAACAGGGGAATAATTTCGCCGGTGTACTCAGTTTCCAGAAACTGGTAATATTCGTTGCGCGACTGAACGCTCATGTGTTTTAAATCTATTAAAACCCTTTTACCGTTGGTGTTGTCGAGCAGTTTGCGTAGCACTTTCCATCCAAGTTCAGTAAATCCTGTATCCAAACCTTCCGACTGATCACAGAATTTCCTTACAATTCCGCTTAAACTTTGCGCGTGACCAACGATTTCGTTGTTAAAATGATGTGTCATTCCTGCAAAAAACAGTCGTTTATCCCACTTTTTTACTTTGTCGATATTGGCTAGCACTTCATCCGGATTGGCTTTTTTACCGGCCAATTTCAAACCTGTATTAAAAACATGAGTGCCTTCTATCGTAAGTATTACAAAAATTGTATTCACATCGGGTTCAACGGTTTCTTCAATTTCATGAAACTGCGATATAATTTTATACCGGTACCAGTGGCCATCAATTTTTATCTTGTGCCCGTCAAGTTGCAGGTAATAATTGTATTCCAGTTCGAGGTCGGTAAAGTAGTCGTTCATTTTCTGCACGTGGTCGATGCGTTTTTTCCCCATTCCGGTAACAAGGTTGGCCACTGCATCGCCCGGAAGTTTTGTCCCCATTTTTGTCATTACAAATCCTTTCTCCAGTCCGCACATCGATACAAATACAATTTCTGCCCCACCCCGTGCCAGAGATGTAAAATCAGCCTGTCTGAATTTAGTGAGCGTTGTGGCAATATTGATTGCTTTATCGATTAAAGTTGGCGGATCGTAATGCCACAGGCTGTTTTTTCTGTTTTTGTTAGGATTATTCTCACCCGGATTCCTGTCAAAACTCTTTCCGAATGGCTTTATGGCCGGATGAATATGTAAATCGATGAATTGTGTTTTCATATATTAAAGATATTACGGTGTTTATTTACCAATATACAAATTAATTGACAACCAGTCAAATAAACCCTCTGCATCGTTCAAGTGGTGCGATCTGGATTGCGGTTGTAGCAAAAATAAAATTGGCTACCTTTGTTTACCTTATGTTTAAATTCTTGTATTTCACTTTAAATACACACATACAGCATGAATAAAGATGTTTTCAATAACATTCAGCTTTTCAAAACGTAAACCAAATTGTTCAACAAGCAGTTTTTTAGTAACTTTAATTTATATATTCACTCAAAAATATTTACTATGAAAAATTATATCACTTTGTTTTTTTGTCTACTAACTGTTAGTGTTCTGGGGCAGGAAACCCTTGAAGTAAAAGTAGAAGAACGTCCTTCATCGGCAGGAGTTCAAACCGCATTTGAAGTATTAGTGCCGCAGGCTACAACCGATGAGGCAATTGAATTATGGAAAGAAACAATAACAAAAAAGAAACTCTTTAAAAAAACGGCCAAGTTGGAGAAGGTAAAAGACGAGTGGCTAGTGAATAACATTTCAATCCGCGAAATTACCAGCCTCCCATTAAACGTTATTACCCAGGTTTCATCGTATCCGGGACACATTTATATCCGTGTATTTTTACAGTCGGAAGGCGGGTTTTTGGGGTCGTGGGGTTCATCGCGACAAACCACAGAGGCTGCAGAGAAATTTATTTATAATTATGCCATTGATTTGTATCGGCAAGCAGTAGAAAATGAGTTAAAGCAAGAAGAAAAAGTACTGAAATCCCTTGAAAAAGAGCAGGACAAGTTGATGGATAAACACAAAAAATACAACGAAAAAATTGATGACGCACAACAGGAGAGAACAGAACTAAGGGGCTCGGCAAATTATCAGGAACAGCTTTTAAAAGACAGCAAAAACGGCAGGATATTCAGCGAAGGAACTACAAGTGATGATCTGAAAAAAGAGTTAAAAGCAAATAAAAAAGATTTGAAAAAAGCCAAAAAAGCTGAGTCAAAATTTGAAAAAAAGGCAAAAAAGAACATGAAAAGCCAGAGAGATAAAACATACGAAATAGAAAAGCAAAAAATAAAAATTGAAGAGATAAAAATAAAACTCGAAAATATAAGATAGTAAGAGTTTTAGGGGTATAAACAGTAATTTTGAAACTGAGCCCTCCAAAACGGTTAACTATTTTAAAAAGCCCTGGCAATAAATGTCAGGGCTTTTTAATACTCCAGTTTTTGATTCTTAACATTACAATATTTTATTTACCGACAAAAAGCTATTGAGTTAAATATCAAGAAAATCCTCATCAAAAACTACTTTTAAATCTTTTCTTATTTCTTCGATTTCGAATTCACCGGCATCCCACAATTCATTTTTCTTCAAACCCATCCATTCAGCATATTCTTTATATTCCGGGTGTTTTTTGTCGGCAAGAATCTGCTTCAGATTAAAATACCCGCCAGCCCCGCCACAATCTTCGGGTGGACATTTCCCCTTTCCATCCAAACAACCGGGGCTTGAAGTGGTTTCCGACAATATTTTTTCGAGCGTAATATTGTGTTGCCATGAATCTCCGAAATCGTAAATGTAGGTGTACTTTTGTTTTTCGGTATTAAAAATGTCAGAAAGAATAAGCTCTTCAGCATCCAGTTTTTTATCGTTCCAGTCATCCATATCATCTTCTGCCAATTCAGTAATCCGGGGATTTGAGCCAAAACCTTTGGGCGAAAACTCATAAAGATGAGCATCTTCCCAGCCAAACGCGATTTGTATTGCAGTATGGAAATCGAGAAATGTACAGTTTGATGGCAGGGTTAAACGGCGCCAGACAGTGGGGTTAGAAACTCCTTTCAACTCAACTTTAAACTGAAAAGTAGTATCGCTGGGGGTGTATTCAAAATCATCATCATATATATTATCGTCATCCTCATCATACAAGTCATCTTCATCATACAAGTCATCTTCATCTTCATCCCACAAATCAATATCCTCATCGTCAGCTACAAAATAATTACCGGGGCCTGCAGATTTTTCAAGCTGGGCAACAATCCGGGCTACTTTTGCTTCGTCGTCATGCGGTCCGCGCACATAGACAGGTTTACCATCCAATCCGCAATCTATTTCCATCAGTTCAATGTCATCCGAATCTTCTTCGAGAATAAATTGCGCCACCGATGTAAAATCTTTATGCGGTTTAAATCCGTAATCTTCGGCAAACTCAAGTCCGGCAAAAATAATGTTGTGTGCCACCGTGTACGAAATGGCCTTCATTTCCATGGTTTCTGAAGCGTATTCCAATATGTCACGGTACTCTTTTTCATAGATATTAAACCTGTAACCGGTGTCTTTCACCCCCAGACATCTTATATCAACAAGATACATTCCTATGGTTAAGTTGCCGTTGGTGTGTTTGCGGCTTACAAAAATATTGGCCATGCCCGATTCGTTCCATTCGCTGTTTACCCAACATTCAAAAACCGGGAGGCTGCGCGCCTTTTGCCTGATATAGTTTTCGGGAGTGAGCATCTGAATCACTTTCCCCTTTTTTTTCTGAGCCATATAGATGTATTTTTTTTTTGAGATGAAGATAATCGTTTAGCTGCTAAATCTAAACCCACAGATTCAAAAACTACTTTTCCCCTTTTTTTTAACCACAAAAGCACATAGTTCCCAAAGATTTTTTCTGAAAACTGCCACTAAAACGGTAAACTCTCTTCGGACTTCTGACTTCCGTCTTCTCCCCAATCATTCTCAATTTTTTTTCCTTTCTTTATCATCTTAAACCAAATTAACTAAAGGCGTTTTTGCTATGAGAAAACCAATTATTCTGCTAACATTCGCATTCCTTTTATCTCTTTTTGGAACTTGCAGCGAAGACGAAATTGCACAGTGGCGAGGCCCTGCCCGCGACGGTATTTTCCCCGCTAAAAATTTATTAAAAGAATGGCCT
>JBFHJA010000279.1:0-6082 GCA_041596165.1 Draconibacterium sp. | reverse complement strand
GCAGTACGAAGATAAAACGAAACGTCAGAAAATGCTTTTTTAGCAAGGACTTCAAGACCTTCCGGTTCAACTTTCAATATTTCACGACCGTCAACTTTTATAGTTGATACAAAATCTTTTGTAAGTAATTTGTAGTTCGTGTCGTCTTTTAAAATCGGAAATGGTTTTTGGTATTTAAATGTCATTTTAATATGGTTTTATGTATAAATTTTCGATAAACAAAGATATAAAACTTCATTATTAACCTTTTTGAATTTGTTCATTCAATTGAAATATTAACTTTTTAAGTTCAAGTCAATTTGCTAAGAATTAATTCAGATGTTTGTTATTTTTGAAAAAATATTCCAACTAATGAAAAAATCTATATATTTTTTACTGATATTAAGCTGTTTATACAATACAACTTCAATTGCTCAAACAAGTTCTGTTAAGGTAATAACATCGGTTTCAAATGAGATTTCAAACAGTTTTCACCCAAAAGGCAGGATTTTTTTATTTGTAAGCGAAAGTAATTATCGCGAACCGCGCATGAATACCTGGCCCAATAAATCGAATATGATATTTGCCACAAACATTGAAAATTGGGAAAGTGGCAAATCATTTACATTCGATAGTACGGTTTCGTTTGTAAAATCAGTGGATATTTCGTTAAACAATATTCCAAATGGAAAATATAAAATACAGGTTTTGTGGGATCAGGATACAAATGAGTCAAGCATTAATGCCCCAGGAAATATGTACAGCGAAGCAATTACTGTAGATTTATCTGAAAACCAATCTATTGAAATCCCTCTGACCAAAATAATTCAAGCTATAAAATTAGAGGAACAAAATCTTTTAAAGGAAGTTGATATCAAAAGTGAAATCCTTTCGAAATGGTGGGGAAAAGAAATGCGGTTAAAAGCAGCCGTTATTTTGCCACGAAACTACTTTGAGCAAACCAGTCAAAAATATGCAGTTCGCTATAACATTGCCGGATATGGCGGGCGTTACACCCGTGCCAGTCGTTTTTTGAGAAACATGGATTGGTGGACTTCTGATGAAGCTCCTGAAATTTTAAATGTTTATTTGGATGGAGAAGGACCGTTTGGGGATTGCTATCAACTCGATTCGGAAAACAGCGGTCCATATGGAACTGCACTAGTTGAAGAATTAATTCCTTTTATTGAAAAAGAATTTCGAGGATTGGGCACTCCGGAATCGCGATTTGTTGAAGGCTGCAGCACAGGAGGTTGGGTTTCGCTGGCATTACAGCTTTTTTATCCCGATTTTTTTGGCGGGTGTTTTTCCTACAGTCCTGATCAGGTAGATTTCGAAAACTGCCAGCTAATCAACATTTATAAAGACAAAAACGCTTTTTATAATGAATATGATTATCTCCGCCCCATTGTGCGTGAAGTTTCAGGAGAACCCGTTTTATCACAAAAAGATTTTATCCAGTTCGAAAATGTTCTGGGAAGATCAAATTCTTATGTTACTTCAGGTGGACAGTTTAGTGCATTTACTGCGCTTTTCAGTCCAAAAGGTGATGACGGTTTGCCAAAACCAATGTTCGATCCAATTACCGGAGAAATTGACCACGAAGTAGCTGAATACTGGCGAAAACATGATTTGAAAAATTACGTTGAAACCAACTGGAAAACACTCGGACCCAAAATACAGGGCAAAGTTTGGATTTGGGCAGGCGATATGGATAACTTTTACCTTAATCCCGCAACCCGTACTTTTGATGAAATGTTGAAAACAAGGAAAAATCCGGAATCAGATGCTGAAATCCATTTTTCTCCTATGAAAGGCCATTGTGCCGAATACAATGAAAGAAAGGTAATTGAACAAATTGCTGAAAAATTAAAAGACAATTAATATTCTTATAATGAATAAATTACGAATATTTTTAATCCTTATATTATTTTCAATTTCACTTTCAGCACAAAAATATGTGCAGGTTTGGGGCGATGAATTCAATACGCCCGGGTTACCCGATTCAACAAAATGGAGTTACGAAAAAGGCAAATTGCGTAATAACGAACTGCAATACTACACGGTAAAACGGGAAGAAAACGCCAGAATTGAAGATTCGGTTTTGATTCTGGAAGCAAAAAAAGAAAGTTTTGATGGTGCGGATTACACTTCAGCAAGCATCATTTCAAAAGGACAAGGCGACTGGAAATACGGAAAAATTGAAATCCGTGCCAAAGTGCCGGGAGGAAAAGGAACCTGGCCTGCTTTGTGGATGCTTCCCAGCTACAAAAAATATGGTGGCTGGCCCAGCAGTGGCGAAATAGATATCATGGAATACATTGGTGTTGAACCCAATAACTTTTATTTTACATCTCATTTTGAGGGAGTTAATTTGCCGGCCGGACAACATGGTTCGAGCGGAAGTGGATCAAAACAAATTGTTAACAATCCTTTTAATGAATTTATAACGTTTACCCTGATTTGGACACCTGAAAAACTTGAATGGTACGCCAACGATAATAAATATCATGAATATAAAAAACCGGCTGACGATTATCAGCTTTGGCCTTTTGACGAAGAGTTCTATTTGATTTTAAATCTCGCATACGGCGGATACTGGGCTGGTAAAAATGGAGTTGATGATACAAAACTACCACATAAATTTTATATTGATTATGTGCGTGTGTATCAGTTGCAGGATACTGAAAGCCCGTTTTCGCTGAGTATTAAGCCTTTTGAAGGTGGTCAGGTTGAGGTTTCTCCAGAAATGGATTTTTACCCCGAAGGAACCGAAGTTACATTGACTGCATTCCCTGCCAAAGGTTTTCAGTTTATAGGATGGAAACACCAGAGCAGTGCAAATCCATATACTTTCAAAATCAATAAAAACACAACGATAATGCCGTATTTCAAAGATATGAACCAAATGTTGACAAACGGTACATTCGATGAAACAACTGCACCATGGAGTTTTTATGTTAATAATAGTAACAACTCTGCATACACCACTGCCATTGAAGACGGAAAATTTGTTGTGAACATAACTAAATCGCCAGGCGTCGGCTGGCAACTCGGTTTTCAGGAGTTAGGATTTGCCATGCCAAAAGGAAATTACTTGCTTTCCTTTGATGCGTATGCTGATCAGGCAAAAACCATGGCCTTGAACGTATCGAAAAACTATGTTGATTGGGATACAATCATTTCAAAATCAGTAAATATCACAACAACAAACAAACATTTTGAAATCCCGATGGAGATGATAACAGATGACGAAAACGTAAGGCTTTACTTTGGAATTGGTAATTTTACAGGCAAATTTTATATCGATAATATTAAGCTTACTAAAACTGATATCCCAACTTCGATATACGATAACAGCTTGACAAAAGGTGATTTGAATCTTTTTCCAAACCCAGCTGGCAGTACTTTCAAAATTCAACTTCCTGAAGACATTAAATACAATTCAGTCTCATTGGAAATGTTTGATGCTTATGGGAAATTGGTGTTACAAAGAATGCAGTTCTCCAGGTCTGAAGAAATTAATATTTCAGGGTTTGCAGACGGTTTGTACGTTGTAAAAATTGTTTCAAACAAACATTCTTTTTCTGATAAATTATTGATTAAAAAATAGATAAGTAAATAGAACAATTTGTTGTCGTATTTTAAACGGAACTCACCCCAAGTCCGCTTGCGGACTTCCCCGCTCTCTTTGCAAAGAGAGGGGAAGAGCATCGCAGATGCGAGGGGTGAGTTTAAACAAAAGCAACAAATAATATATGACATTATTTTATTCCTATTACTTAATACAGGATAAAATCTGGTAACAAATGAAATAGTATTAAGAATATATAAATATTTAAACCAATATAAATGAAATCAATTAAAGCAATTTTTTTAACCTGCCTTTTCGCAGTTTCTGTGTCATTAAATGTTAATGCAGAAGTAAAACTTCCCCGGATTTTCAGTTCAAACATGGTATTACAACAAGGCATTGAAAATCCTGTATGGGGCTGGGCCAGTAAAGGCGAACAAATAACAGTTACTTTCAACAACAAAACCATTCGGACAAAAACAGACAATGAAGGTAAGTGGTCAATCAAACTTCCGGCACAAGAATATGGCGGTCCATATACTTTAACAATAAAAGGTAAAAATACAGTTGTTTTCGACAATATTTTGATTGGAGAAGTATGGGTTTGTTCCGGGCAATCCAATATGGAATTCCATGTTGGGCAATCGAACAATGCTGAAACCGAAATTGCAAGTTCAAATTTTCCAAAAATCCGCTTGTTTACTGTACCAAAAGCTGTGGCACAAACACCTCAAAGCGATATTTCAAGTGGCGAATGGGTAGAATGTTCCCCTGAATCAGTTTCAAATTTCTCGGCTGTGGGGTATTATTTCGGCCGCGATATTTTTAATGAACTGAATGTACCGGTTGGGTTGATTCACACATCATGGGGAGGAACAGTTGCAGAAACCTGGTCGAGTGCCGAAACCATTTCAAAAGACCCCGACCTGAAAGGAAAGTTGACAGAATTGCAATATTTGGATTTCAATAAATATCAGGAAGAAAAATTAACTCAGATAAAAAAAATATTGGGTGGAGAACTTCCTGAAAATGATATGGGAATGGAAAATGGACAGCCAGTTTGGTCGGCTAACGATTTTGATGACAATAGCTGGAAAACTATTAAAACCCCCATGTATTGGGAACAACAGGGATATTTGGATATCGACGGAATTGGATGGTACCGTAAAGAAATTGAATTAACCGAAGAGCAAACCTTTGCAAGCGCAACCTTGCATCTTGGTAAAGTTGACGACTCCGATATAACTTTCCTTAATGGGATTGAAATTGGAAAGACTGAAGGTTTATATGACAAAGAACGAATTTACACAATTGACAGTAAATATTTAAGGCCTGGCAAAAATATGATTGTGGTTCGTGTTAACGATACCGGAGGAAATGGAGGTATTTGGGGCGATCCAAACGAACAGTTTTTGGCTGTTGGAAATGAAAAAATAGAAATTTCGGGGGATTGGAAATTTAAAATTTCAAAGGCAGTAATTGGCCAGGTAAATGTTGGGCCAAACTCCTACCCGACTTTACTTTTCAATGGAATGATAAACCCGATTCTCCCTTATGGAATTAAAGGTGCAATATGGTATCAGGGAGAATCAAATGCCGACCGTGCAAAACAATACCAGCGCGTATTTCCTGATATGATAAAAGACTGGCGGATGCACTGGAATCAGGGCGATTTCCCTTTCCTTTTTGTATCGCTGGCCAATTTCAACCCGCCGGTTGAAACACCCTCTGAAAGCAACTGGGCAGAATTGCGCGAAGCCCAAACAAAAACGTTGTCCTTACCAAACACAGGAATGGCTTTGGCAATTGATATCGGTGAAGCCGATGATATTCACCCAAAAAACAAGCAAGACGTGGGAAAACGACTGGCTTTAAACGCATTGAAAATTGCGTATAACAAAGACATTGTTTATTCAGGGCCAATGTACAAATCGGTTGAATTTAAAGATGGAAAGGCGTTTATCACTTTTATGGAATCAGGTTCGGGATTGATGGCAAAAGACAAATACGGCTATTTGAAAGGTTTCACAATTGCGGGTGCCGATAAAAAATTCAGGTGGGCAAAAGCTGAAATTGTTGACAACAAAACAGTTGTTGTTTATTCCGATGAAATTAAAGATCCAAAATCAGTTCGTTATGGTTGGGCCAATAATCCTGATGACGTGAATTTGTATAATATTGAAGGGTTACCTGCCAATCCGTTCAGAACTGATGAATGGCCGGGAATAACGAAATAAAAAAACACGGATTAAACTGATTTATAAGCAAAAATCAGTTTAATCCATGTCTTCAACTGTAAATTTCAAATTATTGCTTCATTATTGTTTTTTTTAGAGAATCTGAAATATAGAAAGTCTTAATCCCGGAATTTTAAAATTCTACTTCCCACACAATTTATTTATCAATATAAAGTTGATTATAAAACTCGTTTGTTAGATTTGCGCCATCTATGAAAATAGCTTTATTTATTACCACTTTTTTAGTTGCTTTTGCCCTCACAGCATTGTCACAGAGCAACAATGCCACTGT
>JBFHJA010000278.1:0-6083 GCA_041596165.1 Draconibacterium sp. | reverse complement strand
TGGTAAGCTTGCCGATTTAAAAATTGAGTTTTGGGATGCATTATTGGATGAAGTTGGTGATGTTGTTGACATTGTTGGAGAAGGCGATGATTACGGTACGCAACAATCGCAATTAATTGATCCGGAGCAATTTCGAGAATATTACAAACCACATTTTGATAGGGTTTTAAGCTTTATTAAAAAGAAGTCGCCGAATGTAAAAATCATGTTTCACTCGTGTGGGAATGTTAGACCTATTATCCCCGATTTTATTGAACTGGGAGTGGATATTCTTAATCCTGTGCATATTACAGCTACTGGGATGGAACCTTTTCAACTAAAAAAAGATTTTGGGAATGAAATTGTTTTTTGGGGTGGGGGAGTTGATACACAAAAAGTTTTACCTTCAGGAAATTTACAGGATGTACAGGATGACGTTAAGCGAAATATTGATGCGTTGGCTCCTGGTGGTGGGTTTGTCTTCAGCACTGTGCATAATATTCAGGCTGAAGTTCCGCCACAAAATATAGTTGCAATGATGGATGCACTTAATAAATTTGGAAAATACTAATTTAAAGGATATGAAAAATATTTGTTTTAAATGTCTAACTATTGCGGTAGTCGTAGGTTTTCTTTTTGCATGCAAACCAGGAGAAAACAACAAAAAACCAGTTGTGTCTTTTATCGAAAATCAAGCTGAAAAGAAAATAGAAGTATTGGTTGACGGGCAGCAATTTACGATATTCCAATGGCCCGATAATATTTGCAAACCAGTGTTTTATCCTGTTTTTGCATCATCAGGAACTGAAATTACACGAGGTTTTCCGATCAATCCCAGGGTTGGTGAACGTGCTGATCATCCGCATCAGATTGGAATGTGGTTTACTTACGGGAATGTTAATGGAAATGACTTTTGGGGAAATGGTTCTCAGGGACTGGGCACAAAAAATCCAAATGGCGGGACAATCAAACATCTGAAAATTGAAAATATAAAAGAGGGTGCAGGACTTGGCTCTTTTGAAACTTTTGAAAACTGGGTGGATTCAGCCGGGTTTGAACTTCTTAAGGAAAAAACTTCGTACCGTTTTATTGCAGATGGTGAAAAAAGGATAATCGACAGAAAAACAGTTTTAACTGCAGGGGATATAAATGTGGAAATGCCTGACACCAAAGAAGGAATGTTCGGTATTCGGGTAGCCCGGCAACTGGAACTTCCGTCAAACGGAATGGTAGAAATGAATAATGCAGATGGAACTACATCAAGAGTAAAGGACTCACTAAACATTGGAATTACCGGTAATTACGTCAGCAGTGAAGGTATTTCGGGCGAAAATGTTTGGGGAACCCGGGCAAAATGGATGAAACTTGACGGGAAAATTGGTGATGAAAAATTATCAATAATAATATGTGACCATCCTGAAAATCCAAATTATCCAACCTATTGGCATGCCCGCGGTTACGGATTGTTTTCAGCAAATCCGCTTGGTGTAAAGGATTTTACAAAAGGCGCTGACAGTTTGAATTTTGTAATTCCTGCAGGTAATTCCGTTACTTTTAGATACAGGGTGATAATTGCTTCCGGAGTTCAGATGACAGAACAGGAAATTAATGTGATGGCAGAGGAATTTGCTGCTATCGAAAAATGAAATTTATATAAATCAAAATATCATGGAAAGAAGAAAATTTATAGAAATGTCAACAAAAGGTGGAGTTGCTTTGGGAACTATGCCCATCATTTTTCCAAATAACAGATGGAAAGGCGCAAATGATCGCGTTAACGTTGCAGTAATTGGAATTAGGGGAATGGGACAAGCACATATTCAGGGTTATCAGGGACTTGAAAACGTTGAAGTAGCTGCACTTTGTGACGTAGATGAAAACCTCTTTGCTGAAAGGGTGAAAAAACATTTTACCGATAAAAATCTTCGCGAACCCAAATTATTCAATGATATGCGAAAGTTATTCGAAGATAAATCAATTGATGCCGTATCGGTTGTAACACCCAACCACTGGCATGCGCTGGCTGGTATTTGGGCAATTCAGGCAGGCAAACATGCCAGTATAGAAAAACCTTCATGTCACACAATTCATGAAGGAAAAATGTTGATTGAGGCAGCAAAGAAATATGGTAAAATTGTTCAGGATGGTGCCGAACAAAGAAGCAATCCATCTGCCCGGTCAGCTGCCAAATTTATGAGCGATGGTAAACTTGGTGAGGTTTATCTTGCCAAAGGAATTTGTTATAAATGGCGCGATTCTATCGGGAAATATCCAGATGGTTACATGACCGATGATGAAAAATATGCAAGTACTGTTGACAGCAACTCGTGGATTGGACCATTAACAAAAGAATACATGAGCCGTGTAAATTACGATATGTGGCAGGGACCGGCACCGGCAAAACCATTTAATCGAAACCGGTTTCATTACAACTGGCACTGGAATTGGGATTACGGTAATGGTGATATGGGTAATCAGGGAGTTCACGAAATGGATGTCGCACGTTGGGGTTTGGGCGTAAAAATTCCATCGAAAGTAAGCACAATAGGCGGACATGTAATGTTTGACGATGATCAGCAAACACCTAATACAATGATGGCTTTATTTGAATTCCCAAACCCGGCCGGTGGTGGTGATAAAAAGAAAATCCTTCAATTTGAAGTCAGGCATTGGATGTCATACCCTGAAGGAAACTTAGGTTCAGGAGAAAATCTTGCAAATACTTATATGACAAGTGCTGCAAATACCGTGGGGAACATTTTCTTTGGTTCAAAAGGTTACATGCTAAAAGATGTTTCAGGCTGGCAAACATTTATGGGAAAAGAAAGAAAACCAGGAGATTCCGGCAAGGGAGAAGGAAATCATTATCAGAATTTTATTGATGCAATCAGGGCAAACGATCAAAGTATGTTGACAGCACCAATTGAAGAGGGATTTTATTCCTGTTCATTAATTCATTTGGCAAATATTTCGTACCGACTTGGGAGAACTCTGAATATTGATACAGAAAATTTCAAGGTCATAAATGATGATGAGGCAAACCGGATGTTTACGAAAGATTATAGGAACCCGTATTTGTTTCCAACTACTGTATAAATATTTGGACGGATTGTCCCATATTAAGTCTATACTGTAAACTGCATTCTTAATATGATAATAAAATGATGATTAGAATTAATTAGATAAAAATTATAAGTTTCTTAAAACTAACAGTTTGTTTTTGTTGTTTCTTAGAAAATAATTTTTGGTACGTGTCTTGCAGTGTACATTTAGAATCTTGCAAAATATTTATGATGGACATGGTTAGCAGTACAAAAATAATTGATACAAACACAAAAATTAATTCAATTTCCAAGTCAAATAATTCATTTGAAGTTGTAGTTATTGAGGATAATCAATTAACAAATACAATTTTGAGCAGAGCCTTGGAATCTACAATTAAATCTATTCAGAGTTTAATTAACTTGCCTATAAGCTTTTTAAGTTTTCAAAATGGTAAGGATTATTTATCCTATCTGGAACGCAAAGATTTTAGTAGTTCAAGACTTATTGTGTTTTCAGATTTCCACCTGGAGGATAATATTGATGGTGGTGAGATTTTAAAAATTACCAAACAAAAGAAAGCTGATGCTTCTGTTATAATCATGTCCGACTCTTCAAATGAGCAAATATGGCTTGATGCTGTTAAAAATGGTGCATACTGTTTCCTGCCAAAAAGTAATAAAATACCAGTTGTTTGCTCCGAATTGTTGTTTCAAATGGTGGTATAAAAAAATAGTTTGATAGTATGGTTTTCAATCATTAAACTATCCATTTGAATATAATAATCGGTCTGTTTCAAGAATTAACGAAAAGCTGCATGATTCTTTTTAAGTGAGTAAATGTTTTACAGCATATTATTTGCTTTGCAAAGCTTTGCATTTATCATAGTAATATTTCATTGATTTTGAATCGTTTGGTTTTTCAATAATATTGGTAATATTTGTTGTACGTATATAAACCAAAAGATAATGAAACGACGTGAATTAATAAAATCAGCTTCAGTTTTAGCTACAGCACCCTTTTTTTCATCGTGGGTAAATAGGGTTTCCATACCGGAAAATAATGAACAGCAAAAAGTGCAAAACCAAATTGAACGTTTCGGTGATGGCCGCGACTGGTTTTTTGAAAATCGATATGGTATGTTTGTACATTGGGGCTTATATTCTATTCCCGGTTGGCACGAACAGCACCAATGGCGTGGTAGAGTTGAAAGAAGCGAATATGTAAAACTGGCGAATCAATGGAATCCTGTAAAATTCGATCCTGAACAGTGGCTCGATTTGATGGAAGAAGCCGGGATGAAATATATTACTGTTACAACAAAACATCATGATGGATTTTGTTTGTGGGATACAAAACAAACAACTTTCAATACAATGAACACGCCCTACAAAAAAGATGCTATTGGAATGTTAGCTGATGCCTGCCACAAAAGGAAAATCCCGCTTTGTCTGTACTATTCCATTGCTGATTGGAATCAGCCCAATTATCCAAATGAAGGACGTCACCATGAAATTCCTCCACAAGCACAGGATTCGCCTGATTGGAATAAATATATGGAGTTTCTGAAAGCACAGGTTCGCGAACTTTGTACCAATTATGGCGAAATTCATGGTTTTTGGTGGGACATGAATGTGCCCCTTTATAAAGACAAATCCGTAAATGCGATGATTCGCCAACTTCAACCCAAAGCAGTAATAAATAATCGGGGTTTTGATGAGGGGGATTTTGGAACACCCGAGCGGGATTATGAAATCAAGGCTGGTGAAGCTAAAAGTTTCGACCGCTTAACCGAAGCCTGTCAAAGTGTGGGTATGGAAAGCTGGGGATTTAAAAAGGACGAAGATTATTACACCGACCGGCATTTGATTAGCAGCATCGACAAGTATTTGGCGCGGGATGCCAATTATCTACTAAATGTCGGTCCAACTGGTGAAGGTATAATTCCGCTTCAATCGACTGAAATTCTAAAACGGATTGGCATTTGGAAAAAATCGGTTGACGAATCATTCACAAACATAAAAACAGATGCAGGTTTGATTGATTCTTCAGGAGTTCTTGTTACAAAGAGAGATAAAACAGTTTATGTGCATCTCAACAAATTGCCGGTGGGGAATGGAATTAAACTAAAACCGATTACTGTTGAGCCGCAAAATGCTACTTTGTTGAATAACGGGAAAAAGATTGATTTCGCAGTAAATTTATGTCCAAGTGATCATGCAAGCCAGCAACCATATTTACGTTTACGCAATTTGCCGGTAAATGAAATGAGTAACACAGTTATGATTGTAAAACTTGAATTCGACAAACCTCTGGAGGAAATTAGTAAAGTTGAAAACCAGAATGTGGATATTGAATTGACGAAGTGAATGAGTTCAAAATTCAAATTAATCATTTAAAACAATCAAATGAAGAAATTTAATCATATACTACTTTTTACTGCGTTGGTTTTAATTACAAGCGTTTCTCAAATTCAGTCTTTATCAGCACAAAAGTTTACATCCGATATTGAGTCCCTTAAACAATATCAATACCCCGAGTGGTTTAGGGATGCTAAGTTTGGAATATGGGCACATTGGGGGCCACAGGCTGTGCCAAGGCAGGGAGACTGGTATGCAAGAAAAATGTACGAATCAGATATTACTGACCGCAAAACCAATACTCCGACAGGCAAAGCAAGCAAGGAATACCTCTATCATGTTGAACATTATGGGCATCCGTCAGAGTTTGGGTATAAAGACATTATTCCATTGTGGAAGGCAGAACGCTGGGATCCTGAAAAACTGATGAAATTATACAAAAAAGTGGGGGCCAAATATTTTGTGAGTATGGGTACGCATCACGATAATTTCTTTTTGTGGGATTCAAAAATCCATAAGTGGAATTCAGTTAAAATGGGTCCTAAAAAAGATGTCGTCGGTTTGTGGCAAAAAGCAGCAAAAAAAGAGGGACTCCGTTTTGGGGTTTCTGAACATCTTGGAGCAAGCTATACCTGGTTTCAACCCAGCCATGGTGCCGATAAAACAGGTCCAAAAGCTGGAATACCTTATGATGGAGCTAAT
>JBFHJA010000277.1:0-6084 GCA_041596165.1 Draconibacterium sp. | reverse complement strand
CCACAGAATTACTTCATGATTCAAAAGGGGATTGTTGTTCGAAGAAATAATGCAATCAATAACTACCCACAATGAAAAACTTCAACAAACTCATTTCTGCAATCGAACAAGTTCACGGGCAATTACAAACTGCCGCCGCAAGTGCTGTAAACCAATCGCTTACCATTCGCAATTGGCTAATTGGCTATTATATTGTTGAATTTGAACAAAATGGAGAAGATCGGGCGGTTTATGGTGATAAATTAATTGGGAAATTGTCCGATAAATTAAAGCATATCAAAGGAATCGATGCACGTTCTTTACACCGGTTTCGCCAGTTTTATGTTTTATATCCACAATTTGGAAAGACAATTCGAGGGTCACTGTCACCCATTTTGGGATCAGACTCAATTCTGGGGTCAACGACCCCACTTTTGCCAATTAATCGAATTGTGGGGTCAACGACCCCACAATTTGATGAACATTTACAAATTCCCCCACAAAAGTTAATTTCAAAACTTTCATACACGCATATTGAACAGCTTTTGAATATTGAAGATCAACTCAAACGCACATTCTACGAACTCGAATGTATAAAAGGAACCTGGAGCGTACGCGAGTTGAAACGCCAAATCAACAGCCTATATTTTGAAAGAAGCGGACTTTCAGCGAATCCTGAAAAATTATCTGCATTAATCAAAAAGAACTCCATTCCGCAGAGTCCAACCGATATTATCAAAAATATTTACTCTTTCGAATTCCTTGATCTCAATATAAAACCAATAGTGGAAGAATCGGATTTGGAAACAGCACTTTTGGATCATTTACAGGAATTTATCCTCGAAATGGGAAATGGTTTCTGTTTTGAAGCACGGCAAAAAAGAATCCTCATTGGCAGTGAATACTATTTCATCGATTTGGTTTTTTATCATCGTATCCTAAAATGCCACGTTCTTATTGATTTAAAAATCGGGAAATTTGAGCATGGCGACATTGGCCAATTAAATACATATCTCAATTTTTTTAAAACTGAAATTGGAGAAAACTCCGATAATCCGCCGGTTGGGATTTTACTGGTGGCTGAAAAAGACAATGCATTGGTAAAATATGCCACAGCAGGAATGGACCAAAATCTTTTTATTCAACAATATCTAATTCAATTGCCGAGTACCGATCAACTTAAAAACTATATCGAAAAAGAACTCAAAAAAGCCGATATTTGAGGCCACGATATAAAAATGAAAGTCGAAAAGCGAGGAAATAACTGTATTCATTGTGGGGCCGATTGCGGGAAAAGCCCTATGATTTGGGACGAAAAACATTTTTGTTGCAATGGTTGCCTTACAGTTTATCAGTTATTACACGAAAACAAATTATACAACTACTACCAATTGGAAGAAACGCCCGGCGTTAAATTGGAGACTACCACTGAATTTGGCAATAAATACGCTTTCCTTGATAATGACGAAGTAAAAGAAAAACTCATCACTTTCCGCGAAGGACACATTTCGAAGGTAAAGTTTTTTATACCTGTAATCCATTGTGCATCCTGTATTTGGCTGCTGGAAAACCTTGAAAAGTTAAATAAAGGCATCCGTTATTCATTTGTGAATTTTACAAAAAAAGAAGTCGATATTACTTTCGACGAATCGCTGATCAGCTTGCGCAAACTGGTTGAACTGCTTTCATCCATCCATTATATTCCTGATTTGTCGCAAAGCTTGAGCGACAAAATGGAAGACAACCAATCCTATAAAAAGCTGCTGTACAAAATAGGAGTAGCCGGGTTTGTGTTTATTAACGTGATGACCTACAGCTTACCCGCTTATTTTAATGGCGAACCGCTGAACGACAAACTACAGTCAGTTTTTAGTATTTTAAGTTACATTCTTGTAATTCCGGTGGTTTTTTACAGTGGTAGCGACTATTATATTTCGGCAATTAAAAACCTGCTTAAAAAAAATATAAGCATCGATTTGCCCATTGCACTCGGAATAGTTGTGCTTTTTCTTGTGACGTCATATGAAATATTTTTTACTGGTGGATCGGGTTATTGCGACAGCCTGTCAGGATTAATTTTTTTCCTGTTAGTGGGGAAGTGGTACCAAAGTAAAACCTACGAGGCACTTTCATTTGAGCGGAATTACAAATCATATTTTCCCATTGCGGTTACAAAAATCAATCAACAAATTGAGGAAAGTATTTTACTCGAAAAAATTGAGGTTGACGATGAATTGATTATCCGAAACAAAGAACTGATTCCGGCCGATTCAACTTTAATAGAAGGAGAGGGCCAGATTGATTACAGTTTTGTAACCGGTGAATCAAGCCCGGTAATTAAAAAGCCAGGCGATTTTATTTATGCCGGTGGCCGTCAGATGGGTGGAATAATCAAGATCAGGGTGCAAAAGGAAGTCAACCAAAGCCATCTTACAAAACTTTGGAATCAGGACAAAACGTATGAAAAACCGTCAGATTCATTGAAATCACTTTCCGACCGAATAAGCCAATATTTTACATTGATAATAATAGCTATTGCCTTAGCCGGTTTTATTTTTTGGCTGATAAAAGGCGAAATGCACACTGCTATCTTTGTTTTCACGGCAGTTTTAATTGTGGCTTGTCCGTGTGCGTTGGCGCTTTCAATTCCGTTTACTTTTGGAAATACAATGCGCATTTTTGGTAAAGCTGGTTTATACATAAAAAATACCGAAGTAATTGAAAAGCTTTCGCATGTTTCAACAATCGTTTTCGATAAAACCGGAACACTTACAAAACCCAACGAAAACAAAATAGTTTTTACAGGAAAAGACCTTTTACAAACCGAAAAAAATGCCATTTATTCGTTGGCAAAACAATCGACTCACCCGCTGAGTACTGCCATTGTTAACCATTTTTCCGATTCAAATTATAGTAAGCCCGATCATTTTGTTGAAGTATCGGGTAGAGGTATTTTTGGCAAGGTTGACGGTTTTGAAATTAAATTGGGATCTGAAGAATATGTTACCAATTCTGAAATTGCGGAACAACAAAAATCATCGGTAGTTTTTGTGTCTTTGAATGGCGAAACAGTTGGTTTTTTTGTTGTTAGCAACCAGTATCGCACAGGATTTGAAAAAGTTTTAAATACATTGGAAAGGGATTTCAAAATTTATTTGGTGTCGGGAGACAATAATTCTGAATTAAAAACTCTTTCTGCTTTTTTTGATACCGGCAATATGCTTTTCAACCAAAAACCAGGTGACAAAGCTGATTTTATTAAAAAACTTCAAAATCAGAAACATACGGTTTTAATGACCGGCGACGGGTTAAATGATGCTGGTGCTTTGATGCAAAGCGACGTTGCGCTTACAATTGCAAATAAAGTATATCATTTTTCGCCAGCCAGCGATGCGGTGCTTGAATCGAGTAGATTTGAAAAACTGGCGCGTTTTATTCGGTTCACGAAAACTTCGTTAAATATCGTGAAACTGAGCTTTACGATTTCGTTTCTGTACAATATTATAGGTATTTCGTTTGCAATTACAGGGAATTTATCCCCGATTGTTGCTGCCATTTTAATGCCAATTAGTTCGGTTTCAGTGGTGGCATTTGCAACTTTTGCAACGCGGTTTATGGGAAAAGTTAAACTTTAAAGCTGTAAAAATTGGTTCGTTTTTAATAGTGGGCAGAAAACAAACATATAAATTTTACAAATGCTTGTCTCTCAAACAGAATATTGATACTTAATGAGTTTCCTGAAAAATTATTTTAATTTTGGCACTCTTAAAAAAACAATACAAAATGAATACTGAAGAAGATCATATTTTCAAAAATCAATTTGAAAAATCAAGTGATTTTAAATTTGATGCAACTGTTGTGCGTGTTTTCGATAATATGGTAACCCGGTCGGTGCCGTTTTACCTCGAAATACACCGTATGATCAGCGAAATTGCACGCGATTATGCCAAACCCGATACAGCACTTTACGATCTGGGCTGTTCCACCGGCACAACATTTCTTGCGTTAAACACAATGCTCGACCCGTCAATCCCGTTTGTGGGGATCGACAATTCGAAGGAAATGCTTGAAAAATGCCGCGTTAACCTTGAAAGGAATTCGTTTACCCGCCCTTTAACTTTAGTGGAGGGAGATCTGGACAAGGAAATAAAAATTGAAAATGCATCAACGGTGGTACTTTGCCTCACGCTGCAGTTTGTTCGGCCTAAAAACCGCCAGAAATTGATTCAATCGGTTTACGACCAACTCAACCCGGGAGGAGCCCTCATCCTCATCGAAAAGGTGTTGGCCGAAAGCGCCGAGTTTAACCGTCAATTCATAAAGTATTATTACGATTTTAAACGACGGAATAATTACGATGAAATGGAAATAGCACAAAAACGGGAGATGCTCGAGAATGTTTTGATTCCGTACAAAGTGAGCGAAAACATTGAAATGCTTACAGAAGCCGGATTTCATTCGTGCGAAACTTTTTTCAAATGGTACAATTTTGCCGGAATGGTGGCATTAAAATAACAAAAAATGATAATGGGCTTTAGCCCAAATTCTTACAGGATTTTTGTAAAAATAAAAGCAATAAATAAATGATAGTTAAAATCGGAAACTTCTTTTTCCACTACCGCAATTTCTTTTTCCCTGTGCTTTATGCCACGCTTTTTATTCCAACACCAGTTGTATTTGCCAATGAAACACTTGCATTAGTTTTGGGATTGGCAATAATCGCTTTTGGCATAACAACCCGCTGCACAACAATTGGTCTCGAATACATTGTTCGCGGAGGAAAAAATCGCACAATTTACGCCGAGAAACTTGTAACCGAAGGTATATACAGTATTTGCAGAAATCCAATGTATCTTGGTAATTTGTCAATTTTACTGGGCTTTGGAATTTTTGCCAATTCAGCGTTGTTTACGTTTATCATCTTTCCGGCTTATCTTTTTATTTACTACGCTATAATTAAAGCCGAAGAAAATTTTCTTTTCGGAAAATTTGGCGACGAGTTTAATGTGTTCCGCAAAAATGTGCACGCACTTATTCCAAAATTTTCGAAATTGGGTTCGGCATTTAAAGGCTACAGTTTTAACTGGGGCAAAGTGGTGATGAAAGAATACAACTCACTTTTTATTTATTTTGTTGGATTACTTGCTATTTCACTATATCGCGGGTTGATTAGTTTTAATCTGTTTCTGTATCTTGTAATTCCAATTTCAATACTGTACTTGTTGGTAAAACTGATAAAGAAAAGCCAAAACGCAAAAAGAAAAAAGCTCGAAAATCAACAATAATTTTAATAACTAATCGACTTTTAAGATAAAACATGATCAACAATAGAAAAGTGGTAGTAGTACTACCCGCCTACAACGCTGCAAAAACGCTCGAAATTACCTATAATGAAATTGATTTTAATATTGTCGATGAAGTTATTCTTGTGGATGATTTGAGCAAGGACAATACAATTGAAGTTGCCAAAAAGCTTGGCATTAAACATATTGTTGCACATGAAATTAACAAAGGTTATGGCGGTAACCAGAAATCGTGTTACAACAAAGCGCTTGAAATTGGTGCTGATATTGTAATCATGCTTCACCCTGATTATCAATACACACCAAAACTGATTCCTGCCATGACAAATTTACTGGCCAGCGGTTTGTATCACGTTGTTTTGGGGTCGCGAATTCTGGGGAAAGGCGCATTGAAAGGCGGTATGCCAATAATAAAATACATTGCAAACAGAGGGCTCACATTTTTTCAGAATGTTTTAATGAACGCAAAACTTTCGGAATACCACACGGGTTACCGGGCATTTACAAAGGAGGTTCTGGAATCCGTAAATTACAATGCCAACTCCGATAATTTTGTGTTTGACAATCAAATGTTAGCGCAAATTTGGTTCGCCGGTTTCGAAATTGCTGAAATTACCTGTCCCACCAAATACTTTGATGATGCATCGAGTATCAATTTCAAAAACAGCAGTATTTATGGGATTGGGGTGATGAAAACCTCTATTCAATACAGGTTGCAAAAATGGGGATTGGCGAAAAACAAGATCTTTCAACCTCAGAAATAAAGTACCCCAAAAGAGTTTTGAAGTTATATTTTCTTGAT
>JBFHJA010000276.1:0-6115 GCA_041596165.1 Draconibacterium sp. | reverse complement strand
ATTTTGGGGCACGAACTTTTCGATCAGGCTTTTAAAGAATATGCACAAACATGGATGTTTAAACACCCGCAACCTGCCGATTTTTTCCGCATCATGGAAAATGCCTCGGGGGTTGATCTCGACTGGTTTTGGCGCGGCTGGTTTTTTACTACCGAACATGTTGATTTGGCGATTGGAAATGTGGCGGTTTACGAAGCTAAAAGTGAACATATCAATGACTTGCAGTTAAAACTTACTAAAGAAGAGTTGGCTTTGTTGGAAGGCGGACAAAAATATTACGAAATTACTTTTCAAGCTTTGGGAGGGATGATCATGCCCCTAATTGTTCAGTTTGAATTTGAAGACGGCTCCACGGAAATTCAGCGCATTCCAGCAGAAATCTGGATGCTGAACCAAAAAGAAGTGACCAAAATTTTCAAATTTAAGAAGGATGTAAAAAATATTACCTTGGATCCGTTTTTGGAAACGGCTGATATAAATGCAAAAAACAATTATTGGCCGAAAATTACTGAACGTTTATATTTTAAGGTGCAAAAGTAGATTGTGAATTGCATTTCTTATTAGTGAAAAATGAACAGCGAAGGTTATATAAAATTTAACTGCCAACGGAACGAAAAGATTATTCAGATTCCGAAATTGGGTTTTAAAACATTATCCAAATGGAGGCAAATCATGTTTGAAAACGGGTTAATTGGAGTCTATTCAAACGGTATCGGTTATGGTAATTTATCAATTCGGGCTGATTTAAATACCTTTTATATTTCAGGCACTGCAACAGGGAGATTAAAGATGCTTGAAGAAAAACATTATGCATTGGTAAATTCGTGGTCATTTGCCGATAATTCATTAAAATGTACAGGAATGATAAATGCCTCTGCCGAATCATTAAGTCATGCTGCCATTTATGAAATACTTCCGCAAACTGGCGCAGTTATTCATGTCCACCATAAAGGAATGTGGGATAAATACATCCATTCAAAGCCCACTACTTCAACTGAAGTAACGTACGGTTCACCGGAAATGGCACTCGAAATAAAGCAGGTTGCACAGGAAATAAATCCGCATCAGGAAAATTTTATCGTAATGGGAGGACATGAAGAAGGCATAATTGCCTGGGGAAATACTCTTGAAGAAGCAGGTGAAATAATTATGAAACATTATAAATCGATTCTTGAAACATAATGGACAAAGGACAACATACTTCTTTACGATACTTGTTTTTTACCTTCCTCAAAATTGGCGCTATTTCCTGGGGCGGATTTATGGCATTGGTTTCGGTGGTTCAAAAACAACTGGTTGAAAAGGACAAAAAAATTGCCGATGAAGTCATTCTCGACAGTATTTCATTAGCTTCCGTTTTACCGGGACCACTTGCATTTATGGTTGTGTCGTATTTGGGTTATTTTTTACGGGGGATAAAAGGTGCAATCGTGAGCATGATTGCCATTATTTTACCATCATTTGTGCTCATTCTGGCGCTTACTTATGTCTATTTCGCTTATGGTCAACTGCCTGCTTTTACCAATTTTTTCAAGGGAGTTTTACCGGCTGTGGCAGCAATTATAATCAGTGTTGCCGTTAATATGACCCAAAAAAACATTAAAGATTACAGGCAAATTGCAATTCTTATTTTTTCGGGATTATGCCTCATTTTTTTCCATTCGTTTTATACAACCCTGATTATTATGCTTATTGGCGGAATTTCAGGTTATGTGTTTTATCGAAATTCGATTAACTTGAAATCAGTATCAGATAAAATAAAACCCAAATTCAATACAAAAAATATAGTTGGTGGTATTGTTGTAATTGCTGCTATAATTCTGTTTGTATGGTTTTTACCTGATATTTTTGGAGGCAAAAATTCAGCCCAGGCAAAGTTGATCAGGGACATTTCGTTTACATTCTCAAGTATGAGTTTAACGCTGTTTGGCGGTGGATATGTAATTATCCCAGCCATTCAGGAAGTAGTTGTAAATGGACTGAACTGGCTGACTCCCCAAGAATTTGCGGATGCAATTGCAATGGGACAAATTACACCGGGTCCGATTTTTATAAGTGCCACTTTTATTGGGTACAAAGTGGCAGGGTTTGCGGGAGCCGTGGCTGCAACGGTGGCAATATTCTTTCCGCCCGCGTTTTTAATGATTTTTTGTTCGCACTTTATCGATCGCATTAAGAATTCAAAAGCAATTTCTGCCATTTTCAAAGGCCTGCGGCCTGCTGTAATAGGAATGATTTTTTCTGCTGCTTTTACAATAGGGAAAGGAATTGAAATACATTGGATTTCTATATTTATTTTTGTCGCCGTTCTTGTTTCAGCAATAAAATTCAAGGTTAATGTTGTATATCTGATACCTGTTTCAGGAGTTATGGGAATTGTGTTGTTTTATTTCTTCTAATTCTTCCTTGTTGTAATATATTCCATCAATTCAATTAACGATTTACGGGCTTCACAATCATCAAATTCCATTAAACCGGCAATGGCTTTTCCCTTGAATTCGATCATTTTTTGTTCGGCATATTCAAGACCACCTTTTTCTGTTACCATTTGAATCAGCTCCTTTACCACAGCTGCATTCTTGTTTTTTCGCTTTATCAAGCCAAGAATACGTTTTCGTTCTGATGGTTTTGAATTATTCAACACATATAAAAGTGGAAGTGTGATTTTCTTTTCCTTGATATCGTTTCCGGTTGGTTTCCCGAGAATTCCTTTGGCCTGATAATCAAAAATATCATCTTTTATCTGAAAAGCAATCCCAACATCCTGTCCAATCCGGTACATTTTTTCAACTATTTCTTCATCTTCGGTAGTGGATGCAGTACCAATTGCCATACTCGTAGCAATTAGCGAAGCAGTTTTTTTGCGTATGATTTCGAAGTAAGTATCATCATTAATATCCAATTTCCGGCTCTTTTTAATTTGAAGGATTTCACCTTCGGCCATATCTTGTGTTGCGCGCGAAATCAAATGTAAAAAGTTGTATTTTTTATTTTCAAGTTGTAGAAGTAATCCTCTGGCAAGAATAAAATCGCCCACCAAAACCGCCAGTTTATTTCGCCAGAGCGCCTTAACCGAAAAAGTTCCGCGACGCTCGTACGATTCATCAACTACATCGTCATGCACAAGTGTTGCTGTATGCAAAAGTTCAATAGAACAAGCTGCCAATTTCGAAAATTCGTTGGTTTCTCCGTGTAATTTAGCCGATAGAAAAACAAAAATAGGCCTGAGTTGCTTTCCTTTTGTCCGGTATAAAAAATTTAATATAGTTGACAAAAGAGGAATATCGCTTTGCAACGATTTTTTAAAATAGGGTTCAAATTCCTTTAGTTCGTTTTCAATGGGCGCTTTAATTTTTTCTATCGTTGTCATTTATCTGAAATACCGCGGTTTATAATTTAAAAACGAACATAGGATAATTTTTGATGAAAAACGCCATAAAACCATTTAAAAATCATAATAATCGCGGCTTATTCAAATTAATTTCAAATTGAAATCAGCTTATAGTATTAATCTTAAATATTTATATATTTGCATTTATTAAAAATGTTAAAAATGTTAAATATCAAGGAGTTAGATATTGAAAGGCTTGAAATTGCGGCAAATATGCTCAGAGCAATGGCTCATCCGATGCGAATTGCAATCCTTAAGCACCTTGAAGGCGGTAAAAAATTAACTGTTACTGAAATTCACGAATTGTTGGGTATCGAACAGTCAACAACTTCACATCATCTGGGAATTTTAAAAGATAAAGGGGTACTTTGTGCCAAACGCGAAGGAAAAAATACTTTCTATTTTTTGAAGTATGAAATTTTAAGTCAAATTATTGATAGTTTGCATAGTTGTACCTGCGAATAGTTGTGTTTCTTATCCGTTTTTCCTCCCCGTTTCTAATTTAGTAGAAACTTCTCTTTTAACCCTTCCCGCAAGTTTATTATTGTATTTTTCCATAAACGCCTCAACTGCATGTCTATCACTTTTCGACAATTCGCGCAACGCCCATGAAAGTGCTTTTACAATCATGTCGTCGCGGTCGGAGACAACTTTTTCACAAATCATGAGCGTGCGTTTTGCATCGCCCTTCCCTCCTCTTGCCCGAAGGTTTAACGGGACAGTTGAAACTACTGCAGCCCTTCTCCACCAAAGGTTTTCTGAGTTCAACCAGTTTAAAACGTCCGAATCGTTAATTTGATTTTCACGCCATATCCATCCTGAAATCATGACTGAAAAAGTATCCGTCGTCGCCCAGTTGTCCATATTTTTGCCCAGTTCTTCCAAATCCGCTAAACGGAGCAATCTGAGTGCAGTTTTATTCATCCAAAGCAATTCGAATGCAACCTGATTACATTCAAAAATACGGGTTTTAACAAGCTGTTTTGCAAAATCAATGATTTTTTCCGGCGGCCAATTTTTCATTTCAATCCACCAATTTTTAAGTAGATTTCGTAGATCTGGCGTGCGCACTCCCAAATATTTCATTGAAGTTGGAAACATTGTTTTTGAAGCTTCTTTTCTCATCGGGTCAGCCACAAACTCCAGTTCTGATATTATTTTGGAAATCATTTTGTTGTATTTTAGATTCTCCAAAGTTTGAAACTTTCAAAGCAATACCAAACTCTTTTTCGCTATTTTTACCCGGGATTCATGAATTTTAAATCAGATCAACAATTTGCCAAAAAACATTGTGTTGTGATTTTATGAAAAAAGGCGGTTATATAATTTTAGCACTGGTAACAATCACTGCGTTTTGGCAAATCTTCTTTTTGCAAAACGGGATGAAATGGGATTTTGTAGATGCCTTTCTCCCTTCCCGCTATTTTTTTTCCGAATCAGTTTTAAACAATCAGTTTCCGCTGTGGAATCCCTATTTACTTTACGGTACGCCAATTTACGCTGACTTGGTATCGGTTTTTAACCCCGAATTCTGGATCATAGGAAATATGTTTGGATATTCAAATATTTCCTTGCAATTCGTGTTTCTAGCATACATTTTTATTGCGGGTGTATCGTTCTTTTATTTTTTGAAACAGTTTAATTCAGATTATAATATTTCAATTGGATTGTCTGTAGCCTACATGCTGTCCGGGTTTGTTATCGGGAATGCGCAACACGTGGCATTTATCTGCGGGTATGCGTTAATCCCCTTTTTAATGACCAATTATTTCATTTTTATAAGGGAAATAAATCGACAGAACTTCGTAAAAATATCAATTGCACTGTTCCTAATGATTTATTGCAGTTATCCGGCCATTACAATAATTTCAGCCTACTTGTTGATCACTGTTTTTGTCTGGCATTTGGTAGCCAAAAGGTTAGACAAACGCTATCTTAAAAAGTTGTTTTTGTATCATTCTGTTTTATCTGTAATTGTGATCCTGTTTAGCACAACATTGCTTTTGGCTTATTTTCAGCTTTTACCATTCCTGAACCGTTTTAACGGACTTCCACTTGAGCTTGCGCAAAAACATCCTTTTTCTGTAAAATCAATTCTGTCGTTTTTAACTCCACTGGCCGTTGGTAACGACTCCCAATATTTTCAAACAGACCTATCATTTTCTAACAGTTATTTAGGTATAATCAGTCTTGTACTTTTTTTATTCGTGCTGACCAAAAAGGCTGTCAACAAAGAATCATATATAATCCTGTTTTTTGGCATTTTTTCGTTGCTTGCTTCTTTTGGCGATCGCTTTTTTTTACGGGAATTCCTATATAATTATGCCCCGTTGATGAACAGGTTCCAATATCCCGGGATATTCAGGGCTTTTACCATTTTTAGTTTTTTGGCATTTACAGGAATCAATATTAAAGACAGCAACTTCTATCTTCTCGACAGAAAACGGTTAATACTGATCTCAGGTTCAATAATTATTTTGCTGATAGTTTTGGTTGGCTGGGCATATGGCAAAACCGATCAATTTGCTTATTTTAAAAACGGAACAAACTTCGCGGATGAACTTTTTGCTGCCACCCGTTTCGATAATATCATTTTACAAGGAATTATACAAATTGTATTTCTATTGTTTTTTATCCTACTTACATGGAAAATAAAAGAGACCAAATATTTCTCAGTAGCTTTAGTTTTTCTATTAATAGTTGATGGAGTTGTTTCAACCCAAT
>JBFHJA010000275.1:0-6117 GCA_041596165.1 Draconibacterium sp. | reverse complement strand
TATCAAACTGCTGTTCAATTATCTCCGAAACGTCAGCATATTCAACCTTTTCGAGTAAAAACATTTCGCCAAAAGTGGGCATATGAAAATTAAACTCACCAACTTTTACGCCTTCAGAAGGAGTAACAAGCATGGTGCCGGCCAAAAGCACAAAAACTGCAACAGTAAATAATAATGTTTTTATTGGTTTCATTTCGAAGTATAAATTATCAGTTTCTGGCCAATTTGTATTTTCCCCGCATCAGTTATGTTGTTCCATTTCAGGATATCATCAGGAGAAACGCCATTATATTTTTTTGCAATTGTAAAAGGCGATTCACCATTTTTCACTGTGTATTCCACTTTATTTCCTTTATTTTTTTCCTGAAAATCCGCCAGGGTTGTAGTTTGTTGAATCTGTTTTGGAGTTGGCGTTTTTACAGTATTTGTTTTTGTTGTTTTTTGCAAATTTGCATACACATCAACCTTGTCATTATCCACAAAAATATCAAGAGATTTGCCTGCCTGAATTTTCCGCTCGTTGGAAATGTTGTTCCAATATTTTAAATCAGCAATCTCAACATCATATTTTTCAGCAATAACTCCAAGAACATCTCCGGATTGCAGCGTGTATTTTATTTTTGTTTTACCTTCAATTTCGAGGTTTTTTACCGGTTCTCCCAAATATTGCCGTCCAGGTGCAGGCGGGTACTCAATTTTTTGCATTGCAACTGCAAACAACGTCGAATCAACGGCTTTGTAAATTGAATCCTGAAACAAAACAAACTCATCCCAATACCCATCGGGAATAACAAGTTTTGAAACTATTTTATCACCCGGAACGATTTTAAAACGGTACTGCGGATTAAGAAATTCCAATTGTTTTTCAGAAATACCAAGTACTTTTGAAACCTGTTGAAAATGAAGCTGACTTACAATTTTTACTGTATCAGGTGCAATTTTTTTCGCCAACGGAACAATTGAACCTTTAAATTTATTTTCTTCCAAAAATACGTAAGTTGCCTGAAAGGAAGCCATTACAAAGTTTGCCGTTTCGGGCAGGTAATTTAAAACCTGCGATATTGCAGCATTTTCACCCGCTACCGAAATTGCATTTTTAACTTTTGCATTACCAAACAAATAACCTAAAACTGCGAGTTCCGGAGATTTAAAAGCTTCTAAATTTTGCTTCATTACAGCTGCAAATGCATGTATTGATAGGTTTGGGTTTAATCTTTCATCGACAAGTGGTCCAATTTGCAAACCATTCATTACCGCCTGAAAATGTGTCAATTGAAAAAGTCCGGCTTTCCCTTCCCAGCTGACTGTCCCCGGGTTCATTGCCGAAAGTGCGGGCGCCAGATATTTCAATTCAACAGGTAAACCCGCGGCGTTCAAACAGGCTTCCATTTCTTTTTCATAAAAAGAAAAAAGGCGTATAAGGTTTTGTTTTTCTGTTGTGTTTGAGTTTTGCAGGAATAAATAAAAATCTTCTGCCTCCTTTGAAAGTATTGGGAAAATTCCAGGTTTTTGATTGTCAAATTTGGGTTTAAAGTTTGAAATGGGAGAAAATTTAAATTTCCCGGGATAAAAATCTGCATCCGACCAGCAATACAAATTATCCTTTTGAATCAGATTAATTTTGAACTGAGTTTTGTATGCAATCCAAACCGAATCGGATTGCGACATTGTTTTAAAGGAACAAAGCGATAAAACAAAGAAACCAAATAGTTTCAGCCGGATATGTATTTTTTGCAAATTCAATTCAATAGTAAAAAACGATTTTAGTCGTGCAAAAATATCATTTCCTGCCAAAACAGAACAACCGTTTTGTAACTTAAAATTCATAAATTTGAAATCATGCGGATACTTTTAACGGGTGTAACAGGTTATGTGGGCAAAAGGCTGCTTCCGGTTCTTATCGAAAGCGGACACGAAATCATTGTTTGTGTTCGGGAAAAAAGCAGGCTTACAATTCATAAAAACATGCTTCAAAAAGTTGAAATTTTCGAAATTGATTTTCTGAAAACTCCTTTACCCGATAATTTCCCAAATAACATTGATGCTGCTTACTATTTAATCCATTCAATGACAACCTCTTCCGAGAAATTTGATTTACTTGAATCGAAAGCAGCGTTGAATTTCAAAACTATTATGGTAAATACCACTGTAAAACAGGTAATTTATTTAAGTGGCATTTCAAATGAAAGCGAACTCTCTAAACACCTAAAATCCAGAAGAAAAGTAGAAGATATTTTAAAAAGTGAAAAATATGCACTAACCGTTTTACGTGCCGGAATAATTGTGGGTTCGGGAAGTGCATCGTTCGAAATCATTCGCGATCTTGTTGAAAAACTGCCCATAATAATTGCGCCAAAATGGGTTTTAACAAAAGCCCAACCCATCTCAATCCGCGATATTATTTCACATTTGAATGGTGTTTTGTTCAATGATAAATGCTTAAACCAGGTTTTTGATATTGGCGGCCCTGAAGTATTAACCTACAAAGATATGATGTTGCAATATGCGCAAGTACGAAAATTGAAAAGAAGGCTTTTCACCACTTCGCTTATCTCCCCAAAAATATCGTCATACTGGCTGTTTTTTATTACCTCCGTTTCCTATAAACTGGCAATTAGTTTGGTTGACAGCATGAAAATGGAAGTAATTTGCAGAGATAAACGACTTGAAAAAATTTTAGATTTACATCCAATAACATACGAACAAGCCATAAAAAATGCATTTCTCAGAATAAAACAAAACCTTGTTTTAAGCAGTTGGAGAGATTCTATAATCAGCAGCAGCCTCGGTCTTTCACTTTCCGATTTTATTGAAGTCCCAAACTTTGGTTGCTACATAAACAAAAAGCAGTTAAAAGTTAAAGATGAACAGCAGGTTTTAAACAATATTTGGGCACTTGGCGGCGACAAAGGTTATTATTACGCCAACTGGCTTTGGAAAACCAGGGGCTTTTTCGATCAACTGCTGGGTGGAGTTGGATTGGGACGTGGCCGCCGATCGCCAAAAGAAATCTTACCAGGTGATGCGCTCGATTTTTGGCGGGTTTTATATGCCAGTCGCGAGAAAAAACGCTTGCTGCTTTTTGCTGAAATGAAACTCCCCGGCGAGGCCTGGCTTGAATTTAAAATTGATGATGACAACATTTTGCACCAAACGGCAACATTCAGGCCGCATGGTATTTGGGGCAGATTATACTGGCTAGCAACTTCACCATTTCACTTCTTTATTTTCGATGGGATGATTAGGAATATTGTAAATGAGTAAATAAAATTTTTTGTTAAATGAATAAAAATATAATTGTAACCGGCGGCGCACAAGGAATTGGGAAAATTATTTCGAGACAACTGCTTGAGAAAGGATATTCAGTTTCGGTATTTGAATTTGATGAAGAAGCAATTAATGAATTCAAATCTGAAAGCAATTCAGAGGATATTGCATTTTTTCAAACTGATGTTTCCGAAGAAGACAGTGTGAAAATTTCAGTTCAGCAATCATTGATTAGATTTGGAAATATTTCAGGATTAATAAATAACGCTGCAATTCAAATCAACAAATCTCTAACCGAACTTTCACTGGAAGAGTGGAATCGCGTTATTGGTACAAATCTTACCGGAGCTTTTTTGTGTGCAAAATATGTTTCGCCCATTTTAAAAAAATCGAAAGGCAGTATTGTCAATATCAGTTCAACACGTGCATTTCAATCGGAAGCAAACACAGAAGCTTATTCGGCCAGCAAAGGTGGGATTTTGGCATTAACACACGCTTTGTCAATCAGTTTAGGTCCCGAAATTAGGGTTAACTGTATTAGTCCCGGCTGGATTGATGTTACAGGAATAAAGAAAAAATCCAAAGCAAATCAAATTGAACTTTCTGAAGCTGACAATGCGCAGCATCCTGCCGGTAGAGTTGGAAAACCGGAAGATATTGCAAATATGGTTTTGTTTCTTCTCAATCAGGAAAATGACTTTATTACAGGCCAGAATTTTGTGATTGACGGGGGAATGACAAGAAAGATGATTTACGTTTAATTTGCTGAGCTAGAATGGTCGCTAATAATCAGCCATTCTTTGCCAAATTTCTGAATAACCAATGTATAATGTCCGCTGAGGTTTCCAATTTCACGTGTCAATTCAAATTTACCAATAACATAAATTGTTTTTTTGTCGATTTTTGAAATATCAATAATCGTAAATTTCAGATTTCCCATTGCGGCTTTGTCGGGATAACTTGTTTTGTAATTATTTAATGTTTTCTGCCAACCAAAATTTGGTCCGCGCGAACCTACGAAACTGAGTTTTTCAGAATTCCAGTAGGTTTCCATAAACTCTTCAAGATTGCCCCGATTCCAGGCTTCCACTTGTTTGGCAAGCAAACTTTCAATTTTGAGTTTTTCGTTTTTACGGATTGCTTCTCCACCAAACGAATTCAAATAAAACGATGCGACCAGAAATCCAGTAATTATTATCCTTAAAGTTTTCATTTTGAATTTTTCAACTAATTTAGAAACTTATCTAAATTTAAGGCATGAAAAATAGATTTGTTGGTCAAATTGGTTTTCTTTTGATAATAATGAATTTCACTATTACATCGTTTTCCCAAATAAAAATAGGGGTTTTTGCTGATTGCCAGTATTGCGATTGTGAAACTGCCGGCACAAGGTTTTATCGAAATTCGCTCGAAAAACTTAATGATTGTATTAACCTTTATAACCGCGATAAAGAACTTGCTTTTGTTGTTGGCCTGGGTGATTTAATTGACCGCGATTTTTCAAGTTTCGACAGTGTGAATACCATTCTGTCAAAATCAAAACACGAAGTTTTCCATGTAATTGGAAATCATGATTTATCTGTTGAAAAAACACAGATTGAAGATGTTCCCGGAAAACTAAATCTTAACAAAACCTGGTATTCGGTAACAAAAAAGGGATGGCGGTTTATTTTCCTGAATGGCAACGATATTACTTTCCATTCGAACAATAAAGAAACTGTTAAAGAGGCTGAGAAAATCACCGAAAAACTAAAAACCATTGGAAAACCCAACTTTCATGAATGGAACGGCGGAATTGGTTCAGCACAAATGAATTGGCTTGAAGCAGAATTGCAGGACGCAACCAACAGAAACCAAAAAGCAGCAGTATTTTGCCATTACCCACTCCTGCCGTTTGAAGCGCATGCACTTTGGAATTCGGAAGAAGTACTAGCTGTTTTATGGAAGTTCAGTTGTGTAAAATTGTATGCGAATGGCCACAACCATGCCGGCAATTTCGCGTTTGAAAACGGGATTCATTTTGTAAACCTGAAAGGAATGGTTGAAACCGAAAATGAAAATGCTTTTTCAGTAATTTCGTTTTCCGACGAAAAAATTGAAATTGAAGGATTTGGACGCGAAGAAAGTAAAAGCTTTTTATTTGATTAAGAATCAAACCAGTTTACGGTTTTTCGAACTGTATTTAAATCAAAAAAAGAACCGTTCCTCTGCAACAATGCACAAGGAACGGTTCCTTTTTAATTGCAAAATTTCACCTTACAACTCCTGAATTTTAATATTTCTAAACCAAATTGGCGCCCCGGCATGTTTTCCCTGAAAACCGATTTTTCCTTTGGTTGGCAGTTCGGCAAATGGTGTACTCAACCAAGATGGAATATCAGAACCATCCGGATTTTTAGTTCCACTTGTCCACAAACTCATGTCCATTTCGGTTACAGTCGAACCATTTAAAACCACATGAATAATTTTGTCTTTGCAGGCAACGATCATTTTATTCCATTCACCTGGTTTTTTAACCATGCTTTTTTTAGCCGCCAGATGACCAAAAATTGCGGCGCACTGCCACGTTTTGTCAGCCTCTGCCCATTGTTTTGCATAATCATCGGCAATTTGTACTTCTACTGAGTTTGGAATCCAGTTTTCTGTGTTACTGCAATACACTATTACTCCGCTATTGGTTCCTTCTGCGGTCATAAACTCCAGCTCCAGAATAAAATTGTCATACTCTTTTTGTGTCCAGATACATTGATCTTCTGTGGCTGTTATTACTCCATTTTCAATACTCCAGACTCCTTCAGGAAAATCGGCATTTGATAAATCATCGGCAAATAGTGGTTTCATGTTCTCATT
>JBFHJA010000274.1:0-6144 GCA_041596165.1 Draconibacterium sp. | reverse complement strand
ATTGCGGAGGTTCGCGGGCGTTTGTTGCGCGTAATCATTTTCACTTCCAACGACAACATTTTTCCGTATTCGCCAATTTGGTTCAACCACGAAAAATCATGCGTCAACCCTTCTTTTTTCTTTTGCGAAAGTTCGTCGAGGTAAAACCGGCTCAGTAAATATTTAAGGTTTAAAATGTAAAGCAAAACAATAATTACAGGGAAAATAAGAAATGCAACTGGTTGCAAAACAATAAAATCAAAGAGTTTCCCAAAGTTTGCTGTAATATCGAAAAACCCAAAATGGTCGATGGCAAAAACTGCAGCTGCCAACGCCAGAAATCCATAGAAAAACCAGTTCGATTCGTTGGTGCGCCACTTTATGTAAATGGCAAGGAAGTGGTTTACAAAAATCATTAAAAACAGTGATGCCAGCCAGACGATTAAAACACCAGTTTCCAGTTCGTGAATTGCGGATTTGAATGTAAAAGGCAACACCAAAAAAAGAGGCAAAATATTGAAAAAGTGCAACATTGATTTGTTGAGCATGTACCGCGCAATTCGTTTGCGTTTTACAGGAATCAGTAAAAACGGTTGAAACCCAAATGTTGGAAGGTTTTGCACCATTATTCTCAAAACAAGTTCAAACCCAATGTAAGCAAAAATCAAGGAATTGAAAATCGGGACTTGCGCTTGTCCGGGGAAACTTTTTTCGATAAACGCACTTAAATTAAAACCCACAATTAATGCAGTTGCAGTAAAATAAATAGCCAGAAAAATAAGCACTCCTTTTGCCGCCATGTTTTTGCTGAAATAAGCGGATCGGGTGAGTTCGCGCCATCCAAAGTAGTAGAAGTTACGGTTCATGGTTTTAGATATTGATATTTTAGGATTCAGGTTTAAAATGGTCAATTATTATAAATCCGGTGAATTGAATTACAATAATAATCACTTTCATTTCACTCTTGATGCTAACCCATTATAATTACTTTATTTTTGAATGTTTTGTAATCTTTAAAAAATTGGATTTTCAAAAGCTTCAATTATTTGTAGTTTTGGATATTCGTGTAATTCACTATAAAATCAAAAAATGAATCGACCATTTAAAAATGCTGTACATAAAACATTCTTAAAAAAGGGAGTTATCCCGAAATATCGATACAAGCTATCGAATACAAATAAAAAACAATAAATTTTAACGAGATGAAATCTAAAAGCCTTTTGAATTTTTTATCCTTTGTAATTTGTCTGGTGTTGTTAAATGCTTGTCAACCCAAAGCTGTTGAGAAGCAAAAACCCAATTTCCTCTTCATCCTTGCCGATGATTATGGCTATCATGATTTAAGTATCTCGGGAAGTAAATTTTACGAAACACCCAACATCGACAGGATTGCCAGCGAAGGGATGATTTTTACAGATGGTTACGCAACTTGCCAGGTTTGCAGTCCATCACGGGCAAGTATAATGACAGGAAAATTCCCTGCACGGCACGGAATTACTGACTGGATTGGTGCAAAAACGGGTGAAGACTGGAGTAAAACCGGAAGGGCAACCCAATTGCTTCCGCCAGAATATGTTCACGCGCTTCCACACGAATACACAACTTTACCCGAAGCAATGAAAGCCGCCGGTTATAAAACTTTCTTCGCCGGGAAATGGCATTTGGGTGGAGAAGGTTCGTGGCCAACCGACCACGGTTTCGACATAAACAAAGGAGGTTGGGACGCCGGTAGTCCAAAAGGAGGCTATTTCTCACCTTTCGAAAATCCAAATTTGATTGACGGGCCTGATGGTGAAAATCTTGAAATGCGTTTGGCAAAAGAAACAGTCAACTTCATAAAAGAAAACAAAGACAGTTCATTTTTTGCCTATTTGTCGTTTTATGCGGTACACGGCCCTATTCAAACTACACAGGAAAAATGGGCAAAATACCGCCAGAAAGCTGAAGATTTGGGCATTGCCGAAACCGGTTTTGAAATGGGGCATTTCCTTCCCATCCGTCAGGTTCAGGATAATCCGGTTTATGCAGGTTTGGTTGAATCGATGGACGATGCGGTTGGCGAAGTTTTGAAAGCTTTGGATGAAATGGGATTGGCTGAAAACACTGTTGTAATTTTTACATCCGATAACGGCGGTGTTGCTGCCGGAGATGCGTTTGCAACATCAAATTTACCTTTGCGTGCCGGAAAAGGTTATCAGTTTGAAGGTGGTATTCGTGAACCTTATTTTATAAAAGTTCCGGGTGTTGGAAACGGGCAAAAAAGTGCTTTTCCAGTTTCGGGAACCGATTTTTATCCTACCATCCTTGAACTTGCCGGAATTCCTCAAAACCCCGAAGAACATACTGATGGAGTTAGTTTAGTTCCCGTTTTAAATGGCCAAACCATTTCGGAACGCCCGTTAATCTGGCACTACCCGCATTATGGAAATCAGGGCGGCGAACCTTCCTCAATTATCCGCTTGGGCGATTGGAAACTAATCCATTATTACGAAGACGGACACGAGGAACTGTACAACCTGAAAACCGACATTTCGGAAACTGAAGATTTGGCTTCTGAAAATCAGGAAAAGGTGAAAGAGTTGAGCGAAAAACTTTTTTCTTATTTGAATGAAGTGGGCGCCCGTTTCCCCGAAAAAGACCCGGAATGGACAGCTGAAAAAGAAAAACAATATCTCGAAAATGTAATAAACAAACGCTGGCCACAATTGGAAAAACAAAGGCTCGATTTCCTTTCAAAAGATTTCGACCCAAAAAATGATTGGTGGGGAAGTATGATGACTAAAGATTAAGTTGATGAAACAAATACTAAATTTCTTTTTACTCGAAATAAATTCAAAAAGGCAAATTATTTTTCTGATGCTTTTTTCATGTTTCATTTCTTTTAATTCATCTTCAAAAGAAGGAGGAGATGCAAGTTATTCAAATGAAATCAGAAATATTATTGAATTACAGGATAGTGTTGAAAATCAACAAAACTGGAACGGATTCACTCTGCTCGACTCAACCTTAAACGGTATTCCATTCAAAGTTGTTTTTCCAAAAAAAGCCAATCAAAATCGAAACTGGATTTGGCGAGCCCGTTTTTGGGGCCACGAGCCACAAACCGATATTGCCTTGCTGAAACAGGGTTTTCATTTGGTTTATATTGAAGTTGGTGGGCTGTTTGGAAGTGAAAAAGCAATTCAAATCTGGGATGATTTTTACGATTTTGCCATTCAAAAGTATAATCTGAATAAAAAGGTTGTTTTGGAAGGAATGAGTCGTGGCGGGCTGATAATTTTCAATTGGGGAAACCGAAATGCCGAAAAAGTAGCTTGTATATATGGCGATGCACCAGTATGTGATTTTAAAAGCTGGCCGGGAGGAAAAGGAATTGGCCCAGGCTCGGAAGCCGACTGGCAGACCTGTTTGAAAGTATATGGTTTTACTGAACAAATAGCCTTAAACTACAACGGAAATCCAATTGATCATATGGAGCATATTGCCAGCCACAAAGTTCCTGTTTTAATTGTAGTTGGCGATGCTGATGAGGTTGTCCCGGTTTCTGAAAATACTGATTTACTGGAGAAACGGTTAAATTTACTGGGGTGGGGTTTGGAAGTGATTCATAAACCCGGTGTCGGTCATCATCCGCATTCATTGAAAGATCCCCAGCCAATTGTTGATTTTATATTGAAGAATACAGAAAATTAAAAAAAACTAAATACTATGAAAAAGCTAATTATTGCGGCAATTTTACTTATCAGTTCAGCCAATCTGTTTGCACAAAAGAATTACCTCGAAGAATCAGAAAATGAGTACAAACAGCGGATGCAATGGTTTACCGATGCAAAATACGGCATGTTTATTCATTTTGGTTTATACAGTCAGCTTGGAGGTGAGTGGGAAGGTGAAATTTATAAGGAATATGCCGAGTGGATTCAGGCCAATGCCGACATTCCAACACAGGTTTATGCAATGCTTACATCAACTTTCAACCCAAAAGATTTTGATGCTGATTTTATAGCAAGAACGGCCAAAGATGCAGGAATGAAATATATCGTAATTACTTCGAAACACCATGAAGGATTTTGCTTATGGGACAGTAAATACACAAATTTTGATGTGGCAAGTACTCCTTTTGCCGGACGCGATATATTGGCTGAATTAAGTGTTGCCTGCAAAAAATATGGCTTGAAATTTTGTACTTATTATAGTATTATCGACTGGCACCACCCATCGCAGGAACGTAATTTGGACGGCGATGACCGGTGGGGACATTGGGGAAATGTACGCATGAAATCAGGTAAAAAACAGGAATACATTACCTACATGAAAAATCAGATTAAGGAATTGGTCGAAAAGTACGATACTGAAATGCTGTGGTTCGATGGTGATTGGGTGTATTGGTGGGACATGGCTTCAGGCGAAGATTTGTACCAATATATTCGTGAATTAAAACCTTCAATTTTAATTAATAACCGCGTTGCCAAACGTTCCGATTTCAAAAAAGATTTTGGTACTCCCGAACAGGAACATCCGGGCGAATCGTTGGGTTGGGAATGGGAAGCCTGTTACACAATGAATCACTCGTGGGGTTTCAAAAAAAATGATGAAGATTGGAAGGATGCAAAAACTGTGTACGACAAATTGCAGGATATCAATGGAAAAGGCGGTAACTTACTTCTAAATATTGGCCCTGATGGCGATGGAAATGTTCCGGCAGAGTCAGTTAAAATTCTTTTGGAAGTGGGAAAATTGATTAAAGCCGAAAAATAGAGTTTAAAAATGAAAAATATTTTCACTGCATTTATCTTGTTTTTAACACTTAGCGGATTTGCATTTTATAGTTACAGTAATGCTACAGAAAAATTCTTTTATGTATCGCCAAAAGGAGACGACAATTTTTCAGGCACAATTGAAAATCCGGTTGCAACTTTTGAAGGTGCGCAAAAATTAGTAAGAGATTTCAAAATAAATAATCCGGAAATCCCTGTTACGGTTTACTTTCGGGAAGGGAAGTATTACCTGCCTGAACCGGTTGTTTTTACTTCGGTAGATAGCGGAACTGAAAATGCTCCAATTACTTATAAAGCTTTCCCAAATGAAATTCCAACCATTTTGGGAGGGGAAAAACTTAAACTGAAGTGGGAAAAATACAAAGATGGAATTTACAAAGCCAGCGTTCCAAAAAGGGTAGATTTTGAATCGCTGTTTGTAAATGATGAATTACAGGTTTTGGCACGTTATCCCAATTATAATCCCGGAGCAGCAATTTTTAATGGATTTGCTGCCGATTGCATTTCTCCCGAAAAAGTAAAAACATGGAAAAATCCAGCCGGTGGTTATTACCATGTTATTCACGGTCATAAATGGGGCGGGTATCATTTTCAGATTACACGGAAAAAAAGCGATGCTGAACTTGAATTTACTGGCGGCTGGCAAAACAACCGACCCGAAGGCGGACAGCACAAAGAGTTCCGTTTTGTCGAAAATATTTTCGAAGAACTTGACACAATTAATGAATGGTTTTTGGACAAAAAAACTGCTATACTTTACTTATATCCGGCTCCCGGCATTGATTTGGAAACAGCAAGTTTTGAATTTGCATCGCTTGAAAACCTTGTAACTTTTTGGGGAGCAGAATCAAATCCGGTAAAAAATATCACCCTCGATGGTTTTAAATTTGGAAGGACAATCCGAACATTCCTTAAAAATAAAGAACCGCTTTTGCGCAGTGACTGGACGATTTATCGCGGGGGTTCAGTTTATCTGGTAGGAACGGAAAACTGTTCGATCCTGAATTGCGATTTTAGTCAAATTGGAGGAAATGCCTTGTTTTTCAATAATTTCAATAAAAATGGATTGGTAAAGGGCTGCCACATTTACGAAATTGGTGCAAACGCTGTTTGTTTTGTTGGCGATACTGCTGCCGTTCGAAATCCAAAATTTGTTCCTTACGGTCCGCGGGTTGCGTTGGAGGAAATGGATTTAACCCCCGGACCAATCGGAAATAACTTTCCTCAAAATTGTGTGGTTGACGACAACCTCATCCATAATATCGGGACAATTGAAAAACAAGTTGCTGGCGTTGAGATTAGCATGTCGGCATTTATTACACTTCGGCACAACAGCATTTACAATGTTCCGAGGGCTGGGATAAACATTGGCGAAGGTGCCTGGGGT
>JBFHJA010000273.1:0-6163 GCA_041596165.1 Draconibacterium sp. | reverse complement strand
TCCCGAATTACTGGTTAATCAGATTATCGAAAAAACAGGTTTCAATCCCGAACAGTTGGTAGACATTAAGGTTGGCGAAGTTACTCTTGCTGATGCTCTTTCATATCATCTTGAAATTACAATCTTGACTTTCGATATCATCAAAAAATATTTCGAAAGGACAAACAACAAGGAACTTGAGAAGTTGATGAATGATGACAAGTTGCTCGATGAATATCTTTACGGACATGATGTTTTAGATCTCCTTGAAGATTTCCCGTTCGACTGGAATATCAATAAATTTATTGAAATATTAAGGCCACTGCCAGCTCGTTTATACTCCATTTCTTCGAGCATGGAAAGTGTTGGCGAGGAAGTTCACGCCACTGTTTCGGTTGTACGTTACGAACGAAAAAACAGATTGCGTACCGGAGCATGTTCTTCGCATTTAGCCGATAATATTGAGATTGACGACCAGATTCCAATTTATATCGAAAAAAATCCATCGTTCAAACTACCTGCAAACGGTTCAAAAATTATAATGGTTGGCGCGGGTACCGGAATTGCACCTTATCGCGCTTTTATGCAGGATCGCGAAAGCAAGGGAATTGAAGGGAAATCGTGGTTGTTTTTTGGTGACAGGCGATTCAATGCCGATTTTTTGTACCAGATAGAGTGGCAAAAGTTGCTCAAATCAAAACACCTTGAAAAAATGGAAGTAGCTTTTTCGCGTGACCAGCAGGAAAAAATATATGTTCAACATAAATTGCTCGAAAACCAAAAGGAGATATTTAAATGGATAGAAGAGGGCGCTTATTTTTACTTGTGTGGCGACATGAAAAGTATGGCAAAGGATGTAAATAAAGCACTCCTTCAGATTATTCAAAGTGAAGGTGGAATTAGCGAGGAGAAAGCAACGGAATATGTAAAGAAATTGAAACGCGAAAAGCGCTTTCAGTCTGATGTTTACTAAGAATGCTTTCCATTTACTCTCCAAAGGGGGAGGGTTGAGAAACACTTTTTATATATTGATAATTAAATATTTAATCAGAAAAAATGAACGATACAATAAACTGGGATGTACTTTCAGAAGTTGAAAAACTAAAATATGACAGTAACTATTTAAGAGGAACCTTACTTGAAAGTCTGGCCGACCCAATAACCTGGGCAATTTCGCCGGGAGATACGCAGATTTCAAAGTTTCACGGAATGTATCAGCAATGGGATCGTGATATTGATAAGGAGCGCAAAAGTCAAAAACTTGAACCTGCATTTTCTTTTCTTATCCGCGTGCGTGTTCCCGGAGGTGTTGTTACTCCTGCGCAGTGGCTCACAATGGATTCATTGGCAGACGAATATGCGATTGGAACTTTAAAACTTACAACTCGCCAAACTTTTCAGTTGCATGGCGTTTTGAAGAAAAATCTAAAAGCCACCCTTCAAAGTATCAATAAAAGTTTGCTTGACACAATTTCGGCTTGCGGTGATGTAAACAGAAATGTTATGAGCCACGCCAACCCTGCCGAATCGCAGTTTTATCCCGAAGTAATTGAATTGGCAAAGAACATTGGAAATCATCTTTTGCCCAAAACCCGTGCTTATCATGAAATTTGGCTCGACGAAAAATTAGTTGCCGACAGTAAAACGGAGGAGCCCATTTATGGTGACCGTTATTTGCCAAGGAAATTCAAAATAGCAGTTGTGATTCCGCCCAACAATGATTGTGATGTATTTTCACAGGATTTGGGTTTTATTGCAATCTTAAATGACAATAAAATTGTTGGATACAATATCGTAATTGGTGGTGGTTTAGGTTCAACTTTCGGGATGCCGGAAACATATCCGCGGGTTGGAAATATTATAGGATCATGCACACCTGAACAGGTTATTGATGTGGCAGAGAAGGTTGTTATGGTGCAGCGCGATAATGGGGACCGACAAAACCGCAAGCTGGCACGATTTAAATATACGATTGACAGAAATGGTATCGACTGGGTAAAAAACGAAATTGAAAAATACCTGGGTTACAAACTACTTGCAGAAGTGCCTGTAAAATTTGATCGAAACGGAGATAGTTTCGGATGGAAAAAAGGAACTGACAATAAATGGCATCTTACTTATTTTGTTGAAGGTGGCCGCGTCCGTGATTTGGAAGGTAGAAAAATGAAAACAGCCTTTCGGGAAATAGCAACTTTATCAGATGGTAATTTTATTCTGACCGGCAACCAAAATGTAATTATTGCAGGAGTTTCTGATTCAATTAAAAAGAAAGTCGATGCAATTTTAAAATTGCACAACGTTTCACCTACCGAAATTTCGGGATTACGAAAGAACTCAATTTCATGTGTTGCCTTGCCAACTTGCCCATTGGCTTTTGCGGAAGCCGAAAGGTATTTGCCCGATTTGATTTCTAAAATCGATGTTATTTTAAATGAATTCGGTTTAGGCAAAGAAGAAATCGTGATCAGGATGACAGGTTGCCCAAACGGTTGTGGTCGTCCGTATTTAGCAGAAATTGGCTTGATTGGAAAATCGCCGGGATATTACAATTTATATCTTGGTGGAAGTTTTGAAGGAACTCGACTTAATAATTTGTATAAAGAAACTATTCAGGAAGAGGATATTTTAAAAGAACTACACACTATTATTAAAGATTTTGCTGAAAATAGAATTGAAAATGAACACTTTGGTGATTTTACAATACGCTTAGGTTATGTGGCCGAAATAAAAGAAGGGAAAGAATTCAGACATTAAAATTCTGAAAAAATCCATTAAAATAAACACGATGAGAAAAACAGTTTCAATATTAGGATGTGGATGGTTGGGAACAGCATTGGGAAAAAAACTCTTGACTAAAAGGTTTGTTGTTAAAGGTTCAACAATTACCTCCGAAAAAATAAATGAATTGGAAATTACTGGTATTCAACCTTATTATGTTAAGGTTGGACCCGATTCGATGGATATGGATTATGCTGCTTTTTTTAATACCGATGTATTGATCATTGCAATTCCGCCGCAGCGAATTGAAAATATTGAGCAGGTTTTTCCGCAACAAATAAACCAGATAATTCAATTTATAGAAAAGCTGAAGATTCAAAAAGTGATATTGATTTCATCTACTTCGGTTTATGAAAATTGCAATATTACAGTTCGCGAAGGGGATGAAGGTAATCCAAATAAACCTGCAGGCCGGGCGTTGTTGAAAGCCGAGAAAATGCTTATGGATTTAAAAAAAACGAAAACCACTGTTTTGCGGTTTGGCGGATTGATTGGGTATAACCGCAATCCGGCGAGATTTCTGCTGGGGAAAACTGATGTTTCAGCAAACACTCCTGTCAATCTCATTCATCGGGATGATTGTGTGAAAATTATTACTGAAATAATTGAAAAGGATATTTGGGGTGAAATTTTTAATGCCTGCAGTCCGGGTCATCCAACAAAAAAGGATTTTTATACACGAGCAGCTAAAATTGGCGACTTGCCAAAACCAGGGTTCGTTGATAAGTATGAAAATTACAAAATTGTTAACAGCGATAAACTGATTAAAAAACTGAATTACACTTTTCTCTACCCAAACCCGATGGATTATTTAAAAGAGCTTGAAGAATGGGCGTATCGCATCTGATATCAATTGTTGGTGCTGGACCGGGCGACCCTGAATTGTTGACAATAAAAGCCTTAACCCGTTTGCAAAATGCGGATGTAGTGTTATACGATGCGTTAACAGGCAATGAAATACTTGACCTGGCAAACCCCGGGTCCACAAAAATTTACGTTGGAAAATTGTATAAAGATGGGCAGGATCAGGTAACACGACAAAACGAAATTCATACTTATTTTTTAGAGTTTGCTGCTCAAAATAAAAAGGTAGTTCGTTTAAAATCAGGCGATCCAATGATTTTTGGCCGAGGTGCGGAAGAAGTGCGTTTTTGTAAAGAGAATAACATAAATTATGAAGTTATTCCCGGTGTTACCGCGGGTATTGCAGCTTCCGCTTCTTTCGATATTCCGCTTACAGAAAGAGGGAAAAGCAGTATGGTTCTTTTTTGTGCCGGTTACCGGTCAAACGACTGTTTTTCGAATATCGATACTCTTGTGCAAATTTTGAACTCGGGTTCGCCGGCAGTAATATATATGGGACTTAATATTTTAGCAGAACTGGCTGCCGCACTGATGGATAAAGGTGTTGATAAAAACACCCCAGTTCAGATTTTAAGTAAGATTTCACTTTCAACCCAAAAGAATTACTCATCAAAACTAGCCGATGTTTCAGCCTTTTTACAAATCGAAACCCCTGAATCGCCATCAACAATTATCATTGGTAAATATGCCAATAGAGTTTGAACAATGGGACACAGAGTTTCCAACTCCGATTCAAAGTTGATGTTTAATACTTGATATTGAAGAATTGATTCTGGATATTGGATACTGGATTCTGGATACCTGATACTTACTTTTTCCAGCTCTTTGCCCTCTGCCCTATGCTCTTTGCCCTCTGCCCTATGCTCTTTACCCTCTGCCCTCTGCTCTTTGCCTTCTAATCTTTGCTATCTTCGCATTTCAAATTCAATATCTTCCATGGAAAAAAACAAATATTGCTGCAGGATTTTCCCAATCATTCTAATTGCTATTTCATTTGTTATTGCATTGTCAATCTGGTATTTCGCTGAGGGAGTTCACTCGTTTTCATTTCTTACAGATAAAAACGAAATCTTCAATTTTATTGGAACTGTTTTGTTTATTGCCATTCTTCCAATCGGTATTTTTTATTGGTTGAACGATATAAAAAAATATCAGGACAGGGCAAAAGCAATTTCGTTGGTTGGGTTTTTGCCAGCGGTTGGAGTTTTGGGGTTTGTTTTGTTTTGAATCAAACCTTAATTGTTGGCATTTAGTGTAGGCTGAAAGCTTTTGTTCAATTCAAATCAATTTTTTAATTATTCACTGTTATCAACATTTTCCAGCATACATAAATGGCGGTTGAGAATGTATTGTTAAAAACCAACACCATAAAAGGTTAAACAGAATTCATTCAAATTACTATCTTTCGGCTTCAAAACTGAACTATGCCGAAATTTCCACATTATCTTCAACCCGATGCCATGGACTGCGGTCCAACTTGTCTGCGTATTGTGGCAAAACATTTTGGGCGACATTTTAATCTGGAAACTCTGCGCAACCTAACCTGGAAAACCCGCGAGGGCGTTTCACTTCTAACAATCAGCGATGCTGCCGAAAAAATCGGATTCCGCTCACAAGGTGCACGTTTAACAATTGACAAACTTTCAGAAATCCCGCTTCCTGCAATTATTCACTGGAATCAGTATCATTTTGTAGTATTATATAAAGTAAGGAAAAGTAAGAAAGGAGTTGAGTTTTTTGTTTCTGATCCAGCTCATGGGCTCGTTGTTTACAATAAGGAAGAATTTTTGAAATGCTGGGCATCAACACAAAAGGACGGTGTGCCGGCTGGTATTGCGTTACTGTTAGAACCTACTGCAGAGTTTTACAAAGAGGAGGGCGAAACAGTGAACAAAACCGGTTTCAAATATCTTTTTTCCTATTTAAAACCATATCGAAAACTGATAAATCAATTGCTGCTTGGTTTTTTCACTGGTAGTATTCTCAGTTTGCTTTTCCCGTTTCTTACCCAGGCAATTGTAGATGTAGGTATCACAACAAATAATTTGAGTTTCATTGTTTTGGTTTTGGTGGCACAGTTGGTTTTGACTGCCAGTCAAACGGCAGTTGGGTTTATTCGAAGTTGGATAATGCTCCACACCAGCACCCGAATCAGTATTTCTTTGATTTCCGATTTCCTCATAAAACTGATGAAATTGCCCATCCGCTTTTTCGATACAAAACAAATTGGTGATTTACGGCAACGAATAGAAGATAACGACCGTGTGCAGACTTTTTTAACTGGTAGCCTGATAAGTATGTCGTTTGGCATTTTTACGTTTATCATTTACAGTTTCGTAATGGCTTACTACGACTGGACAATTTTGCTGATTTTTTATATTGGAAGCGCTTTGTATGTTTTGTGGATTGTCATGTTCCTGAAAAAAAGAAAAGAAATTGATTATAAGCATTTTAATATAGCGGCTGCCAATCAAAGCAATGTTTACCAATTGATTACCGGGATGCAGGAAATAAAACTCAATAACTGCGAAAAACAAAAACG
>JBFHJA010000272.1:0-6166 GCA_041596165.1 Draconibacterium sp. | reverse complement strand
GACAGAGGACAACAAGGAAATGTTCTGGATACAGGTGAACAAAGCCGAATGTCATTATGGTTTGGGAGAAATTGATGAATACAGAAAAGCACTTAAAACTGCGAAGGGTATTGAACATGCCGAATGGATGATGAAAGCATTTGATAAGCAACACATGGAAATGAAGACATTGATGACAAAATATGGGCATTTGCTTAATCCTGCATGGAAGGAAGACAAATAATTAGACTTTTGATGTCCTTTTTTTTACCCAAGGTAACACCACAATTACCGCCGAAACCAAATAAATCATTCCTGCTAAAAGAAATGCACTCTCAAGATTGATGTTATCGGTCATCCAACCTAAAAATGGTCCGATTACAGCAAAAATAATGCGGATAATAAAATCCCTGACGGAGAGTATTGTCGCCCTGATTTCGCTTTGTGCATATTGGTTGATGTAGTTTTTTAAAATTGGGGTGGCAATTCCGCGAACCAAATAAAACAGGAATAAAAACGCAATTCCCCATATCGAAATGAAACTTCCAGAAAGAAAATATCCAAGTGAAATCAATACAATTATGGCATAAAGCGAATAAGTTTTTCCAAGAAAAATCTCAACACGATGCGCAAAAACGGATGAAACGCCAACTGTTAAATTCAAAGCAGTCCAGAAAATGCCATACATTTCAACTGGTAAGCCAATGGCTATAAAATAAGGTTGCACAAGCCATGCAAAAGTAAGTGTGGCAGTTCCGGTAATCGCCGAAAGTAAAATTGAAATCCGTAAATCGTGGTTGTGCGTTAAAGTGCTTTTAACATTTCTGACAATTTTTTTGAGTGAATGAATGTGTTCGATGGTGTGGATTTTTGGTTCAACCAAAGTGAAAGCTGCCGGAATTGCAATTGCAGCCACAACAAACTGAAAATAAAAAGGAGTGCGTAAACTGATTGCGGCCAGTAACCCACCCAAAACTCCGGCAAATGCTTCAGCAAAATTTCCTGCTGAAGTTATTCTTCCCTCATTTTTTGTATATCGATCTGTTTTTCCTGAAGCTTTTAAACTGTCATAAAGCATTGCCGAATCGGCTCCTGAAACGCAGGCGTGACCAATTCCCAAAACTATTTCAGCAATTACAAATGCCCAGAAACCAAATGAAAAACTGTAAATTAAAAATCCGCCTGTTCCAAGAATACTTCCAGCAAACAGTGTTTTTTTACGTCCCCAAACGTCAGCCATCCAGCCCGATGGCACTTCCATTCCGACAATTGCCACTGAGTAAATAGCTTTCAGTGTAAAAATTTCCTGCATTCCCATTCCATTGTCCTGGTAGAATAGTACAATAACTGGCATTACGAGATTAAACCATTTCGAGATTTTTATAAGGTAAAGCCGGGATATGTTTTTTTCGAATTTTTCCATTATTAGATTTTGCAAAAATAACAATCGGCAGATACAAGGATACACTGCACTATTTTATTAATCTCATTTGTACTGAATAAAATTTAGAATACTAAAACTTTAATTACTGGATTTCTTTTAATTTGTAAGTAGAATTATACTTTTGTTTTACAGACATTAAATAACATTTTATGAATTTATTTATTCCAAAAAACTACAAATCGGTACTTGATGTTTATCAAACCGAACAGGCTATCAAACAGATAAAGGATTTTTTTCAACTCAATTTGTCATCAGAATTGCGTCTAAGGCGCGTTACTGCACCTCTTTTTGTAAAACAGGGAACAGGTGTTAATGATGATTTGAACGGAGTTGAACGCCCTGTTTCATTCCCAATGAAAGATTTAAATGAGGATGTGGCAGAAATAGTGCAGTCGCTTGCAAAGTGGAAACGCATGGCTTTAGCTGATTTGCAAATCAAGGAAGGCTTTGGTATTTATACTGATATGAATGCAATCCGCCCGGATGAAGAATTAACAAATATGCACTCATTGTATGTCGATCAGTGGGACTGGGAACGTGTAATAACAAACGAAGATCGCAATCTCGATTTCCTGAAATATATTGTGCGTAAAATTTATGCGGCTCTTGTTCGCACAGAGTTCCATGTTTCGGAAAACTATTTTGATATTTTACCAGAATTACCCGAAGAAATTACTTTTATACATTCAGAAGAACTGGCTGTAAAATATCCGGACTTAACACCTTTTGAACGTGAAAATGAAGCAGCTAAAAAATACGGGGCAATTTTTGTAATCGGTATTGGCGGAACTATGCCAAATGGCCAAATTCACGATGGACGGGCCCCCGATTACGACGATTGGAGCACCCGGACGGAAAATGGCTTCAAGGGTTTAAATGGCGATATTATTTTGTGGAACAACGTTTTAAAACGTTCGTTTGAAGTTTCGTCAATGGGAATCAGGGTCGACAAGCAAGCTCTGATTGACCAGTTAAAAATAAGAGGGCTCGAAGAACGTAAAAATTTAATGTGGCATCAAATGTTGCTGAACGATGAACTTCCGCTTACTGTGGGTGGCGGAATCGGGCAATCGCGTTTGTGTATGTATTTTTTGAGGAAAGCTCATATCGGCGAAATCCAGTCGAGTATTTGGCCCGATGAAATGGTTAATAAATGCAAGGTGAACGGTATTCATTTACTTTAATTGAAAAATTGAAGTAATTCTGTAAAAACTCCTTTTCTAAATGTGCATTAAGAATTGAACATCGACTGAAAGTCAATTGCTTTGTAGTTATTTTCAAGTATTAGTTCATTAAGGTTTGTTTTTTGAGATTTGATTTTTACTTTTGCACCGCAAAAAATAATAAGGATGCCTCGGTAGCTCAGTTGGATAGAGCAACTGCCTTCTAAGCAGTAGGTCATGGGTTCGAATCCCGTCCGGGGTACTATGTAAAGTTGAAAAACAACAATTCCGAGAGGATTAAACCTGCGTTTAGTCCTCTGTTTTTTTACAATAAATTGTGAAGTTGCCAATGCACGGCATTTATTTGTGAAATTGCATGAAATAAAACTAGTTTTATTAAAATTCTGCAAATTCCCGGCGATATTCATCCAAAACAGCGCGTTTAGGAAATTACCAATAGAATAATTCAATTTTTGCGATATTTGCAAATACTATAACTTTTTCTATGATCACTTGTATTATTATCGATGATGAAAAACCGGCAAGGGACACGCTTGAATTAATGCTTTTAAGATATTTCCCTGAAAAAATAAAAATTTTAGCCAAAGCTGAATCGTTAAAAGAGGGGGTTTTTGCAATTTATAAAAGCCACCCCGACCTTGTATTTCTTGATATTGAGATGCCTGAGGAAAATGGCACAAATATATTCAACTATTTTCAGCGGATTAATTTTTCAGTCATATTCACAACTGCTTACCGTGAATATGCAATTAAAGCCATTAAGTTGGCAGCGTTGGATTATATTTTAAAACCGGTAAGTGTTGATGACCTGAAAGAAGCGATTGCACTGTATGAAAAGCGACAGTTATCTGCAGTTTCTGCTGAAAATATAGAAAAACTGATAAGTGTGCTAAACCCCTCGGCCACCCGGGTTGAAAAAGTACCTTTGCCAACCTTTTCTGGTTTTCAACTCGAAAAAGTAAATTCGATTATGTATTGCGAAGCCGACCAGAATTACACAAAGGTTTTTACCGTTGACGGAGAAAAACTGCTGATATCAAAGCCATTGAATGCGGTTCAAAGTTTATTGCCGGATGATATTTTTTACCGGATACACAAATCGCATATTGTAAACTTAAATTATATAAAAACCTATAGCAGGGCAGAGGGCTTTCATGTAATTCTTGAAAACGGGGTAAAACTTGATGTAGCGACCCGAAGAAATGAAGATTTTTTAAAAGCATTAACCAAACGCTAGAAAAACCTTTTTCTTAAATTTCCAGTTGAAAATTTTAATCATTAAAAATCAGAGTTGGGGTGAAAATTAAAATTCTGGCATCTATACTTTATTTGATTCGAAAGACGAATGTTTATCTGTTTTTCGTATTTGTATGCCTGCAATCACTCTTCCTTTCAGCACAAAATTACCCAACCCGCCAGTTTACCATGCGCGATGGATTGCCTGGCATGTCAATTCAAAGTATATACAAAGACAGCCGGGGTTTAATGTGGATTGGAACAACATCAGGACTTTGCTCCTACGATGGAAAATCATTCCGGATTTACCATCTTTCGGAAGGAATGACCGCCAACCAGATTTGGGCTATCGCCGAAGATAATAATGGAAACATGTGGTTTGGAAGTTATGGTGAGGGACTGTTTAAATATGACGGAATTCATTTCATAAGATTTACTCAAAAAAATGGCCTTGCCAATGACAGAATCCGGGTACTTTGTTTTTCGAAAAATTTTAATTGTCTGATTGCAGGTTGCGAGGGAGGAGTTAGCACCATTCGCGGGGATTCCATAACCAGCTCACCTCACGAAGTATTTAGCAAAGAAAATGGCAGTCCGGTAACAGGATTAACAGATGCAGGTAAATTTATTTATATTACAACTTTCGGCCAAAATAATCCAATCCGTTATTACCCCAATGAAAACAGATTTGTTAACGCCAACAACAATGATTTGCATTATCCCGTAAACAGTTTCTCCGTTTTCATTACATCAAAGGGAGACACGGTTTTTTCCTATGGTCATTCAGGAGTCGCCATTTATAAAAAAGATGCGATTATTCAGGATGAATCGATGGGACAGGTTTTCGGAATTGCAGAAGATAAAAGGGGAGATTTATGGTTTGCGTCGTGGTCGTATCCCAACCGGAAAATGATTGAGGGTGTTTTTCGCTTTGATGGAAAATCTTTTAAAAATTACAAAACTGCTTTTGGAATAACCGATAAAGAAATCTGGACCGTTTTTTACGACCCGGAACAGGATATTCTTTGGGTCGGCACACGAAATGAAGGTTTGTTCAAAATCCCTTTTAGCGGGATTGAACTTTATCCGTCAAAATATTTTAACCTGGATAAAAATTTTATCAATGATCTTTATCTGGATTTTAAAGATAATTTATGGATTTCGGGGAGCAAGGAATTAATCCGAATGACACATAATAATGAGTTTTCGGTTTTTGATAAAAAACCTTTTGTCACTGCATTCCGGATATTTTGGAATCAAAATAACGACAAGACATTTTTTCATAGCGACCCCGCGTGGGAAAAAGCGATGAACCAAAACACAATCAGTTTGGAAAAATTTGTAAATCAATATGAATTTAATTTTGTAAGAGCTATTGAAAACAGTGATAATTCAATGATTATTTCTAACCTTTTTGGTGTTTTTGACTTCAATACGGAAACAAAAAAAAACGCGTACATTGGCCCGCAGGGAAATCATGGTGACATTGCAATATTCGGATTAGACACAATAATGGCAACCGGATGGGGTGGAACAGAGCTTCAAGCCAATTTCAGAAAAAATCCACCCAAAGAAATTGCAAATTCGTTTTTCTATTTTAACAAGAAATTAGAACCAAAAGATGGAAACAGGATAGCAAAACACAACAATCGTTTTTGGTTTGTATCGTGGACGAGCGGTTTATGGATGAGTGAAGGAATGCACCTCACTAATTTTAATATAACAGATTCAACCATCAGCAACAGTTTGAATGATATCTGTTTCGATGAAAAAGGAAATGTAATATTTGGTTCAAATAGTGGTGAAATTTGCATTGCAGCGTACAACGACAATAAACTCAAAATTAACTACCGGATTAACAGCGAAAACGGTTTGCAGGGGAACAGTGTAAGTTGGCTTGTAGCCGACCAGCGTGGAAAACTTTGGGTGGGTACCAACCTGGGTTTGAACTGCATCGACCTTGATTCGCTTTATATCAATGGGAAATATGTAATCAGGTTTATGGACGAAGAAGAGGGTTTTGCAGGACAATCAGCAAAAAAGGCAGTAATGGACTCTTTGGGAAATTTATGGATTGGCGCAGAAGATCAACTGATGCGCTTGGATTCAAAAAGTCTTTTCCCGGTTAACAACACTTCCCAAAAAATAATTTTGCACTCACTGGAAATTAATCATACCCTGGTTGACAGCCTTTTGAGAAATGAATTTAGCACCTGGCCCTCATTTTTATTTAAAAACAAAAAACTCAAACACTCAGAAAACAACCTGGTCTTCTATTTTGATATTCTAAATTACAGTAATCCCAAAAAAGACAGGTTCAGAT
>JBFHJA010000271.1:0-6198 GCA_041596165.1 Draconibacterium sp. | reverse complement strand
TTATACCAAAAAAGTTGAAAAAACCAATCAGCTTTTCAGGCTGGCACTTTTAAAAGATTTACCTCGTGAAAATGTAGCTCCGGTGCCGGTTCCTGTGCGAATTGGTGAACCCTCAGTTTTTAAACATGTAGTTTATATTATTAAAGAAAACCGTACTTACGATCAGGTTTTGGGCGATCATCCTGCGGGAGATGGCGATCCTTCGCTTTGTATTTTTGGAAAAGAAATCACACCCAACACACACAAAATTTGTGACGACTTTTTGCACCTCGATAATTTTTATGTTTCTGGAAAATCATCGGCAGAAGGCCACCAGTGGACAGACATGGCTATTGTTACGGATTATGTCGAAAAAAATGTGCGAGGTTGGTTTCGCAGTTATCCTCATGTTCAGGAAGATGCATTGGTTTATGCACCTACTGGATTTATTTGGGACAATGCCCGTAATCACGGAAAGAGTGTGCGAATTTATGGCGAAGCCTGTGTACCTGAAATGGACAACAGTGAAACATGGGAATCGATTTACAAACGATTTAAAAACGGCGAAAAAACTGAATTTAAAAACACCTCAACTATTAACACAGTTCCTGAAATTTTGAGCCAGACTTTTGCGGGTTACGGCACCCACAAATTCACGGATATAGAACGGGCACAAGCTTTTATCGATGAATTAAATGAATACGAAAATATGGAAGGTGATCAACTGCCCGAATTGATTATTATGGCGTTGCCAAATGATCACACTGCCGGAACACGCCCCGGATTCCCAACGCCTCGTGCCATGGTTGCCGACAACGATTTGGCTTTAGGGCAAATTATTGAAGCTCTTTCAAAAAGCCGCTTCTGGAAAAATACAGTGGTTTTTGTTACCGAAGATGACTCGCAGGCAGGATGGGACCACGTTTCGGCATACCGAACAGTTGGATTGATTGCAAGTCCTTACACCAAATTCGACAAAACAAATCATACAAATTACAACCAGGTTTCGATGGTGCGTACGATGGAGCAAATACTTGGTTTGCCACCCATGAATATTATGGATGCCACGGCAATGCCTATGTTCGATTGTTTTACTAACAAGCCTGACTACACACCTTACACCGCAGTCCCCAATGAAATCCCTTTGGATGAAATGAATAAGGAATTATCGGAATTGAGCGGAAAAGAATTGCATTATGCAAAAAAAAGCATGTTGCCAATTTTTGATAAAATCGATTCAGGACACGACGACTTGTTTAACCGCATAATCTGGTTTGCCATGAAAGGGAAAGAAGCCTACCCGGCAAAATATAGCGGAAAAGATGACGGCGACGATGATTAGTTTTTTTGGCTTGGATTAAAAAACTACGCTAATCAATTTATTCATCTTTTAAGGTCAGCTCCAAATGAAAAGTCCACCCGCTTTGGGAAAATTACCCAAAAGTTGGTGGACTTTTTTGCTGAAATATTTTTTCAATATACCCGCAATGAGGTTTTAAACCGCAAAACAGGTATCCTTTAAAATACTACAACTCCTTAATCTTTATATTCTTAAACCATATTTTGCTACCGTGATCCTGCAAACTGATTTTTCCTTTTTTCACGGTTCCGTAATCCGGGTATTGATCCCATTTTCCGCTGTTTCGGCGTTGAGTCCAATCCTCACTCCATGGCACAAATTCGAGTACTTTTTCACCGTTTAGCCAATATTCAACATTTTCAGCAGTAAACTTTATCATCGAGCTGTTCCATTCGCGGATGTTTACTTTTTTCTTGTCGTTGGGCAGGTACATCGCATAATCGGCAGCGGTTTTTTGCCACTCTTCCAAAGGGTACTGACTGCCATCGGGATTCCTGAAATCATCGTCTTCGATAAGCTGATATTCTGGGCCGGTTTCATAAGGTGCTTTGTATTTTTCGCCTTCCAACACATGGTAAAGAACACCGCTGTTTCCGTTAGGGCCTAGTTTCCAGTCCCATTTCAAAATAAAATTATCGTACTCTTTTTCCGAAACAATATCGCCACCAATATCGCCACCCAAACCTTGACCGACAAGAGTGCCATCTTCCACATTCCAACCTGTGATTCCTTCACCATTAAAATTCTTCCAGCCATTTGTTGTTTCCCCATCAAAAAGCAATTGCCAGCCATCGCTTTTTTCGTCTTCGCTCAGTGTATTTTCGGCAATCACTTCTGATTTTTCAACTGTTTGTTCACCTTTTTTTGTTGCTGAATTGCATGAAATTAAAAGTATCAATGCAACTGCCGTCAATAAATTGTAATTTTTCATTTTTAAAAAATATTAATATTAAACAGAAAGTAAATTCCAACCCTTTCTGTAATTGTGTTTTATAAATTTGCAAACTGTTTATTTAGCGTTCAAATTTACGATTTCTGTCGAAAGCAAAATCAACTAAAAAACATAGATACCACAAAATTTAAAGTTGCTTTAATTTGGATTGATATTTTTCGCTCATCCTGTGTATTAAAAATATTGAATCAGGCACTTTGTGGAAACGAATAAAAAATTTGCAATGGGGTAAAAACCCTTTATGCACCTGCATCCTGCAAATTCGTTCACAAAAGTGAAAGGCAATAGAATCAATTCTGCTGCTGTTTTATTGCCGTCAGCTTTAGCTGACGGTTTTAATAATTTGTTGTTAAAAAAGGCTTTTGCCGCATTAATAATTTTATTATCCAAGTGCCCAATTTATTAAAAATAATACCATAGGATTTTGTTTCAATTGTAAGAATGAATCTTTGGTTCGAGATTAAATCTTCTCCAAAAACAACATCCAGTCATTTCCAGTTCCTGTTGTTGGTGGTGTAAAAGTTGAAACTCCTTTATTTTCAAATTCTCCAATTTCTCTGTAAATACCGTTTCGCGGGTTGAACCAACGTGCTTTTGTTTTTCCGTACAATAAATTCATTTTAAGCTCAACCTTTTGTCCTTTTGCGAGATAAACCAATGCAAAAGAATTATCGTTTGCAGTTGCTGCTGCAATAAAATTTTCTCCATGTTCAACCTTTGAATTTAGAAGAGATGGATTGGGCACAATCTTGAAAAACTTGTCTTCCATTAAATCACGAACATATTGTAACTGAAAAGCACCCGGCCTGTCCATCGATTCGGCCCAATCGTATAAACAAGGAATTGCAATATTTCCACCCTTCTTAAACATTTGCCAAATGGCATTATTCCCATAGGTGTATCCGGCTGCACCCGAAAGAAAATTCCAATAGGCATGAATGCGAACATCATAAGCCGTAAAAAATCCCTTTTTAAAATTCGATTTATTTTGAATCAACCCATCTTCACCGAGCATTCCTTCTTCTACTCTTTTTTCCGATTCTTTTGTAAAATCCATGAATTCCCAAAATTTTACGGCAATATCTTCATAAGCCGGTTCACCTTCAACACTTGGTTTTTGGGGTTCAAGTGCCCGGTCGTTTGCAGCAAATTCATAAACATTATTAAAACGTTCGCTGTGTCCACTTTGATACATGTTGAAATCGAGCCACGTTTCATTGTGCAAAGTTTTTGAAGACGATGAATTTCCCCGTGGATGATAAGTAATCAAATGATTTCCTCCGTCACCTTTTTTCAATCCCGATGCCATTGAACGCCAGATTTCAAGAACTTCGTTATTGGCAACATTCCTGTCACCCCCCAAAATCCAAACGATTGGTTTATTTTTATATCGTTTACCCAAAAACTCCCCAAAAATTGCTGCATTATTTTTGTTAAAAACGATTGGGCCGGCACCCGGATTCTCTGAGAATATTTTGTCTCCCCAGGTAGGTAACATTCCAATTACCAAACCCAGTTGCTGCGCTTTGTTCACAATAAAATCAACATGTTCGAAATATTTTTCGCTGGGTTTTGTGGGATCTAAATCTAACAAAGGAATATCGCCATAGGCATTTGGTGTTCTCAACCCATCATTTTCTGCTAAAACTACTGCCTGAATTACAGTAAAACCTTTAGCTTTTCGGTTCTCTAAATATTCTGTTGCCTCTTCGCGGTTGAGTTTATGAAACAGTTCCCATGCGGTATCACCCAACCAAAAGAACGGTTTACCATCGGTGGTTTCTAAATACCTGTGATTTTGACTAACCTGAAGTTTTTGGGAAAATGAACTCAGGAAAAGAAAGGTGATAAACAATAACGTTAGATTTAATTTTTTCATTAGAATTTTTGTATTTATTTTATTTCAGATCTCTTTTAAAATCCATCAGTTTCCACACGAGTTGGCGCCCAGAATTGCACTCCCGAAACGTAGCAGAAATTGCCCACGCCGCACTTGCAAATTGTTGCCTTTGGTTGACTTGCTGCCTTGTGTTAATTTTTTGTATGCCAGAGTATTAACTACAACAATCAGTGTTATCAAACCAACTCCGATAAATAAATATAATGCGTGGTAAGCTTCCGGGCTGGGTAAATAATTATTGAAAATAACACCACCCAAAAGCGCGAACAGAAAAGCTTTTGGTGCAGCATGTAAAAAGTTGGGTATAAATGCTTGCCCATTTTCGCCGCTGCTGCCAAGGGTAAAACCAAAAATCAGGGAAAGAATAATTACGCTAAAAGTATAATCCCAACAGTACAATGGAAAACTCCATTCTTTTGATGCGAGTTTTTGTGTATTTGCCCAGAACCCCCAACACAGCATGGAAACAACACAACGCAAAACGGCAATTGGATATGAATTTACAATGTACATTTGATTTAGTGTAAAGCTATTGGTTTTTTACAAGGTAATTATTCATTTATGTTGAGCTGGTGATTTTCCGTCACCTGTTCAATAATTCACATTTACAGGTACTAAGTTCAGTTTGAAATTATTATTATACCTCCTCGGCTTCGCTCATCCCCCTGAATCAGGGGGGACAAAGTTCAAACGGTGATGATATTTCAAAGAAATATTTACCTCTTTTTAGTTCTTCATGTTCCTTCTTTTAGGGAATTAAAGGGGGTTTCCAAACCGTTTTTGGGCATCTTCCAACATTTGAATCGTGGCAGTAGCTCCGCAACGTGTGCAACCTGCATCCTGAACAGCCAATAATCCATCTAAAGAACGAACGCCGCCGGCAGCCTTAACTTTAACTTTCGGGCCGCTGCTTGCTTTCATCAATTTTAGGTTTTCGATTGTTGCTCCGGTGTAATTGTAATCGCCATTTGCCTGTTTTACAAAACCAAATCCCGATGAAGTCTTTACATAGTCGGCACCCACTGTTGTGCAGATCCCGCACAATTTAATAATATCTTCTTCACGGGTTACATAATCAGTTTCGAAAATTACCTTTACAATTGCCCCATTTTTATGGCTTGTATTTGTTACGGCAGCAATTTCCTTTTCAATATAATCCCAATCTCCCTGCAAAGCTTTGCCAATATTGATTACCATATCAATTTCAACAGCGCCATCGTTGCAGGCAGTTTCGGTTTCAAAAACCTTTACTTCGATGGCTGAGTTACCTGCCGGAAAACCGATTACACAACCTACCAAAACATCTGTTCCTTTTAACAGTTCAGCCGCTTGTTTCACGGCGTAAGGTTTTACACAAACCGAGGCAACATCATATTTTGCTGCTACGGCACACTCCCGTTTTAAGTCTTCATCGGTCATTGTAGGATGAAGAATGGAGTGGTCAATCATCTTTGCGAGTTCTTTTACTTTGTTCATTTTTATTCAGTTTTAATTTTATCTATTTCCATCATGGTGTGCATGTCCTCAATTAATGCATCCCACATGCGATTAGTTTCCGCAGTTGGATCGCAGTTTACCGTGTACGAAATTGAGGATGTAATTTGAAACATGGGGCCGCCATTCAAACCCAAAATTTGTATCCCATTCAGTTCAAAAGAAGTAGCAACCGGAGTTTCTGTAACAATTTTTGAATTTTTGAATATCGAACAATAAAATGTGGCTGCCTCATTTGCCAGGTTATCAAACCAAAGGCATTGATAAATTGGCGTTTTCATTTTGTATTATTTTTATTTTCCATTCAGAATAAAAACAAAAATCACATTTTAAAGATTGTGTGAAGATCTAATCATCTATCGTTTGAAATACCAATTGTCTGAATTTCCAACCTGTATCGTCGTTAACCGGTCCCTGTGTTTGTTTGAAAATAATTCCTATGACATTTTCCTTAGGGTCAGCAAAATATTGTGTGTTAAAATATCCACCCCAATCGAAAGTTCCGATGCTACC
>JBFHJA010000270.1:0-6211 GCA_041596165.1 Draconibacterium sp. | reverse complement strand
ATTATGTTTTTAGCGATTCAAAGCGAACATCTGGAACAAAGTATCATGTTTGCATCAGAAGTTCAGGAACAGTTCCGATCGGCAAAACGCGGAGACAGAAGTGTTAAACAAGCTGGTTTTCTTGTGCTTCGCCAAACAACCATGCCCAGCGTTCTCGTCGAACTGGGTTTTATCAGTCATCCAAATGAACGTAGTTATTTGTTGAGCGAACAAGGCAAATCAACACTTTCAACTTCAATTTTCAATGCCTTTAAAGCATACAAAAGAAAAATTGAAGACAAAAGCAGTTTTGCAATAAGAACCAATTCAGGTGCTTCTGTCGATCAGAAGGAACTAACAAATACTCCACCCCCTCAATCGCAAATTTATGTAGCACAGAATACTGCGCAAATAATACAAGAAAAAAACATCTATTATTCAGTACAAATTGGCGCTTCAAAAAACAAAATTGATCCGTCGCCATCCAACTTTAAAGGGGAGAAAAATGTATTCAGAAAAGAATCAAAAGATATTATTCGTTACTTTTCAGGAAAATTCGATAATTACGAAGATGCTGTTAAAGAAAAAAACAGGATTGTGGGAAAATTCCCCGAATCTTTTGTTGTAGCTTTTGAAAACAATGAATTAATATCTGTTAAAAAGGCTTTGGAAATGCGGTGATTCAACCATGAAATCTCTAATTTTACATTCAAATAGAAATACAACAACAAAATATGCAAACAGCAGCAATTAAAAATTAATAGTAATGAAATATTCAAAATATGTAAAACTGGGATTTTTGATTGTGGCATCAATGGCCATTCTGTTTTGGGGGCTTAGTTACCTAAAAGGGAATGATGTTTTTAAACGTAGTAATTATTATTATGTGGTTTATGATCGGATTGATGGCCTCCTCGAATCAAACAAAGTAACAATGAACGGGTATCAAATTGGTCAGGTTAAAAGTATCGCATTTGATAGTAAAAAAACAGGAACCCTGATAGTTACATTGATGGTTGATGCTTCATTTCAAATACCTGTAAATTCCGTTGCTCAAATAATAAGCAGCGATATTATGGGAACACGCTCCATAAAAATGGGATTGAGCAACGAAGATTCTTTTTACAAATCAAACGATACAATACCCGGCGCTATTGAAAGTGATTTAAAAGAACAGGTGAGTTTACAGGTTCTACCCATAAAAAACAAGGCTGAACAACTTTTGAGCACAATCGATTCTGCGATAACAGTACTTACTGTAATACTGAATGAGGATGCACAGGAAAACTTATCTGAAACTTTTAAAAACATTAACAAAACCATTGAAAATGCAGAAAAAATAACAGGTGATTTGGCAGAAGTAATGGCTTCAGAAAAAGCCAGTATTCAACAAATCATTGGGAATATTGAGGAACTTTCTAATTTTTTAAATAGCAACACAGCCGAACTTCAAAATGTCATAATAAATCTTTCATCCTTTAGCGATACTTTGGCCCAACTTCAGGTAACACCAATAATATCCAATATTTCCATGGCATCAAATCAATTATTAAAAATCATGGAAAAACTTAACAGCGATGAAAATACTGTAGGTTTGCTTTTAAACGACGACAGGCTTTATTTTGAAATAACTGAATTATCACAAAACCTTAGCTCTTTATTAAAAGATGTACAGAATAACCCAAAAAGATATGTTCAATTTTCGGCCATGGATTTTGGGAAAGAATATTATATAAATACTTCCGGCGATGTATCTTCAAAAAATATAGTTTTTAAAGTACATCTGATTTCCAGTGAAACAAAAATACCTTCGAACTCAAATATGTTTGAAGGAATGGGAAAAGTTGAAGAATATTATGCAAATGAAGCCTACACTTATCTACTGGGAGCTACAAGTTCTTATTCCGAAATAAGTGAAATTCTTCAGCAGACAAAAAAGAAATTTCCCGAATCAGTTATAGTAGCATTTAAAAACGGGCAGTTGATAAAACTTGAAAAAGCACTTAAAACGCTTCGGTAATTAACCCCAATTTGTTAACAATTTTCACAATTGACCAAATATACCTACCACTACCTACCCGTTATGATTCTATCAGTCAATAGCTTAATCGCATTACACTGACAATCAGACAATTAACTAATATTAAAAAAAAACAAATTTTAAATGCCTGATAACGAAAACAATATACCATTCAGGAGATTTTCAATAGTTTTTTAATTTTTTTTTTAACTTTTTTTTCGCAAATTTTGCCAAGGGAATAAGTTAAACGAAATATTAGAGTGACCTCAAAAAACCAATAATTTAAATGAATGAAGAATACAAAGCTGTTTGGGACAAATGTTTAAACGTTATAAAAGATAACGTTCCCGGCAGTAGTTTTAAAACCTGGTTTGAACCGATTGTGCCCATAAAACTTTCGGAGAAAGTACTTACTATTCAAGTACCTAGTGCATTTTTTTATGAATATCTGGAAGAGCAGTTTATAGATATTTTACGAAGAACTTTGCGCATGGTATTAGGCAATGGTGCAAAGCTGGAGTATAACGTTGTTATGGGCGACAAAAATGGTGCTGCACCCTACACTGTTAGCTACCCAACAAACAGCAATGCAAAAATTGTTAATAACCCTTTAACAATACCTTTAAAATCTGATGAAAAATCTGCAATAAAAAATCCGTTTATTATTCCCGGGATACAGAAATTGCAAATTGATCCTCAATTAAAACCCGATAATACTTTCGAAAATTTTATTGAAGGTGATTGTAACAGGCTTGCACGCAGTGCAGGCTATGCAGTAGCACAAAACCCCGGAGGAACAGCATTTAATCCCTTAATGATTTACGGGAATTCAGGACTAGGCAAAACGCATCTGGCCCAGGCAATTGGCATTGAAGTAAAAGAACGCTTCCCCGACAAGATAGTTTTGTATGTTAATGCAAACAAGTTTCAAACCCAATATACTGAAGCAACAAGGAACAACAACAGAAACGATTTTCTACATTTTTATCAAATGATAGATGTTCTGATTCTGGATGATGTTCAGGAATTTGCCGGAAAAGAAAAGACTCAGGAAACATTCTTTCATATTTTCAATCATTTGCACCAAATGGGCAAGCAGTTGATTTTAACTTCCGACAAACCGCCTATTGAACTTAAAGGGATGGAACAAAGGCTTTTATCAAGATTCAAATGGGGATTGACTGCAGATTTACAAATACCTGATTTTGAAACCCGGATGCAAATATTAAGACACAAAGTCTACAAAGATGGCATTTCGTTTTCTGATGATGTACTCGAATATATTGCATCGCATGTTTCAAACAATATTCGCGAACTGGAAGGAGCACTTGTTTCCTTACTGGCCCAATCAATGTTGAATAAAAGAGAAATTACACTTGAACTTGCAGCTAAACTCATAAATAAATTAGTTAAAAATTCGAAGCGCGAGTTATCCATAGAATATATTTCAAAAGTTGTTTGCGATTATTTCAACATGCAGGTTGACGCTCTTCAGGCGAAAACCCGTAAACGCGAGGTTGTACAAGCCAGACAAATTGCAATGTATTTTTCTAAAAGCCTTACAAAATACTCGCTTACAAGCATAGGCGCACAAATTGGGAGTAAAGACCACGCAACCGTACTACATGCTTGCAAAACAGTAAATAATTTAAAAGATACAGATAAAAACTTCCGACAATATGTGGAAGATATTGAAAAGAAATTAAAAATGTAAATAGTAAAGCTGTCCGCAAAGGCAGCTTTTTTTGTTTTAATGGAAGACGTTTATAATACAGTAGAAAAAGAAAGTGAAGGCCTTTTTAAAGATAAAGGCAGTAAATTTTTAGCATTTGCTTTTCCATTACAAAACGAGGAAGAAGTAAAAGAAATTCTATCCGGACTGCGAAAAAAACACCACAGTGCGCGTCATTTCTGCTATGCCTGGCGCTTGGGATTCAAAGAATTTACCTATCGTGCAAATGACGATGGGGAACCCTCCTCCACTGGAGGAAAACCAATTCTTGGGCAACTCCAAAGTTTTAATGTTACAAATATTATTATTGTTGTTGTCAGGTACTTTGGGGGAACACTTTTAGGAACAAGTGGTTTAATAAATGCCTACAAAAGTGCCGCTGCAGATGCCCTAAATAATGCTGAAATAATACAAAAGATTATTGAAAAAGAGATTATACTAAATTTTACTTACAACGAATTGTCGGAAGTAATGAACATAATAAAACAAGAAAACCTTTCGATTAAAAATACCCGCTTTGAAGAAAGCTGCAATTTAACGTTTTTCGTAAGAGAATCTGAATATGAGAGAATTCACCTTATTTTTGAAAATATCTATGGGGTTGCAATTGAAAATTAATCCTGATAAATTTACTGTTGATAAAATGGTAATAAAATCGTTCGGTTAAATTGGATAGAAAAATATAAGCCACTAATTTTGAATCATGATGAATTTTATAAAAAGTAACTTGAATCATATTCCTGTTGACAAAAAACCAATCCAACATGAAGTATTTATATTTCGAAATAATAGTTTCCATCCGTTTATTTTTAATAATATTTTGAGGAGTACAAAAAAAATAAATTACATTTCATTCAACTGAAAACCAACATTTTAAAATATAAATGTTGGTTTTTTTTTGATTATTGAAACCTGACTTAGATAAAATTTTAATATGAAAAAGGATTTAATTTCAATCACCGATTTTTCGAAAGAAGAATATCTGAAAATCATGAACCTCGCTGCTGAGTTCGAAGAAAATCCAAATCAGGATTTATTGAAAGGAAAAGTTGTTGCTTCCCTGTTTTTTGAACCTTCAACCCGTACAAGGTTAAGTTTTGAAACTGCAATAAATCGGTTAGGCGGAAGAATTGTTGGATTTGCCGACCCTGACAGTTCAAGTGCAAGCAAAGGCGAAACACTTCATGATACAATAAAAATGGTAAGCAATTATGTTGATTTGATTGTAATGCGACACCCGCTGGAAGGAGCAGCACGTTATGCTTCCGAAATTTCTCCGGTTCCCGTTATTAATGCTGGAGATGGCGCCAACCAGCATCCAACACAAACCTTGCTCGACATGTATTCGATTTTAAAAACTCAGGGATCTCTTGATAACCTTAATATTTTTTTGGTGGGAGATTTGAAATATGGAAGAACAGTTCATTCTTTGCTCATGGCCATGTCGGAATTCGAAAACCCAATTTTTAATTTTGTTGCACCAACTGTTCTGGAAATGCCCGAAGAATACAAATTATTTCTACGCGAAAAAGGGATAAAATATTTTGAACACAAAGAATTTACAGATATAATAAGCGCAGCAGATATAATTTATATGACCCGTGTTCAAAAAGAAAGATTCTCCGACCCAATTGAATATGAACAAGTTAAAAACGTTTACATACTCCGGAATGCAATGCTCGAAAAAACTAAACCCAACGTAAGAGTTTTGCATCCTCTGCCCCGCGTAAACGAAATACATCCTGATGTTGATGCCAACCAAAAAGCATACTACTTCACACAGGCCAGAAATGGTGTATTTGCACGCGAAGCTATTATTTCCCATATCATGAACTTAAAATAATTTATGCCATGCAAGACGACCAGAAAAAAAAGCTAAAACTAAAAGTCAGCGCTATAAAAGAAGGAACCGTAATTGACCACATACCTGCAAAAAATCTTTTTAAGGTTATATCAATTTTAGGACTCGATATTATTGAAAATCAAATAACTTTTGGGACAAATCTCGAAAGCCGAAAACTTGGGGCAAAAGCAATAATTAAGGTAACTGACAAATTTTTTGAAGATGATGAAATAAATAAAATAGCGTTAATTGCACCACATGCCAAATTGAATATTATTCGCGATTACGAAGTGGTTGAAAAAAAGGTAGTAGAAATCCCTGATTCAATTTCAGGAATTGTGAAATGTTTTAACCCAAAATGCATTACCAATAACGAAAAAATCACAACCCGTTTTAAAGTAGTGTCCAAGGATGTTATTTCATTAAAATGTAAATACTGCGAAAAAATAACCAACTCAAATCAGATACGCATGTGCTAACGACATATTTTCACAGGAAAATTAAAAATCCATCCTCACAAATCCAATGAGGGTGGATTTTTTTATATATTTGCCCCCTCGAAAAGCCCAGGTGGTGGAATTGGTAGACACGCTAGTTTCAGGGACTAGTGTCCGTAAGGATGTGCAAGTTCGAGTCT
>JBFHJA010000269.1:0-6219 GCA_041596165.1 Draconibacterium sp. | reverse complement strand
GCTGCGGTGGGTATAAAGTTGATTGCAACCCAGCCCCCGCCATTATTTATCTTACCCATCAAAACCATGTCCATCCAACTGCCAAAATTATGGTCTTTTACAAAAGGCTGATTATATCCTTCCAACGGAAAAGTGCGGAAAGCAACCTCTGTTAAAATCAGTAATCCAAATGAAACAGCAATTTGTAACGACCATTTGTAGTGCATTAAAAAATAAGCGATTATTATTGTCATGGAAAGTTGGGAAAGTACATTCCACAGTTCCCAAACTAATTTTTGTCTGTAGCCACAATGTAACCCAACACCAAAAGCTAATAAAATAACACAACGTTGAATAATGTGAGTTGTAATTTTGCTTTTTGGTTGGCCCATTTTAATTCGTTTTGCAAACGAAAATGGCATGGCCACGCCAACAATAAACATAAAAAAAGGTTGTATCAAATCCCAAAACCTCAACCCGTGCCACGGGTGGTGATGAAACTGCTGAAAAAATGGTTCCAGGAAAGTTCCTGCAACTGGCTCTTTTACAAGCACACTCCAGAGTGCGGTTCCTTCGGCAACAAGTAAAAACATTGTTGCTCCCCTGAAAAAATCGAGCGAAAGTAACCGTTCTCCTGTTTGCTTTTGATTTGATTTATTTTCCATAAAGTAGGCATCTTAGTTAGGCTGAGAATCAAAATTAATAAAAATGGGTTCTATAAAAACGGAACGTATAATTTTATTGCTTATTTCTGTGCATATCTGTTTGGAATTTGAATAAACAGTTTGTTTGATTTGTTGTTAATGATCAATAGATATTACCGTTTAATTTGCACCTATGTTTTTAGTTAATACACTGTAAATATCTTTGCAACAATAAATAATGATAAACAGAATTATTGAAAAAATATATTTTAAAGATTCATCAATCTAAAATCAAATTTTAAAATAAATATTATGAGTGAAAATTTTCAAGTCTATTTAGAAATGGTTTATGGTTTAATGCTTACTCATGGTTTAAAGGTAGTTTCAGCCATTTTAGTGTTAATTATTGGCTTTTGGATAATAAAACGAATTGCCAAAGTTACTGATGCGGTAATGGAAAAACGCGAAGTGAGTATTTCGCTACGTGGATTTTTAAGAGCTTTGGTAACGATACTGTTAAAAGTAATGCTCGTAATTTCCGTTGCACAAATGGTGGGCATCGAATCCACATCATTTATTGCAGTTCTAGGTGCGGCAGGTTTGGCGGTTGGTTTGGCATTACAGGGAACCCTTGCCAATTTTGCAGGGGGTGTAATGATTTTGCTTTTTAAACCTTATAAAGTAGGAGATTTGATTGAAGCACAAGGACACAAGGGTACAGTAAAAGAAATTCACATTTTTGTTACTATTTTAAGGTCGGCGGAAAACAAAACTATTATTCTCCCAAATGCTGCGGTTTCAAACGGGAATATTGTTAATTATACAACTGAAGGAGTTCTCAGGGTTGATATGAATTTTGGTATTTCATACGGTTCAAATATTAAAGATGCAAAAGAGGTATTGATGAAAGTTGTTGAAAGTCATCCCAAAGTATTAAAGGATCCCGCCCCATTTATTGGCGTTTCTGAATTGGGCGATAGTGCGGTGAACCTTGTAGTTAGGCCGTATTCAGCACCTGAAGATTATTGGAGCATATATTTTACGATTTACGAGGAGGGTAAAATTGCACTCGACAAAGCAGGAATTGAAATTCCTTTCCCTCAGGTAGATGTGCACATGCAGAAATAATTATGGTTGAGTCATCATAAACTCGATGCAGAAATGGTCGTCACCCGGATTTATGTCGGGTGACGACTATAAATTAAACATATTTAAACCGTTTGATATTCTTTTTTGGGGTTTTTTCAAATTCATCGGCAACGATTTCAAATCCGGCCAGTTGTTCGTATTTTGGAAGTTCTGTATTGGTTTTTTTAATGTTGTCTTTCATTATTTGCTGCAATGTATCTTCTTCAATATTTTCTGATTTCATTGCTTCTAAGTCAGGGTAAATCAGGGCAATCAACCTGCCATTCCGCTCAGTTACAACACATTCTCCTACATACGGTTGGTTGGTCAGTTTCGATTCAATTTCTTCAGGATAAATATTCTGTCCCGAAGGACCGAGCAACATATTTTTTGAACGACCTTTTATGTAAATGAAATTATTTTTATCAATAATGCCCAAATCTCCTGTTTTCAGCCAGCCATCGTCAGTGAACGATTCGCGAGTAGCTACTTCGTTTTTAAAATAACCAAGCATCACATTTTCGCCTTTTACCTGAATTTCGCCAACGACATTGTAAGGATCTTCCGAGTCGATTCGCACCTCCATTCTGTCAACAAGTTTACCTGCTGATGATTGCATGGTTTTATTCCATGCTTCGTAACTTACCAGCGGTCCACATTCTGTCATTCCATATCCAATTGAAAACGGGAAATTGATGCGTTTAAAGAACTTCTCAACATCAGCATTTAGTGGTGCGCCGCCAATTACAATTTCGAAAAAACGGCCACCAAAAGTTTCTGATAACTTCGATTTTATTTTTTTTATGAGGATGGAAGAAATACCCGGGACATGTAACAATAGTTTGATAATAGGTTTTTCAAGCGTTGGTAACAATCTTTTCTTGTAAATTTTTTCGATAACCAGAGGAACAGAAAGTACAAGATGTGGTTTTACTTCGCCAAATACTTTTATCAACAAAGCAGGTGCAGGCATTTTGCTCAAAAAAGTAATATGGCAACCAAGTGATAAAGGGAACAAAAACTCGAATAGCAGGCCATAAACATGCGCCATTGGTAAAAACGAAACTATTTTGTCCCCCGTTTTTAATGGCATGTGTTCGCGGGCAAAAACAATGTTGGAAACCAAACTGCGTTCGGGTATCATCACGCCCTTTGTAAATCCTGAAGTACCTGACGTATATGAAATGATGCAGGTTTCTTCAGGTTCCCATTCCTGAAAGGCAAACCCCGTTTTTTTTAGCTCATTTTTGGTGTAATATTGAAATGAATCGTTGATTTTGAATTGAATATTTTCATCTTTCGCTTTATACAACGAAAAATCTTCAAGTACCAAAACAGCAAGTGCAAAAGGCAAATTTTCAATATCCACTTTTTCGAGGAGTGATTTGGCGCCTATAATAATTTTTGCTTCCGAATGGTTGATTATGTGGTTGGTATCGGTTTTGTTGAAATCGGGTAGAACCGGCACAATTACTAAACCTGATGAAACAGCAGATAGAAAAGTAGCTCCCCAATTTGCTGAGTTTCTCCCTAATACTGCAATTTTATCCCCTTTTTGCAAACCCATGATTTGGTAGAAAAGTTGCAGAGACATTATCGTTTTGGCAACATCACTGTATTTGAAATCCTTTCCTTCGTAATCAGAAAATGCAAGTTCATTCCAATTGTTGTGAAATGACAGGGTGAAAAGTTTATCCAAAGTGTGGTTTTTCATTGTTTTTGAATTTAGTGAAACCAAATGTAAAAAAAAATGCAAACGAATAACAAAACTTTTCAGGAATCATCCTGTTGGTATATTTAAATACAATAAACAAGTAATTATGAAACGTACTATTTTAATATTGTTGATTTTACTCTCATTTCAGGGATTTACACAAAATTTCACAAAACTTGCTGTTGGTGAGAAAGCTAAGGATTTTGAGTTGAAAACCATTCAAGGTGATGAAGTTCATTTGAATGATATTTTAAAAAGCAATGCAGTTGTTTTGGTTGTGTTGCGCGGTTGGCCAGGCTACCAATGTCCGGCGTGCACAAGGCAGGTAGGAGGTTTGCTTGCCGATGCCCAAAAGTTTTCAGAATTTAATGCTGTAGTTTTAATGGTTTATCCAGGTCCGTCGGCTGATTTGCAAAATCATGCCAAAGAGTTTTCTGAAGATTTCAATTTTCCCGGCAACTATCGTTTTACACTCGATCCTGATTATTCGATGATAAATAAATATGGTTTGCGCTGGGACGCAGAAAAGGAAACTGCTTATCCGTCAACATTTGTGATTAATAAAAATGGGGAAATTGTATATTCAAAAATAAGTACAACCCACGGTGGGCGTGCAGATAATGAAGAAGTTATTAAAGCCTTGGAAAAATTGTAGTCCGTTTTAATTTAATAAATCCCTCTGTTTAAAATATTACTTCAGCTAATGTTATTATAACTTAATTTTGTGAAACACCAGCTAATGTTTGATTTGTGTATTTGTTGCTTATAATCAGTTTGTTATTGGTGATTGTTGGTTTCTGTTATTTGCTTTCAAACTTTAGTTCTTTAGAAAAGTATTATTTTTGAAGTCATTTTTAAGCAAATTATACTTAAAGAACAATTAGAACAACAGTTATTATGGATATTGGATTTTGGTCGCAGGAGTTTTATTACAATACAATTACAAATTGGGCAATTGCCTTTGGAATTATTCTTGGAGCAATACTATTTGCAAAAATATTGTACTTGCTTTCAGGTAAAGTAATTAAAAAGATTACACAAAAAACAAAATCAAAACTTGATGATATTTTGGTTGATAAGCTGGAGGAGCCTGTTATTTTAACACTGATAATCCTTGCATCCTGGTATGCCGTAAAACTGAATCTTACATTTCCGGAGGAGGTTTTTGCTGTTTTGAATAACGGTTTTCATTTTGCAATTGCCATTATGCTGACCTGGCTAATAGCACGAACTGTAAACGCTCTTATAGTTGAATATGCTGTGCCCCTAACTGAAAAATCTGAAAGTGATTTTGATGATCAGCTTCTCCCAATTTTACAAAAGGGACTACGAATTGTGATTTGGACGCTGGGAATTATCATTGCTTTGAATAATGCAGGATACAATGTAACTACACTGATTGCCGGATTGGGAATTGGCGGTCTTGCTTTTGCCCTGGCAGCCCAGGATACTGTGAAGAATATTTTTGGAGGGGCAATGATTTTTTTGGACAAACCATTCAAATTGAATGACAGGATTGTTATTAACGGTTTCGATGGTTTTGTACATGAAATAGGTATAAGAAGTACCCGGCTAAGAACTTTGGAGGGTAGAATTGTTACCATGCCCAATGCCGCTTTTTCTGATCAGGCCGTTGAAAATATAACACTTGAACCAAGCCGGAAAGTAGTTTTAAATCTGGGTCTTACCTACGATACTACACCCGAAAAGATGGAGGATGGAATAAAAATACTGAGGGAGATTGGCACAGCTCATCGCGATAAAATTGAGGAAAATGTATTGGTTTCTTTTAATGCTTACGGCGATTTTGCTCTTGGTTTAATTTATATCTATTATATCTCAAAAGAAAGCGATATACTCGATACGCAAACAGCCATTAATCTGGATATCCTCAAAAGATTTAATGAAAAAGGACTTGAGTTTGCTTTCCCAACTCAAACCATTTATAAGAAAGAATTGGATTAGGATTCTTGGGTGTGGCGAATTCCGATTCGCCGGGTTAAATCGGATTGGGAACTTTTTCACCCAATTAATCAAATTTAAATTTAGTTACATTATTAATCTTCTTTCCCTGTATTCCTGTTTTAGTTCCTTGTATTCTTCTTCAGAAATTATACCCCGGTTTTTGAGCCAGTAAAAATTATTGAATTGTGTTTCTTCAGGCAAATCTGCATCGACCTTCCCATACTTTTCGAGAAGAATTTTTCGTGAACGCTTAATAATCTCAGCAATAAAATTGTCCATTTCTTCTTGTGAAGGTGAATCCAAAAGAAACATTATTTGTGCTGAACCACCTGTAAGAATTAATTCATTTCGCAATGGGGCCAAAAATGCAAGTAGGCCAAGTCCTCAGAACAATGCAACACCTAAAACCAATGCGCCAATATTATCACCGTTACTCCAGACTTTTTCCATTGAAAATCCAATGGTAGAAATAAGCGCTACCAATAAAAAAATGCTGCCAATAATCCTTGGTCCTATCCTGGAATAGGTTTTTAAAAACCGTTCTTCTCCAATGTATTCAACTTCAACCGACCACTCTTTTCTTTCTCCAAATGATTTTGTTTTGATATGCAAAGTGTTTCCTTTCAATTCAAATTCATTTTTCCGGGAGCCTTGTTTTTGGTTTAATTTCATGATTTGAAAATGATAGTTTGTGCATACAAATTTATGTTTAAAAAAAGCCAGATCTTTTCATAACAGGCTTTATATTTATGTGTGGGTGCGGCGAATTTTAAATGCTGTTTTCTAACT
>JBFHJA010000268.1:0-6232 GCA_041596165.1 Draconibacterium sp. | reverse complement strand
TTCATAATTTGCTCATTACATTCTATTTATATTCTAGCCAGACCGTTGCAGTGCAACTTTTATCGGAAACAAACCGAATCCAGCGTGCATGAAAGTGATCGGAAAATTCATATTTGAATTTTTCTCCGGGTTTAATTGTAATTTCTTTATAAACCATCCAGGGGCCATGGCCAATAGGTTCAACTTCGATTTTAAAAGTAACAGACTCTTTTGATTCATGCGAAATTTCAAGACTTTTTTTGTCATAAAAACCAATTAAATACGGGTCGGAAGGTTCACCGGCTTTAACTCCCGAATTTTTCCAGGGGCCACCATGTCCGGTTGGTTTTCCCATTTTCCACAAATCATCAATAGCACCTAACCAAACTGCAGCTTTACCATCATCCGAACGAACTATATGATCTCCAGCTTTTACATCGGGCTCCAACCCTGTCATTACCAACATTCCGCGAAAAGATGCATAATCGTGGATACGGAAATTGTGTGAAGCCACTGGTCTGATTTTCGCAAAACCATCGGCGTTTTCGGCCGGAAGTTCATAAAACGTACCACTGCAATTTAACAAATCACGTTCGGTGGCAACTTCCCTGTCAATGCGAAGCTGTGCGGCATTTGTTAATTGCCGGTATGCATCATTACCCAAAGGTAATCTCCAGCGGCGATTCCTGTCGTCAATAATTAATACCGATGATCCTTCAATTTGGATTACATTTTCTGGAATGGCAAATTTCTCTTTTATAAAACTGTTTGTCTCCGGATCGTTTTTCGCGACAAGATTTAAATCCTCGTCCAATTCATAATACCCGCTTGTGATTTCCAGACCATTTTCAAAACTAACAGCTGAAATCCCAAGCGCCCGGCGGTTATTTCCCAAACCGTACAGCAATCCGCCAATAGCTTTTGAAGCTTCAACTTCAGCAAGACCTTTAAAAATATTATCGGGATTAGTGCTGCGATCATCGATATCGGAATAATTAAAACTTATTGTTGCCACTGTTTTTGAATTCGATTTTACCCGAATCCATTCACCGGTTTCTGCTGAACTAAATTCGACATTTGCAGATGCTCCTCCAACAAGCGCAACTGTTTTTAAAACTTCCCAGTTATTTGTTCCCGTTTTATCAATTTCTAAAACAAAAGCAGCGTCTTTATTTCCTGAGTTTTGAATCCATGCGCTTCGTTTTGGCCAGCCTGCAAAAAGCATAGGTTCCGAAACTTGATTTGCTGCAACTTCCTCGTTTAACCAAACCGAGCCGGATGCCGTATTTGGGCCAAGTTCATCAGGTTTTTCAGGTGAAGTAAACCAGAGATTTGAATTCGATTGTCCCGGGCCTTCAATATTTCCTTTTTGTTTTCTTACATTCAGGAATTCCTTGTTTGCCGAATCGTCGCAACCAAAAACCATTTGGTCATTCCAACGTGTAAAATCACCAATTACCTTTAAATACGCAGAACGCGGACGAATACCTGCCGAATTATTTGCAGTAAAAGTTTCCGGGAAATGCCAAAACATGCCATGCATTGTCATTAAATATTCAGACTTTCCTGGAGTCCCAATATCGCGGATACGAGGCCATTCGGTGTTCCAGCCATGAGCACCATCGTAGGTGTGGCTGGCTTTTGGAAGTCGATAAAAATCCCATCCGGTTTGTGAATTTCTAACTCCCAGCAAAACAGATTTGTGATCCCAACCAGTTGCCCAAATAGGGTCGGTTTCAGGATTTGTATTTCCATAAATCCCTCCGGGACCGGTTACTTCCACAAACTGGTTACGGCGAGCTACTTTCCATGCTTTACCATCCCACTCGGCAAGCACACCAGCTTCAACATCGAATTTCGAAAGTGCTTCTTGTGTTGCTTCACCATTATTTGAATATACCAAAACACCCTGGCCTGAATACAAACCTTTCCCGTGTGCGCCAGGTAGAGTGGCACTTTCAGGATTTACATCGGTAGCCTCGTGTTCCTTTTTGCCATCAGCATTGTTTCCATCTTTATATAGCAAGGTAGGTTTCAATGTATTAACATCTACTTCATAAAAACCTTCTTCCATTGTTCCGTAATATATTTTTTCGGATGGTTGAAAAAGATGCCGGGCATTTCCAGTGTGGCGACCCTGCATTTCGGTATATGGGATTACTTTGACATTCCTGTTTTCATCGATAACGTATGGACCAATAAAAAGCTGGTTACTTTCCTTATGAATCATCCGGTTTGCAGGAGTACCACCAATGCTTTCCTCCCTTACAATCTGCTTAAAATCAGGTGTTACTTCGTATAATTTATCTGATGACCCATGTGGCAAATGGGGCCCGTAAGTGATAACCCACAAACGGCCAGCCCACGGAACAACAGCTCCTGTTCCACATTCGCCTTCGTTATTGTAATATGCAAGACCTGGGTAGATACCGCTAATCTGTCGTGGTTCAGTATTCTTTGCTGATTTTTGTGTACAAGAAAACACAAATAAAATAATTGTGGAAAAGAAAAGGTATTTTAGCATTTTGAATTTAAGTTATTGATTTTGCTAAAATTAATATTTTTTTACTTCTTGCTTTTGTATTTATGAATTGACTGATGAGTTTAGATTAAAATTGAAAATGATTCCAAAATTAGATAAACTAAAAAACACCAACTCAGGAAATTTCTTTCTGCTAGCTGGTCCATGTGCCATTGAAGGAGAAGAGATGGCTATGGAAATTGCCGAAAAAATTGTTGCCATTACTGAACGTCTTAAAATCCCATTTGTTTTTAAGGGTTCTTATCGAAAAGCAAACCGATCGCGAATTGATTCATTTACCGGAATTGGCGATAAAAAAGCTTTGAAAATCCTGCAAAAAGCGGGAAAAACGTTTGATATTCCAACAGTTACAGACATCCACACTGCAGAAGAAGCTGCAATGGCAGCGGAATTTGTTGATATGTTACAAATCCCTGCATTTTTGTGCCGTCAAACCGATTTGCTGGTTGCTGCCGCAAAAACAGGTAAAGTTGTCAACATAAAAAAAGGACAATTTTTATCGGCAGAAGCCATGAAGTTTGCTGTTGATAAGGTACTTGAAAGTGGCAACAACAATATTGTTTTAACTGAACGTGGAACAACTTTTGGTTATCAGGATTTGATTATCGACTACCGCGGAATCCCCGAAATGCAAAAATTTAATGTGCCTGTTGTTTTGGATATTACTCACTCGTTGCAACAACCCAACCAGGCAAGTGGAGTTACAGGTGGCAAACCTGCATTGATTGAAACCGTTGCCCGCGCGGGAATTGCAGTTGGCGTTGATGGTATTTTTATCGAAACCCACCCAAATCCGGCAATTGCAAAATCCGACGGGGCGAATATGTTAAGGCTTGATTTACTGGAAGGCTTGCTCGAAAAACTGGTGAGGATAAGAGAAGCAATTAATTGAAAAACTTAGCCAAATTCCGTAAAAGGAATGAGTTAAGAAATAAATAGAAAATAATCATGCGAATCATCAATTTATTCTCATCGTCAACGGAATTTTAGAGTAATTGTTAATATTTTAAACTACTACTCTGGTTATTTTGGTGTAGCATTTATTAATTTATTTTTGTTTTTAACAATCAAAAAAATATAAATTACATGATAATTGACGTTCACACTCACATTAACAATTACCACGAAGACAGAGTAGTTTCACTTGACGATAGTTTAAATCATCTGTCGGACACCATGTCGGAAAACAAGGTAGATTATGCATTGGTATTATCTTCCTATAAAGTAAATAAACACCGGCCCAGTACAAAGCAAGTAGTGGAAGCAATTAGTGACAGAGAAAATCTTGGGGTAGTTTCAGGGATTAGTTATCTGAATTATAATCACAGGGATATTCGTGAAATTGGTGAATACCTGGAATCAGGCCTCATAAAAGGATTGAAATTCTATCCCGGATATGAGCCATTTTATCCAAGCGACACAAGACTAAAGGTTTGGTACGAAATGGCAATTGAATATGATGTTCCCGTGATGTTCCATTCCGGAGATACTTATGCTCCGACAGGAAAAGTAAAATACTCTCATCCATTACATATTGATGATCTTGCGGTTGATTATCCTGATTTAAAAATAGTTATTTGTCACCTCGGCAATCCCTGGATTAGAGATTGTATGGAAGTTGCTTATAAAAATAAAAATGTGTACGCCGATATTTCAGGATTAGTACTCGGTAATTTTTCAGAAAAGTTTGAGCGATATATGAAAAAAGAAATCGAAGAAATGATTACATATGCAGGTGATCCAAATTATTTATTATATGGCACCGACTGGCCAATATCTAATATGAAATCATACTTAAAACTTATGGATCAATTAGAATTGGCAGACGATAAAAAGGAACTAATTCTTTGGGAAAACGCAACAAAGTTATTTAAAATTGATGTTACTAAATTTTAAATCGAATATAGTTTCTGAATTAAGGCAGTACCAAATCTAAAAATTGATTAAAAAATATTTCCAACTAATTATTTCCAAAAAAAAAACTATTTACAAATGAAAAACAGAAGATCGTTTATTAAAAAAGCGGTAGCCGGAATAACTTTGGCAGGCTTGTTACCTTTGTCGAAAAACGCAATGGCAGGAGAAATAAAAATTACAAGCGCATTAATTCACCACGTTTTTTTCTGGTTGAAAGAACCAAAAAATGATGCACACAAAAAACAATTGGTAGCAGCTTTAAACGAGTTGCTAAAGGTTAAAACCATAAGAATGAGCCATATTGGTTTTCCGGCAGGTACCGAAAGCCGCGATGTTGTTGACCATTCTTACTCCGTTTCATACATGGTAATGTTTGATAACCAGACCGATCAGGATGCTTATCAGGTTGATCCGATTCATTTGAAATTTGTACAAGAGAATTCGCATTTGTGGAACAAAGTGGTGGTTTACGACTCGGTGGATTAGGAAAGTCGGGAAAAGGAGTAACATTGGCCCTAGTTTCCAACACCTAATTTTTTAATTACAAAATCTAACTTACTTAATAAAAGAATAAATACGCCATTAAAATAGCAGCAATAATCCCTGTAAAATCAGCAATTAACCCGCATACCACAGCATAACGTGTATTTTTAATTCCAACTGCGCCAAAATATACGGCCAAAACATAAAAAGTTGTATCGGTAGCGCCTTGAACTGTACTAACCACACGCCCCACAAACGAATCAGCGCCATAAGTTGACATGGCATCAACCATCATTCCGCGGGCACCACTGCCACTCAGGGGTTTCATTAAAGCGGTTGGCAATGCTGGTGTAAAATCAGCATTAATTCCGAGCTGTTTAAACAACCAGGTAAAACCGGAAACCATCCAATCCAGCGCGCCAGATTCGCGGAAAACGCCGATAGCAACTAGAATTGCAATCAAGTAAGGAATGATTTTTACGGCGGTTTTAAATCCGTCTTTTGCTCCATCAATAAAAGCTTCATAAACATTTATTTTGCGAAGCACACCCATCAAAATAAAACCGATAATTACCGAAAACAGGATGACATTGCTGGCAACATTCGAAATTTGAGTTACCAAAGCTTTGTCGATTGTTGAAAAATATAAAATTAAAGCAACTATAAAAGCTGTTAAACCGCCAAGATAAGCCAATATCACCTTATCGAAAAGATTTATTTTTTGATAGATTGCAACAGAAATAAGTCCGGCAAGTGTTGAAAAAAATGTTGCCAGTAAAATGGGAATAAAAATGTCAGACGGGTTGACGGCACCCATTTGCGCCCGGTAAACCATGATACTTACGGGTATAATTGTCAATCCCGAAGTATTCAAAACCAAAAACATTATCTGGGCATTTGAAGCTTTTTCCTTGTCGGGATTTGTCTCCTGCATCTCTTTCATAGCCTGCAAACCGGCTGGGGTTGCCGCATTATCGAGGTTGAGCATATTTGCTGCAATATTCATCATGATCGGGCCATAAGCCGGATGATCTTTCCCAAGTTCAGGAAATAGCTTGTTAAAAAATGGACCGATTGCTTTTGAGAAAATGGCAACAACACCGCCCTTCTCCCCGATTTTCATGATACCCATCCAAAGTGTTAGAACGCCTGTCAGTCCGAGTGAAATCTCAAAACCGCTTTTTGCCATGTCAAAGGTGGAATTCATCATAGCGGGGAATACTTCAACATCACCAAAAAAAATCAGACGGACCAATCCGATTACAAAAGCTGAAAGAAAAAAGAAAATCCAAATGTAGTTTAGTGCCATTT
>JBFHJA010000267.1:0-6265 GCA_041596165.1 Draconibacterium sp. | reverse complement strand
GTCAAAAATAAGTGGAAGCATATAATTTAAATCCCAAATTACAAGTATCAAATTTCAAATAATAACCAAACTTCAATTTTCCAATAACTAAACTTTTTTATGAACCCCAGATTTTTTGGTCATTGGAATTTGTTTGTTATTGGATTATTGAGATTTGGTGCTTTAAAGCACATCATTCTCTGTCCTCTCTATCACTTCATTCTGCAAATCGGCATTCATGTCATTGAAATAGTCACTATAACCGGCCATGCGAACCAACAAGTCGCGGTAATCTTCGGGACAGGCTTGCGCTGCCAGTAAAGTTGCTGTATCAACTACATTAAACTGAATGTGATGACCTCCCAGCGAAAAGTAACTGCGGACAAGATGGCCAAGTTTTTCTATGTCTTTTTCCCGTTTCAGCAAACTGGGGACAAAGCGAAGATTGAGAAGTGTACCACCTGATTTTATCTGGTCAAGTTTGCCCAGCGAGCGAATTACGTTTGTTGGTCCGTGTGTGTCGCAGCCATGCGAAGGAGAGGTTCCGTCGGAGATGGATTTTCCTGAAAAACGACCATTTGGTGTAGCACCTAAAACCAATCCGAAATACACGTGGCAGGTCGTTGAAAGCATATTTAAATGATATGTTTCGCCTTTTGTATTGGGTTTCCCATCGATGGCAGCCACTAAATCGTTGTAAATACGCACAGCAATTTCATCGGCATATTCATCATCGTTACCGAAAAAAGGAGTGCGGTTTATAATGCGTTGCCGCAGCTTTTCTTCACCTCTAAAATTTTTGGAAACTGCACCCAGCAACGTTTCCATGCTAAATGTCTTTTCGTCGAAAACGTGTTTTTTTAGTACAGAAAAACTGTCAGTCGTTGTACCCAAACCTGTACATTGAATGTAGTTGGTATTGTAGCGCGGCCCACCATTGTAATAATCTTTTCCTTTCGAAATACAATCGTCGATAACCACTGAAAGAAACGGAGCCGGTGCATATCTGGCAAACATTTGGTCAATGTAATTGCTTACCCTTATTTTTAAATCGACAACAAAATTGAGCTGTTTTAAAAATGCATCGTATAACTCCCCGAAAGTTTTAAAATCGGTTGGATTTCCGGATTCAGTACCAGCAACTTTTCCGGTAAGCGGGTCGATTCCGTTGTTTAAAGTTATTTCAAGGATTTTCGGGACGTTTAAATAACCAGTCAGCAAATACGCTTCCTTGCCAAAGGCGCCAACTTCAATGCAGCCGCTGCAACCACCTTCATAAGCATCCTGCAACGATTTCCCCTGTCGAACCAATTCCTTTACGTAAGTATCCGGATTAAAAACCGACGGATAACCGTGTCCCTGCCTGATTACATGCCCGGCAGCATTCAGAAATTTATCAGGCGTTTTTTCGCTGATATGTACCGAATTACCAGGTTGTAAAATATGAAGTTCTTCAATAATTTCAAGCATTAAATAAGAAACTTCGCTCACACCGTCGGTTCCGTCAGGTTTCAATCCGCCTAGGTTGATATTCGTGAAATCGTTGAAAGTTCCACTTTCGCGGGCAGTAATACCCACTTTTGGTGGTGCGGGGTGATTGTTTACTTTTATCCAGAAACAGCTAATAATTTCTTTGGCTTCGTCCCTTGTCAGTGTGCCTTCAGCAATTTCTTTTTCATAAAAAGGCGTTAAATGCTGGTCGAAATGGCCGGGATTCATAGCGTCCCAACCGTTTAATTCTGTAATAGTTCCGAGATGAACAAACCAGTACATTTGAATGGCTTCCCACAAATTACGGGGTGCGTTGGCAGGCACCCACCTGCAAACTTCGGCAATTTTTAGAAGTTCATTTTTCCGCTTTTCATTTGTTTCGGTTGCCGCCATTTCTTCAGCCAAATCTGCATGACGTTCAGCAAAAACGATTGCAGCATCGCACGAAATATTCATGGCTTGCAGTTCTTCCAGTTTTTCGGTGGCTTCGGCATCTTTTAAAAAGTCAAGTTTTTGAATGTGTGCATTAATTTCTTTCTTGAAATCCAACATTCCCTTTTTATAAATTTTACCGTCGAGAGCGGTATGACCGGGCGCACGTTGTTCCATAAATTCGGTAAAAACACCGGCTTCGTATGCCGCCTTCCATTCTTTGGGTACATGCCCAAAAATACGCTCGCGCATGGTTCGCCCACTCCAGTATGGAATTACCTCGTGCTGGTAGGTATCAATATCTTCCTGCGAAATTGTATAGCGTTGCTGGTCACGCGTGTTCAACACATTAAAATCTTCCACACTGTGACAAGTCAATTCAGGAAAAGTTGGAACTGATTTTGGCAGCGGACCACGTTCTGCAACAATAAGCTCATCAGTGCCAATATAAATTGTTTTTTGTTTGCAGATTTCCAGAAAATTCAAAGCTCGCATCATGGGAATGGAATATTTCCCATTGTTCTCTTTGTAAAATTTTGTGGTAATTAACGCGCGTTCTATCGATAGTGATTCCTGTGTTTCAACACTTTGTTTGCGCAAGCGCTGTATACGCCCGTTCATTCCGGGGCCAATTTTTGTTTTTGTTGAACGATAGAAATTTCCTTCTGCGGCAGCGGCTCTTTCGGGGTGTTTTATTATTGTTGTTTCTGTTGAATTCATTTCAAAACAATTGAAATATAGAAATAAAAAAGATAAATAAATAAAGTGGAATATTCTTGTTCCCCGCCTTTGGAAAGGCAGGAAAAGGGTTCTGTTCAGGCATAAAACATCCGGCAACTAAAAAGGCAGCGGTAAGTTGCAGGTAAATTTGTTCTATGTGGTTTTGAATCCATTTTCAGCTTATTGAATTTGACTACAAACCTAAGTAAATTCCTTGATTTCTCAAAAAGTACCCTGGTTTTGTTTCTTCTTGTAATAATTCAATTTCAGTGTGATAGGTTAAAGTTGAATGCAGATTTTGAATATGATTTCATTTTTATAGCTGTAAAAATATTACTGGAAAAATATGCATTTCAATTTGAGAGAGTTGCTTTACTTTTCATTAACCAGAAATTACAGCGATAAAACATATTCAGTTAATTGCTCAATTTCTACTTCAGAAAGTTGAGTTCGCAAACCATGTTTTTCCTTCGAGAATATTTCCTGCATGGTTGCACTTCTGCCATTGTATAAATATGGACCTGTCCTCCAAACTTCAATCAACGTTGGCGTATCCCACGAATTTTGGCCATCATATTCTCCCTGTTTGCCAATTTCGTGCATTTTTAAATCGGTAAACCAGTTGCCTGAATGGCAATATCCACAACCAACTTTTTCAAAAACTTCTTTTCCTTTTTGAGCCTTATGACTTAATTTTCCATTAATTAAATACGGACTTGGAATTGCTTTTAAAGATTGCAAATATTTGTCAACTGCTATTGCTTTTTCTTCTTCAATCTGCGTAAACTGAATGTGTGTAAAACCAGCCCTGACAGCAAATCCGGCATTTGGACGAATTCCGGTTATCATTGCCGGAGGTGTTTCGTGAGCCAGCAACATACTTTTACAGTTTTTAGGATTTCCCATTCCGTCGTTCATCAAATCCCAGTTTAATCCATCGGTTCGTGCTTCGTCGGGATGACAACCATTGCACGACTGCCAGCCCTGAAAACAATAAGTTGCATCGTTGAAAATCATTTCACCTCGCCTGATATCATCCATTTCAGCATTTTTCAGTTGAATTGAACCTGTTTTATTTATACCGGGTTCAAGTTCAATAATGTTGATATTATCGGTAAAATAGTTGGCTACCAAAAGCTGGTTATTGAAGATTTTTAATACCCGAGGTCCATTTCCATCAACTTTAATTCGTTCTCTGATTCCCGACAAAAACCGCAAATCATAAGCCAGCGAAGCTTTTTTAGGGTATGATTTCAGTTTCTCCAAAAATTTTGGATAATCGATTTTACTGAAATCATGGGTTCCCGAATGTGCAACAAAAATAAACTCATCGTTACATTCAATTCCCCACGAACCTGCAGCTCCGTATTCAGGTTCATCAAGTAGAACCGTCGCTACATATTCTAATTTATTTGCATCAATAACACTCAGAGCGCTTGTATTCATCCAGCCTTGTTCGAGTTGAGTGGTTGGCACTTGAAACCGACCCAGATTGTGCGAAACAAAAACATATTTTCCATCGGCTGAAAGACAAATTCCGCGAAGTGCATTGCTACCATTTGCAAGCGGAATATTTTTAACGACTTTCATTTCTTTCAAATCGATAATACTTATTTCTGAAGTAACAGTATCAACGTCAGCCCTGCCGGCAGTGAGAAAGTTTGCAACAAAAAGGAAATTTCCATCTTTTGAAATTTCAATTTGCATAGGTTGCCGGAGAACAGGAATCCGGTTAATCTCTTTATTTTGCTTAAGGTCAACTAATGAAATATCGTTTGAAAACTGGTTGGCTATGTATGCTTTCGAATTATCCGGATTGACCGAAATGTCGCATGCCCCGTGGCCTACCTTTATTTTAGATTTTATTTTTAAACTGTTTTTATCGACAACAAGCAACTCACCTTCTGAATAGGAAGTTGCAATCAATAGATTTTCTCCGGCAACTTGAACTGCTTTTGGTGGCAGATTTGTTTTTACTGACTTTTGCAACCTAAAATCAGAAACAGAATAGGAGCGAACTTCGTTGGCTGTTTTTCCTGCTACAAAAAGTTGGTTTGAAGTTGCATCGATTACAAAATCGGTGGGGGAGAAATATTTAATTTCCTGCGAAAACAATTCAACAGTTAAAAATAAGATGAAAATGGTTAAGGCAATTTTTAAGTTGAGCATTATTTTGAGATGGAGCTTATTTATCATAAACCAATTTTCCTTCTGAAAGCGCTTTGTTATTTTCCTTTTCAATCGCTAAACGATTGTTATATTTTTGAAGCTGTATTTGTTGCTCTTTACAAGGCACGAAACCTTCCATATCAGCACGAGGCAGCAGTTCAAGTTGCTTTTTACCGGTTTCAATAATCGCCAGGGCTTCCAAATATTCGGCACCTTTCATTTTAATATTTTTCAAGCAAGGACTTAATTCAGGTCGTTCGAATGTAATTTGCGCACCTAACTTTCGCTGGTGGTCAGCAAGCTTACTAAAATCGACAGCTGTTAATTCTCCCAATCTTTTCAACTGCTCAAAAGTAAGCGGACTTCTTCCGGCCGGATTATTTGGGTAGGCCGATTCGTAAACCGGATAATAAATGGCATTTAAATCAATCCATTCGTAAATCCGCTCCATTTCCGATTGTGATAATTTAACATTTTGATGTCCTGCCTCCAGAACTTTTACCAAATTACTTGCATGCGATCCCCATGAAAATGCCTGTTGTATTTCTGCCGGGCCACCGCCAACAGTTTTTATCTGTTTTTTCAGGTGCAAATCAATGTACGATGCGTTGAAATAAGGATTTCTGTCACCTGCCAGTAATAGTTTTTCACCTGCATCTTTCCCAAAATCATGGCATTCAATACAATGTTTATCAAATATGGGTTGCAAATCGCGGGTATAACTGAATACCTGTTTTTCTTCATTGTTTTCTGAAAGTTTTACGGGTTTCTTTCGTAAGGCAATTGGCATTTTTGAAGATACCGGTGGCACTGAAAGCCGATCTTCGTGGCAACCGATGCACCCGTTGGTTTCGCCCGGGTGAACGATCACCCCGCTTCGCATAGATTGCACCATTTTCATCTTTTCATCCAATAACTGGAAATAGAGATATTTTTCTGAAGGAGCTTCAAAATTCACTGAACCATCTTCTTCAACGGGCACGGTTCCCAATACCCTTTTTGTTTCAAAACTATGCCAGTTGACTCCCGGCGCCTGCTGTCCCTGTCCGTTCCAGGCCTGCTGGGTGTAAGTTCTTTTTTCAGGCGATTCAACCACCCGCAAATACTTAATTGAACCCGGTTCAACGTTTGCCATGTGTGTTCCTTCATATACATTTTGAACGTAAAAATAACCCGGTGATTCGTCAAATTTTCGGGCTGTTGGAATTTCGCGTGGACGAAAACGAGGAGCCAGTGGCATCGGATCAAAACAGCTCAGGTTTTCGTCTTCAAAAAGTAAGGTTTCATTTCCTTCTAAATCCACCAGATAAATCGACATTTTCTCTTTTTCAGGATGATTGTTGTTCTTTTTATTCAAAATTGATGATTTCGATACAAGAAAAAGATTTTCAGAAAGTGGAAAAGGATCTTCATAACGCACATCCAACTGCATAAAAGTATCCCAATTTCCCACGCCAATTAAATCGCGGGCATT
>JBFHJA010000266.1:0-6293 GCA_041596165.1 Draconibacterium sp. | reverse complement strand
GGAAGATTTTGTACATAATGTTTGGATTAAAATGTTTGTGGTTTCAAATGTAAATATTATTTCATTATTAATTTGTTCGTTTACAAAATATTTAGCTTGTCGAGCGGGCTTTTTATCTGGTCGAAACCTTTGGTAGTGATATGGGTGTAGATTTCAGTGGTTTTACTGCTTTCGTGACCAAGCAAACTTTGAATATAGCGCAAGTCGGTCCCGTTTTCGAGCAAATGTGTGGCAAAACTGTGTCGCAAAGTATGTGGGGTAACTTTCTTTTTAATTTTTGTTTTGGCAACTGCCACCCGTAAAATATTCTGTATGCTTCGCGATGAATATTGTTCGCCTTTTTGTCCTTCAAACAACCATTCTTTGGGTTTATATTTAACAAAATAATTACGCAATACTTCCAGTGCTTTTAACGACAAAAGGGTATATCTGTCTTTTCTTCCCTTCCCATGTTCAATGCGTATTTGCATCCGTTTAGAGTCTATGTCTTTGATTTTTAGTCTTATGACTTCGCTTATCCGTAATCCAGCCGAATAAATAGTTATTAAAATAGCTTTATGCTTTATGTTTTCAACGGCATTTAAAATTTCAGTTACTTCTTGTTCGCTCAAAACGGCTGGCAGCAATTTTTCACGTCTGGGTCTGTCAATATAATACACTTTTCGCTGGCCTCCCAAAATCCGTTCGTAGTAAAACTTTATGGCGTTAATCGACTGGTTTTGATACGATACCGACACTTTTCGCTCAGAAACCAAAAAACGCAGAAATGCTTTTATCATCGGTTCGTCGATTTTCGCAACATCGTATTTGTTGTAGAAATTGATGAATTCTTCAAGCATTGATGCATATGTTTTTATGGTTTGTTCACTATAACGCAACTCCTTCAGCTTTTCAATAAATTCCTCCGGACAGGTGCGGTAATTTGGGATGTCGTATTGGCTTGTCTTCGATTTTTTTGTGTCTGGTTCTTCTTCTTCAAATATAAAAATCAGCCCATGTTTTTCGGCCAATTGTTTTAATTCAGCAATAAATTTTTCGGCATAAGGTATAATCCACCAACGGTTTTCGGCATTCCATTTGTTAAACGGAATTTTTTTTATTTCCTGGGCAAGTTCTTTATTAAAGCTGAATATTATCCTTAAACTTCCACTTACAGTTCTAATCACCAAAAGATTGTTTTTTGATAGATTGGTATGGGTTTCTCCAGGTTCAACGTCTTCTTCTGTGATTTCTTTTATCCGCGAGGCGAAGTGTTCTTTTAAAATTGCCGCATTTTCCTTGTAATTTGGAATAATCCAGCAAAAATTTGTTTTGTCCCAACGGCTGTAATTTAACGTACGGATTAGTTTAATGTCATTTTCATCCTTCGGTAGTTTTACGATAATTCGTTTAGCCGTAATGTGCATCGAAACGTTTTTTACAAGTTCCGGAGGATCAATTACAATTTTTTCAAACACAGCATTTTCCAATTCATTTTTCTTGTTTGGATATTCAATATCGGGGAACAGGCTTTTTAATTGGTTGAAAGCCTCCTGTGTGTATGGAATATGCCATGATTTGTTTGTGCGACTCCAGGTAGCACCGGCAATTTGCTTTAACAACGAAGCAATTTCCTTGTTATAAGGAAAATCAATTTTAATCCGTTTTTCACCCCTGTGTTCAATTTTTTCGGCTTTCATGGATAAAAGTATTGCGTGTATACATCAAAAATAAGGAATATGCGACACTTGACATTTAGTAAAACAGGAAAATATAGGGGATAAATAAAGATATTTTTTAAGTCAGGACTAACCATTTTCATAACCAGGTAAAAGAAATAATTTGTTGTCGTATTTCTCACCCCAAAACTGCCAGCAGGCTGAACAAAAGCTACTTGTAACATGCGTTTGTTACTTGTTGCGAAAAGTCCCTTCTTGGTGATATAGGAGTAAAAAGTCAAATACGACATTTTTAATTGGCTCTATGTTATATATGATGGGTCATTAATTTTTCCGGATTTTTCAAACCCGAAGGGTTGGAAATATTATAGAATAGAAATCAGAGCGAAATTAAACCGCGAAGTGGTGACAAAATCCTGGCAGACCTTCGGTATTTCCAATTTTACCATACTTTTTTTCTATAATCAACCCATACCTTCAGCATTGAAGAAGTCTCTTTAACTACCCACTTATTTCAACATAGAGCCATTTAATTTCTCCTGCTTCCAAAATGAACTGAGGAAAAGGTTTGAGGAAAAAGCGATTAATTACTTCCATATAAAAAACAACAAAAGCCTGTAAAACAATCAGTTTTACAGGCTTTTAGAATTCTTTCGGTTCAATGATATAATGCTATTTCTTCAACACAAACGCCCTGCTTTTTGATTCTTCAGCAGTTGGAAAGTCATCGGGAATTGGGATGCTTACTTTACCCGTTGCCGCCCACTCAACTCCACGCAGAAAAGAAATAATAAAACCTACACTTTCGCATGAATAATCATCATGGCCAAGTGTGGTATGAAAAATACGGCCTTTACCATAGGTGAGAGCCATTAACATAGGTTCATGCCGGTCGGTTGGCGCTTTCCCCGACATGTCTTTTCCGGTAGCCAGAATGATCATGTTTTCGCCAGGGCCACGCATTTTTGCATAACATTCGTCTTTAGCCGACAGCCAAACTTCGGGCATTCCTTTGGTAATTGGGTGATCAGGAACACGAACAGTTATTGGTATAATGTGTTGCGGTCCATGTGCTCCTGCACTTCCTGGAGTATTATCGCGTTTTAATTCACCTTCGTTTGTATAATATACATACGGTCCGTTTTTTTCGTTGCGATCGCCCCAGCCACCCAGACCAATCATTTTGTTGTATTCCAGCCAGTCGGGAAAAGAGTTGTCGGCCGCATGAACGGAAACAAAACCACCACCAGCTTTCATAAAATCTTCAAGTGCTTTTTGTGTCGAAACTGGCCAGTCAGCCGCTTTCCATCCAAAGTTTGAAACCACAACATCGTACTTCTTGAATTTTGGTGTAAAATTGGGATCAGTTTTAGGCTCCGGTAAATCCTGTGTTTCGCCAACCCCTGCCAACGGAAGAAAGGCTTTTTCGCGCTCAGCTTTCCACGTGTAAGCGGTGCGGTCGATATCAACTGTAAACAAACCTGTTTCTTCAAGGTATTGCTTCATCATTATCGTCGATTTTGGCCAAACATCGTGGTTGTTTTGACCATCAACAATCAGCACTTTTATTTTTTTTGCTTCGCCTGAAAAGGCAAATATCATTATCAATAATAATATGGTTAAAATCTTCCTCATAATTTTTTGTCGTTAAAATTTAAATATTTTTTTGGATACTTGTTACTTGATATTTGTTTATGAAAATGAACTCTAAACTCAAAAATCCTCTAATCCTTCTTCCATGCAACTTCCTCAACACCACTATCGGAGCTAAGTTTTCGCGCCAAAACAAAAAAGAAGTCGGATAAACGATTGATATAAATAATCATTTCAGCACTTACTTTTGAGTGTTCAGCAAATTGCAGTATTCTGCGTTCTGCCCTTCGGCAAACTGTTCGTGCCACATGGCATTGTGCCGCTGAAAAGTTTCCGCCGGGTAATACAAAATGACTTAATTCCGGTAGCTTGCTTTGATATTCATCAATGGCAACCTCAAGGTCGTTTATGTTGTCTGTGGTAATTGAAAGGCTTGCAGTAAATGCTTCGCCTTTTTCGTCGGAAGCCAGCAACGAACCAATATTAAACAGCTTATTTTGTATTTTATACAGGGTTTCCGCCACGTTTTCAGGTAATTCCGACGAAAGCAAAACACCAATTGTGGCATTTAATTCATCAATAGTTCCGTAAGCCTCAAGCCGCAAATCATATTTTTTTACACGGCTTCCCCCCACTAATCCTGTGGTTCCGTCATCGCCGGTTTTTGTGTATATCTTCAATTTTCTCTTTTTAAAAATTAATAAATTGGATTTGTGTTTATTTCATCCGATTCAACCTCGCCATCTTTTAAATGAATGATGCGGTGGGCGTGCATTGCAATATCGTGTTCGTGGGTAACCATCACCAAAGTGTTGCCTTTTCTGTGAATTTCGGCAAAAAGTTTCATTATTTCCTCCGAAATTTTTGAATCCAGATTTCCTGTGGGTTCATCGGCAAGCAAAAGTGCAGGACTGTTTACAAGTGCCCGGGCAATAGCAACCCTCTGCCGCTGCCCGCCGGAAAGTTCGTTGGGGCGGTGGGTCATCCTGTCCTGTAAACCAACTTCAGTTAATGTGTTTTCTGCCATTTGTTTGCGTTCGGCCTTTCTTTTACCGGCATAAATTAATGGCAACATTACATTTTCCAAAGCCGTATTTCGGGGAAGTAAATTAAACACCTGAAACACAAAACCAATTTCAGAGTTCCTGATTTCGGCCAGTGAATCGTCGGTCATTCTACTCACATCTTTCCCGTTTAGTATGTATGTTCCGCTGGTAGGCGTGTCCAAACATCCAATAATATTCATCAATGTTGATTTTCCGGAACCGGATGCGCCCATAATTGCAACATATTCTCCTTTGTATATATCGATGGAAACAGAATTTAAAGCACGGACAATTTGAGTACCTACCTTATAGTTTTTTACGATAGACTCTAAATGGATAATTTTGTGTTTCATGAATATAGATTTAAAAATCAGATTAGCATTTTTTGGAAATGTTACAGTTTTATATGACGTAAAAATCGGATAAATATTTTTAATCTATTGTACAAAACCTGATTTTCTTTCGATTTTTCGGAATTTTAACCTTCCATAAAATGCTTAGATTTGGTTTTGAAATGATAATTCAAAATGCCGTACTTTTCATTTTTAAGTATATTTGCCCTATGTCCGAATTTCTTGATCAGGAAATAAAATATCTTCCCGGTGTTGGCCCCAAAAGGGCCGAATTGCTTTACAAGGAGTTGAAAATTAAAACTTTTAAAGATTTAATTTATTACTTCCCTTTCAAATATATCGATCGTACCAAATTCTACAGGATTTCCGAAATTCATGCGCAAATGCCGCTTATTCAAATCAGGGGCAAAATACAGTCGTTTGAAATGGTTGGCACAGGGAATAAGCAACGTTTAACTGCCAAATTTATCGATGCAACCGGAAGTATTGAACTTGTTTGGTTTAGCGCGATAAAGTGGCAAAAGGAAAACCTCAAAATCAATACAGAATATATTTTATTTGGGAAACCTTCGGAATTTGGTGGCCGGATTAGTGTTGTGCACCCTGATTTGGAAACCGAAGCCGAAAAGCAGCTGAAACCATCAGGGCTTTTTCAGGGGTATTATATCACTTCCGAAAAAATGAAAAATACCTATGTCAATACCAAGACACTCAACAAACTACAACTTACACTTGCCAGTTTGGCCAAAGGAAAAATACCCGAAACGCTGCCAAAATATTTAACCGACAGATTAAAACTTGTTTCACTTGAAGAAGCATTAATTACAATTCACAAACCCGAAAATACGCACGATTTAAAAAATGCAACTTTCAGGTTGAAATTCGAGGAGCTTTTTTTTATTCAACTGAAAATACTCGCTTTAAAACATCATCGCGAAAACAAAAATAAGGGATTCCGATTTGCAAATGTAGGATTCAATTTCAATACTTTTTTTTCCAAATTTCTGCCTTTCGAACTTACTGACGCGCAAAAAAAAGTTATAAAAGAAATCCGTCGCGATTTAAACCGGAATATTCAGATGAACCGGCTGTTGCAGGGTGACGTGGGAAGCGGAAAAACATTGGTTGCATTAATGACTATGCTGATTGCCATTGACAATGAATTTCAATGTGCATTGATGGCGCCAACGGAAATACTTGCACAGCAGCATTTTAACTCGATTTCAAAATTCATGAACGGGATGGATGTAAAAGTTGCTTTGTTAACCGGATCTACAAAAAAGAAAGATCGTGTAGTTTTGCATCAAGCGCTCGAATCGGGAGAAATCCAGATTTTAATAGGCACTCACGCTTTAATTGAAGATGTGGTGGTTTTTAAAAACCTTGGACTTGTAGTTATCGACGAACAGCACCGTTTTGGTGTTGCCCAGCGTGCAAAATTGTGGCAAAAAAATGATATGATACCGCCGCATATTTTGGTGATGACTGCCACGCCAATACCGCGAACACTGGCAATGACAGTTTATGGTGATTTGGATGTTTCCGTAATCGATGAATTACCGCCGGGACGAAAACCAATTCAAACCATGCACTTTTTTGAAAACCGGCGGCAGCAGTTAAACAACTTTCTGAGGCTGCAAATG
>JBFHJA010000265.1:0-6318 GCA_041596165.1 Draconibacterium sp. | reverse complement strand
TTTTCAATATTTGCACCAATTCCCAGGCCTTGGCTTTGTGTATTTGAGCAACTTGCTGGTTATAAAAATGGATAATTGAATCACACATATCAGCGGCACGCTCCGGAATAAAATCCATTACATTTATTTCAACCGTTTCAAATTGTGTTTTCGACGTTTTTACATTCTTATTGTAAATATCAAACATGTAAGTCAAATACTTTGGATCATCTTTCTTTATGTTGTATGCTTCGTCTAGATTAAATGAATTGAACATTTTAATTTTTATGTCACTTGAATTCATTATCTCAAGCATTTGCTCAGTTTTCGACTCTTCACTCATCTCCCCAATATTGGAGGGATATATACGGGCAGTAGATCTGTATTTTGGTTTGATAAAAGTGGGCCCCGAAAAAATTGCACCGAGTAAAACTGCAATCACACCAACAATAATAAAATGAAATTTGCGATTCCAAATTAAAGTTAGAATCCGCTGGTTGTCAAAAAAGTTATTCATATAGATTATTCATTGTTTACACTTTATCCCGAACGAGACTTGAACACCCGGATTACTTTATTCCTGGTTCCATAAGTTTTAGTATTAGTTCAATACTTTCAACGAAACGAAACTGTTTTTAGTATGCTTTTTAAAAATGAAAAATGAAGAAAATTACGCAACAATTATTAACGAGTAATTCTTTTTCCCCTTTTGTGCAAGAATATATTTATTGCTGATTAAAAATGAGTTGTCAATTATTAAATCAGGATTTGTCATTTTCTCTTTATTGATGCTCAATCCATTTCCCTGAATTGTTCTTCTCAATTCTCCTTTAGAAGAAAAAACGGCTGTTTTTTCAGCAAGCAAATCAACAATGTTTACCCCGTTTTCAATATCAGCTTTTGCAACAGTAAATTGTGGAACCCCATCGAAAACCGACAGGAATGTGCTTTCATTCAGCTTCCGCAATTGTTCGGCAGTTCCGCTACCAAAAAGAATTTGCGATGCTTCAACTGCCATTTCGTAATCTTGCCGCGAATGCACCATTGTTGTTATTTCTTCTGCCAATTTATTCTGAAGTACGCGTGTATGTGGCGCTTCCTTGTGCTTTTCAATCAATTTCGATACATCATCTTTGGGTAGAAATGTGAAAATTTTTATATAGCGTTCAGCATCTTCATCGGAAGTATTTAACCAGAATTGATAAAATTTGTAAGGCGAAGTCCTTTCCGGATCGAGCCACACATTTCCATCCTCAGTTTTTCCGAATTTTGTTCCGTCAGCTTTTTTAATCAGCGGGCAAGTCAGTGCAAAAGCTTCGCCGCCTGTTTTTCTGCGAATTAGTTCAGTTCCCGTTGTGATATTTCCCCACTGATCGGAACCTCCCATTTGAAGTTTGCAGTTTTTAGCTTCATATAAATGAAGGAAATCGGTGCCCTGTACCAACTGGTAAGTAAATTCGGTAAACGACATTCCAGCAGCTCCACTTTCGGGGTCGAGCCGTTTTTTAACCGAATCCTTTGCCATCATGTAGTTTACCGTAATGTGTTTCCCGATATCGCGGATAAACTCAAGAAAGCCGAATTTTATCATCCAATCGTAATTATTCACCATTTCGGCGGCATTTGAGGCGTTCGACTCAAAGTCGAGAAATTTGGCCAACTGATTTTTAAGACACTCCTGATTGTGCCGTAAAGTAGATTCATCGAGCAGGTTTCGCTCCTGCGACTTCCCCGATGGGTCGCCGATCATCCCTGTAGCACCGCCTACTAGCGCAATTGGTTTGTGCCCTGCTACCTGAAAATGTTTCAGCATCATTACACTCACTAAATGTCCAATATGTAATGAATCGGCCGTTGGGTCAATGCCCACATAAGCAGTAGTCATCTCTTTCTTCAGTTGCTCTTCCAATCCGGGCATCACATCGTGAATCATTCCCCGCCAGTTCAGTTCTTCAATAAAATTCATGAAAACCTCTTTTTAAAAATTTGCGCAAAGATATAAAATGAAGATAGTTATTCGGGTTTAGGCTAAACAAAAAACAATTTTTTAAGGAGTTCTGACGTAAATTAAGTGGGTAAATTAAAAAACAAAATTACAATCACTCCTAAAAATCGATAAAGAAATATAAAGTTGACAATTTGTAAACCAACGACAAAACGTTCTCAATCAAACCACTATTTCATCCTTCTTTTTTAATGGGTTGTATTCCTCATACCAATCCTGGATAAACGGAAATATTGAAGGAGCAACGTTTTTGATTGGTTCATACATGGTTGAGCTTTCTTTGGTTTTTTCGGGAATAAATTGCACATTATTGTCGATTTTATCGATAACAATCAACAGAATACTCAAAACCAGGATTGCACGTAAAAGTCCAAAAACCATTCCCCCCAACTTATTTACAATGCTCAAACCTGCCGTATCAACCATGTTACTGATCACATTTCCAACAATATGCACCAATATTACAATCACAACAAACGTAACGATGAACGAAATTATATTTAAATAATCGGTTTGTAAATTGAAATACCTGATTAATAATTCGGTGGTAATACCCGAAAAATGGATTGCACCCCAAATACCCAGAATTAAAGCCGCCAACGTTGCCACTTCGGCAACTAAACCCTTTTTAAAACCACCAATTATAGAGAAGATAAGCAATAATCCAAGTATAATGTCGATATAATTCATTTCAAGAATTGGTATAATTGAGGTCTAAAAGTAAATAATTGACGAAATTAAAACAATTATAAATCGTGCTTTGCCATTTTTTCCACAGCTTCAAATACCCTAAAAAAGTTACCTCCCCACACTTTTCCAATTTCCTCTTCGGTATAACCTCGCTCTAACATTTCAGCTGTGATATTTGGGAATTGGCTCACATCGGCGCAACCGTCAAGTCCGCCGCCGCCGTCAAAATCGCTGCCAATACCAACGTAATCAATACCCACAAGATTTTTTACATAATCAATATGATCTACACAATCAGCAACCGTAGGCAAGGTTTTGGGGTATTTTTCCCTCAATATTTTCCATTCATTTCTGAGTGCTTTCTTTTCATCTTCCGTCATCGAATCATACTTTGTATCAAAAGTCTGGTTCAGTTCTTTTCTTTTTTGATAATACGTTGTGGTAGTATCCGGGTCTTTGATATAATCATCGAGGAGACAAATTTGAATTACACCACCATTTTTCGCCAACGTTTTAATCATATCATCCGTCATATTCCGGTTGTGGTGAGCAATAGTACGCACACTTGAATGTGAGGCAATTACAGGTGCTTTACTCAGGTTTATTACATCGTAAAACGATTTATCGGAAATATGCGACACATCGATCATCATTCCCAGGTTGTTCATTTCTTCTACCACTTCAGTACCAAATTCGCTCAATCCGTTGTGTTCTTGCCCCTTTTTATCGGTTGATGAATCGCAAATATCGTTGTTTGAAGAATGACAAAGCGTAATATAACGCACTCCCCTATTATAGAATTCTTTTACCCGATTTAAATCGGTGCCAATCGGAAAACCGTTTTCCATACCTATATAAATTGCACGTTTCCCGGTTTTTTCAATGCGTGCTGCATCTGAAGATTTAGTTGCCACTTCGGCCAAATCACTGTATTTGTTGCATGCGGCATAAGTGGCATCAATCATTCTGTTCGCCGTATTATATGCATTTTCGGTATTCTCGGCAGTACGTTCGCGCTGACCTGTAAAAGCTGCAAAAAACATGGCATCCAAACCACCCTCTTTCATTCTCGGAAAATCAACACGGTTTTGAGGTGGGCTATTTTTTATCCCAATATCAAAATTATCATTTAACATCGCCATTGGTGTATCACAATGGGTATCAACGGTTAATACTCTTTGATGAACATCAGCAACCCTTTTTTCGGGAACTTTTGAAAAAACACTGTTTGCAATAAAAATAGCTGCCACAGGCAGAAACATAACAACAAAATTTCTCATTTGAAAGATTTTTTCTGAATAGAAATGCAATAATAATAAATAGGATTTGGAAACAAGGTTGTTTATTTATGAAATACCAAATTTCAAAAAAACAAATAACAAAAAAAACTCAAATTTTAAAATTCAGATTTTAATGTGACTTGTTTGAATTTGGGGTTTACCAATCAGTTTTCCTACTTTCTTGCAAAACCAAACTTATAAAAAACTGACATTCTGATAGTTTGGTAATCGTAATCCCTGATTCCGGTTTGATATTCAAGCTTCCAATCATATCGTTCGCCGGAACGTTTAAAGTTTGTCCGGAAAATTAGCGGATCATTATTTGCATCGACCCCAATAAACTGATATCCACCATATCCATTGTAACCGCCAATTTCATTCCGCCACGACAAATTCCCGTGTTTTAAATCTACTCCAAGTTCGTACAATGCGCCTTCATCCTGCGCCAATTCCACTTTATTTGTTTGCCAAACATAAAAACCAGCCAAAGCACCCAGTCTGATTTCGCTTACAAAACCAGTCTTTGGAAAGATCGATTTTCCAAAAGCAATATAATAATAGTTTGCAGGGGCATCCGTATAACGTCCCTCCACGGCATCTCCAATTGTAGTTTTTGCAGAATAATTAATAGTAATATCGGGCAAGTTCCTTTTGTCTTTAATTATCTGAACATAAGTACTTATCCACAAATCGCCGGCTTTGGTCATCCAACCGTGGTCATCGTAATAAATCTGTCGATCATTTCGTACTGAATTGTCTGTTTGGTACGTTTCAGTTGGAAATCCCCAAACATGCATTACAACTCTTTTGGGAACTATCGCCCAATAGAAACTTACAGATGAATTTATCGCCCTGTCACCTTTCATAAAATGGGAATTAATTCCTGTTTCAATATTTGATAAACTGTCGAGTAAGCCATAATCCATAAAAGGCACGGGCAAAGCGTTTGGTCCAAGTTTCCCTGGTGCAATCTGCAGCCATTTATTAATATGGTCGCTGCCATAATCAACCCAGTCACCTGTCGGTCGGGATTGACCAAAACCAGAAAAACCAAGCAATACAAAAAATAATAAAAATGGAAACCGCATCAGAAAATTTTAAGGGTTCAATAATACTAAATACTTGAAAAAATACCATTCTATTCGTTATTAACTTTTCCAAAGTTTAAAACATTGAAAAAATGATCAGAAAAAGATTTCTCCTTTATTATAGCTGAATAACACGAATAGCTTTATTTTTGCACTTCTATTTTTAAAGGCAGAATACACAGAAAATACAATGAAAAAAAACCGATCGAAAAAATGGCTGATTCTGCCCTTAGCTGCAATAATAACTTATGGAAGCACCCTGCTTGCATACCGTTTCCCTTCAATTACAGAAAAAGTTTATTCGCAATTTTTATATCCGTTTATTGCCCGGATAATTTCCCCGATCAGCAATATTTTCGCATTTTCAATAGATGACACATATTATATCCTCTTGATTTTCACATTTCTAACTATTCTAATCTTACTTATTGCACGAAAGATTTCATTTGCAAAAGCTGGCAAAATCATGCTAAATATTGTAGCGGCAAGCTATATCCTTTTTTATTTTTTATGGGGATTCAATTATTTTCGTGAAGATTTACATGCCAGGCTTAATTTGGACAAACATGAACCCAATACAAAAGCATTTCTAGCCCAACTTAAAAAACTTGTGGAAAACACGAATAAATCATGGATTTCATTTGAAGATTGGAATGTTGAAGCGACAGATCAAAACATTGAAAAATCATATAAAAAGCTTGCACCAGCATTAAGGATTAAATATCCTTCCGGAAAAAGAAAACCGAAATCTATTACTGTCAGCAGGTTTTTTGCTCAAGCCGGAATATCGGGTTATTACGGCCCTTTTTTTAACGAAGTTCATGTAAACAGCTACATTTTACCTATAGAATACCCTTTCATACTCGCTCATGAAAAGGCGCATCAATTCGGGATTACAAATGAAGCTGAAGCCAATTTTTATGCATGGTTGGTTTGCACCAAAAGCAAATCGAAACAATTGCAATATTCAGCAAATCTGCATGTACTGCAATATTTTCTTTACCAGGGATATCAATTGGAAGAATATGGCGATATAATTGCCAAACTCGATAAAAGGGTAAAAAAAGATTTGCAAAAAATAAGGGAGCACTGGATGGGCTTACGAAACGAAAAAATCGACGAAGCAGCTTCGAAAGTGAACGATTTCTACCTGAAAACCAACAAAATAAAAGAGGGTGTAAAAGAATACAGTGGGGTTGTAAAATTTGTGATGGACTATTCACATGATTCGGGGTTTCAGAAAAAATGGAATTTGAACAGTAATTAATTTCTTCTA
>JBFHJA010000264.1:0-6340 GCA_041596165.1 Draconibacterium sp. | reverse complement strand
TTGTCTATAGTAGCTTTTTCCAGGGTGAAGTATACGATGCATCAAAAGACAAATTAATTGAAGGATGGAATACTTCAACTTACGACGACAGCAAATGGAAAAAAGCTGTTGAAGTAAATATTAAAGGGACAACTTGTGAAGATGAATCCTTTGGCAACAGGATGGGGATGGCTCCCGTATCGAACTACGATAATATGTCACTTATAGGTCAATATGGAGAAAATGCTAGTGTTGTCAAAGAACTGACTGCAATTCAAATGGAAGAAGTTCGGCCTGGTGTTTATGTTTATGATATGGGCCAAAACATGGTTGGAATACCAAATATTATAATTAATAACGGAAAAGCAGGAGAAAAAATAACCCTGCGTTTTGCAGAGGTGAAGTATCCTGATCTTGCCGAATATGGTGAAAAAGTCGGAATGATCATGCTCGAAAACATTCGCGCAGCAATGGCTCAGGATGTTTATACACTAAAAGAGGGCAACCAGATCATAGAGCCACGATTCACATTTCACGGATACCGTTATCTTGAAATTACCGGTATCGATAAAGCTTTGCCGCTACAGTCTGTTAAGGGAAAAGTAATCAGTTCAGTAAAGGAGTTGGCTTCCAGCTATGAAACTTCCAATCCCAAAGTTAATAAACTATGGGAAAACATTACCTGGTCAACTCGAGGCAACTTTTTATCAATCCCTACTGATTGTCCTCAGCGAAATGAACGGATGGGATGGAGTGGTGATATTTCCGTTTTTTCAAGAACTTCTACTTATCTCACCGATGGCGCCCAGTTCCTGCGACGTCACATGCACAGCATGCGCGATGCCCAGCGCGAGGATGGCCGTTTTACCGATGTTGCACCCTTGGGTGGAGGTTTTGGTGGCATTCTTTGGGGAAGTGCAGGAATTACTGTTGCATGGGAAGCCTGGCAGCAATATGGAGATAAAGCATTGATTACTGAACACTACGATGCAATGAAAAAGTACATTGCATTCCTGGATACCCGGATTGATTCAAAGACAGGTGTTATGAATGAAGGTCCGCTGGGTGACTGGCTCAGTCCTGAAGGCAATAAAAATGACAATACACTAATATGGGAAGCTTATTACATTTTCGACCTTGAAATTATGATCAAAATTGCTGATATTTTGGGTAAAACAGATGATGCAGCCCTTTTCCGGAAAAAATATGATGAACGCAAATCATTTTTTAATAAAACCTATGTAAATGGCCAGACTCATAAAACCCTCAAATCTGGTTTTATTACAGGGCGTAGACCTGCAGTTGGTGATAATACAACAGAAATCCCCTCAGTTGCCGGAAAGGAAATGGACACCCAGGTTTCGTATGCCATTCCTTTGGCTTTCAGGGCATTTAGCACTGAAAATGAGCAGGGTGCTGCAAAACACCTGGCAACTTCAGTGATGCGTAAAAACGAAGATGACGGAGGTAATACCCGACCTGAATATTCGCTGATGACAGGTTTTATTGGCACTGCATGGATCAACAATGCACTTAGCGATTACGGGTACAACCATATTGCCTACCGTTTACTGCAACAAGACTCATACCCTTCCTGGTTATATTCTGTCGACCAGGGTGCCACAACCATCTGGGAACGACTTAATTCATATACCGTTGAAAACGGGTTCGGTGGAAACAATGGAATGAACTCGTTCAACCATTACTCTTTTGGCGCTGTGGGTGCTTGGCTATACAACTATTCACTTGGTATTCAGCGCGATGAAAAAGAACCCGGGTTTAAACACTTCATCCTTCAGCCAACTCCCGATCCTGATGGAATAATGACCTTTGCAAAAGGGCACTATGATTCAATGTATGGCAAAATTGAAAGCGGCTGGCGATTGGAGAATGACAAAATAATTTTCTCCGCGACTGTTCCACCCAACACCACTGCAACTATTTATCTTCCTGCTATTTCAGAAAATGAGATAACGGAAAATGGGAAGCCTGCGACAAAAGCCAAAGGGATTAAATTTATAAAATACGAAAACAGGAAAGCTGTTTTTGAAATTAAGTCCGGAAATTATGAGTTTATTTCTAACCAATACAAAAAATGATAACTGGATTGGTATGTGAAAAATTTGTCAGGTAGAACAAGTTGCTGTTTATATTGCTCTGCAGATAATGGACTTGTCTGTTAACTAGTTGTTAAGGAGAAGGATAAAAAGAGCAAAACAAGCTGTTAAACATCAGAATCAACTACAGCATAAGAAACAACAACACTTTGTTGATGTACAGTAGCAGACTGGTTTCTGTAATGCGACACAGTATAATTTTGCATTAACCTAAACTGGTTTTGTTTTTTATCATTAAGTCCCAATTTGACAATTTGTTAAGGAATATAGATTGAAAATAAGTATTACAAAAAGTTTAGATCATTGATTATGAATTTTTTTATTAATTTGCTCCCGTTTATAAAATTAGACGTAATCAATTCGATATAAATAAAATAATAAAATCCAAATTCTATGAAACGTATTTCTACTTATTTAAGATTTGTACTTATTGCTATGGTGCTAATAGTGCCAGTAAGTATGTTAAGTGCACAAACTTCTTGGGAGCAAATTGGCAGTACTACTTATGGCGACGCTGTAAATAATGCATCAGGTAAGAGTGTCGCAATTAATGCAAACGGGAGCATTGTGGCAATTGGTGCACCTGAAAATGATAATGGCGGTGCTAATATCGGTCAGGTTAAAGTTCTAGAATATGTGTCGGGTGTATGGCAGCAAAAGGGGGCAGCCCTATATGGCGTTAGAGCGGGAGATGAATTTGGCAGATTTGTCAGTTTAAGTGCTGATGGATTAATTGTTGCTATAGGTGGGTCTAAATATGATGGTCTTCTCAATGATAAGACTGATATTGGGCTTGTACGAGTTTTTAAATTCGAATCAGGTGCATGGGGGCAAATAGGACAGGATATCGAGGGTGAAGCCGCTGGAGACCTCTCTGGAACCTCTGTAAGTTTAAGTGAGGATGGTACTATCTTGGCAATAGGATCTCCAGAAAATGATGGCGGAGGATCCAATTCTGGCCATACAAGAGTTTTTAAATATGATGGCGCAACTTGGAACCTAAGGGGTGCGGAAATTAACGGTGAAGCTGTCGATGACCTCTCTGGATATTCAGTGAGTTTAAGTGCAGATGGCTTTTTTGTCGCAATTGGTGCATATTTAAACAATTCAGGTGCAGGTCATACAAGAGTTTATGAATATAATGGAACAGCTTGGAATCAGTTAGGTGCGGATATTGATGGTGAAGCTGGAGATGCTTCTGGAGCAAGCGTAAGTTTAAATGACGATGGTTCAATTGTTGCAATTGGTGCTTATAAACATTCTGGTCGTAGGGGTGGAACAAGAATATACAAAAACATTTCGGGTACCTGGACTCCAATTGGGGGAGTTATTGTTGGAACGGCAACTACGGACGACTCAGGTAAAAACATAAGTCTCAATTCAACTGGTTCAATAGTTGTAATTGGCGCAGCTGGGAATACTTCATCCGTAACAGGTAAAACAAAGATTTTTTATAACAATGCTGGTACATGGATTCAATTAGGTCAGGATATCTTAGGAGATGCAGCAGCTGACTATTGTGGATATGGAGTTGCTATAGCTGATAATGGATCTAAAGTTATCGTTGGTTATTATGGAGCTGATAATGGATTAGTGTCAAATGCAGGAGCAATAAAAGTATTTGATTTAAAAGCTACCGAAACCTGGACTGGAACAGCAACAGCAAGCAACGATTGGTTAGTTCCGGGAAACTGGAGTTTAGGTATTGTACCAACAAATAATATTAGCGCAACAATACCAGCGGGTTTAGTTAACTATCCCATATTAGCCACTGCTGCAATATGCGATGATTTAACAATTGAAAGTACTGAAACAAGCACTGGTTCAATCCTGGGACAAAGCAATTTAACTGTAAACGGCGCAACAACTGTGAAACGACAGATGTCAGAAAATGCCTGGCATTTAGTGGCTTCAACAGCTCCGGGAGAAGATATTCAATCGTTTTTGGCGGCTAATTCAAATATTCCTTCTAAAGATATTTCTGGTACTGAAAGTTGGGGGATGATGGATTACAATGAATCCGCCAACAATTGGAACAATTATTTTACAGGAGCTACTGCAGGTTCACTTGATGCCGGAAAGGGATTTTCTCTTCGAATTAATGCCGCAGGTACTGTTCAATTTGACGGAACTATGGAAACTGGGAATGTATCGCCTGCAGTTACTGCAACAGGTTACGGTTGGAATTGTGTAGGAAACCCTTATCCATCGGCAATTTTTATAAATAGTAATGCAGGCACAAATAATTTTATTGATTTGAATGTAGCTAACATCGATCCAAGTTTTAAAGCTGTTTATGTATGGGATCAGAACAACACAGCATATACAATTGTAGGTGCTGAAGGTGATGCTTATACAGCTGCATTGGGACAGGCATTTATGGTAAAAGCTAAAACTGGTACTACTAATATGGAATTTACAACTGATTTGCAAACACATTCACCTACGGCAGTATTGAAAGGTGGTGAGATAGCAATTCCCGAAATTAAATTGGTTGCCCAACTTTCAAATAAAAAAACTTCAACATTAATTAAGTTTGATGAAAGCATGGCTGTTGGTCTTGATCCTGGTTATGACGTTGGTATCTTAAAATCAGGTTTCGATTTATACACAGTATTAGTTGAGGATAATGGTGTAGATTTTGGAATGCAGTATCTCCCTTCATTATTGCTTGATAAAACTGAAATCGCTGTTGGTCTCGAATCTAATGAAAGCGGATCTATTTCTTTTTTAGCATTAACTGAAAATCTGCCACTTGGGTATAAAGTTGTATTGGAGGACCGTTTGTTAGGAACATTTACTGAATTAAACGAAATTGAAACTTATACAACTGACATTACTAAAAATGCTCAGGGTAAAGGAAGATTTTATCTTCATATTTCAAACAGCACAACAAAAATTGGCGATATTTCTGCAACTTCTGATTTTAATGCTTATTATGCCAATGAAAAAATAATTATCAATGGAGATATTCAGGGTAATGCCCGTGCAATTGTTTTTGACCTGATGGGAAGAAAGATTAAGGAAGTTCAACTTGAAAGAATACCTATGAATAGCATCTCTACCGTCGGTTTGAAAAACGGAATTTACCTTTTGAACATTCAATATGATGGTGGTTTATTTACAAAGAAAATACCTTTAAACAGATAATTTGAGAAATAGAAAAGCGTAATAATCAAGAATTTTAATTTAAGAATAATGGAAAATAATAAAAAAGAAATAAAAGCCCTGGAGGAAAAAGTAACCCGAAAAGAGGCGTTTAAAAAGGCAGGAAAATATGCAGCTTTTACAGCAACAACCATGTTTCTGCTTTTAAACACAAAGGAAGCGGCTGCGGTAAGTCCAGGTCCTGCAGAACTGCCAGATAATACTGGATGGTAAAAACAAGACAACAAGTTTTTAAAAGTATAAAGGGTTTGGCTATAATTAGTCAAACCCTTTTTTTAATAAAATATTTTACGAAGTAATTATTCCTCCTCCTCCAAAACTGGTTTTTTTGTCGAAGAAAACTGTTTTGCATCTTTCTTTTTCTTCCGGTTTGATTTCAACTTGCCAATTTCTTCGGAGGGTGAAAACTGTATAAAATTAAGTGAATAGGAAGATGCTCTTGCTACCTGGTTTTCGGTGTTTAGTAAATTTTTCATCCGTTCACTTTCTGTGTATTCATCATCGGGCTGCGGTCTGAAATCAAATTTGAAACTTTCAATGTTATCCATAGCTTTTTGATAATCCGATTTTTCACTAGCTGAAATATTTATGGGTTTGATATTGATTGTATCCAAATCTAATTGAATTACCGGATTGACCATTAACTGGTGCACTGTAATCGCTTTTCGAATGTAAGAAATATGTGTAATTATTATTGAGTCTCCGGGCAAAACCATCATATCAAAAACTCCATTTGTTTTGCTGGCACTTTTTACCGAGTTCCTTTCGTTAAAAATATTACTATCCGAAATTGGGTTGTTATTGCGGTCAACTACCTGCCCCTGCAGGAAAAATTCCTTCTCCTGAGAAAACGATTGAAAAGCAGCAAATACAAAAATCAATAGTAGAAAATGTTTCATGGTTAATATTTTCTCCAACGAAGTTCGGAAATTAGTTCATAAAATTCCATGAAAAAGAACTAAATGTTGTTAATTGTCAACATTACAAAGACATTAAATATATTCAATCATCACTTTCTTAAAAAACTTCATTCGCAGGATTTGTACTATTCGTTTTACAACGTATTTACGAAGTTC
>JBFHJA010000263.1:0-6356 GCA_041596165.1 Draconibacterium sp. | reverse complement strand
TGTTTAAACCCCCTCCCGGCTGAAGCCGTACTCCCCCTTAAAAAGGTGGAGAAATCGTTCTAATAAACTATGAAGTTCAAAATAAATCTTAAACCTGAACTACAAATTTTTCCCCGCCTTCATTCTTCCCCAAGGCGAGCCTGTCCCGAATTTCGGGAGGTGGCCCGGTTTACACGGGACGGGGCGGTTGATTTATCAATCATCAACAAATTACTTTAAACCCCCTCCCGGCTGAAGCCGTACTCCCCCTTAAAAAGGTGGAGAAATCGTTCTAATAAACGATGAATTTAAAAATAAAACTTAACCCTGAACTACAAACTTTTCCCCGCCTTCATTCCTCCAAAAGGCGAGCCTGTCCCGAATTTCGGGAGGTGGCCCGGTTTACACGGGACGGGGCGGTGGATTTATTAATTATAAACAATTCTTTTGTAATTTTCGTATCCAAACAAGTAAGCATTAAAACATTAAAACAGATGAATCAGATGAAACATATCATATTTTGGATGGGGATAATACTTTTTATTGCAGCTTGTTCGACACAAAAAGGAGTGGTTAAAGTAAAAAGTATCAACGAGGAAAGTATTGTTGAAGACAGTTTGGAATATGACCTGGAAACTTTTGACGGAAGATTTGAAATGTGGTATCAGTTGCATAACAGTCCGGCAATGTATCGTTCGCAGCAATACTACGAAAACTGGAACCGCCAATATGTTTCGGCATGGAACTATAATGCCATGAACGGACGGAGAAAATCATTTTTCGAACCGATTGTTGGATATGAACCCAACGTTGATTATGGCTTTGAATTAAATCATGAGCTTTTCTATTACTTTCAGTACGTTGAGCATGTTTTGAAAATTCAGATAATGCCGGGGGGACCGCGGGCAGGGATTTTTTAACGGCTGCTAAATACAATCGGTGTAACTTGTCGGATATATGATTTTATTAAAAAACTAATATCTGATCTACTGATTTCCCAACCTTCATTTTTTCTAAAGACCGGGTTTCCACCCAGCTTACAGACCGGCGGTTAAACTAAATTAGCGGCAGTATAAACAATTGGAAAACGATAAAAAAAAATCCTTACCAAATAAATGATAAGGATTCTTACTTGTTCGGGCAGGTGGAAGCCAAGCCCTAAAAGCTGCGCAAAAGTATATTTTTAATTGTAAAAAACAATTTGTCAAATTCTTTTGGCATTTATAAGTTCTTCGTGCCGCTGTTCGCGCCTGTTTGCTATTCAGTAAGCCTGAGAACCCCAAAGACATTCAGAATTAAACGGGGCGAGCCCACAGCGCGGAGTTGTATAAACAGGGTTATTCTATTTTCAGTATATTTGCGGCAGGAAATTTATCCGCATTTAATCGGGAACAACGAACATGTCATTTACTGCTTTGGGATTATCATCCACATTATTGAAAGTATTGTCAACAAACAATTACACCAAGCCTTATCCTATTCAGGAAGCCGCCATTCCTGCTATTTTAAACGGGAAAGATGTGCTGGGAATCGCCACAACCGGCTCTGGTAAAACAGCCAGTTTTGTGTTGCCGTTGTTACAGAATCTGCAAAGCGATTTTGTTGCGAAAAACCGGCATGTAACTGTTTTGGTAGTGGTGCCAACCCGTGAGCTGGCAGTGCAGGTTCGCGAAGTTTTCCATCAATTTGGGATCTTTCTTCCGAGGCCTGTTAAGTCGATGGCCGTTTATGGCGGTGTTTCCATAAATCCACAAATGATAGGTTTGCAAGGTGTTAACGTTTTGGTTGCCACTCCGGGCCGCCTGCTTGAATTGGTAGAATCAAAGGCTGTACATTTATCAGGCATAAAAACACTTGTACTCGACGAAGCCGACAAAATGCTAAACCTGGGTTTTAAAGAAGAGATGAACCGCATTTTTGCGCTGCTGCCTAAAAAGCGTCAAAACCTTTTGTTTTCGGCAACATTAAGCGATGATGTAAACAACATTAACCAGTTTCTTTTGCATGATCCGCTTGTAATAAAAATAGAACCCGAAACAAATACAATTGACCTTATCCAACAGCTTGCCTATTTTGTGCAGGAGGAAAAAAAGGGACCGCTTTTGCGCTACTTACTAAAAAATAACGACTGGAAACAGGTGCTGGTTTTTACTTCATCGGCATATAAAGCAGATGCTGTGACCGATAAATTGGTTAAAAACGGAGTGGATGCAGAAGCCATTCACAGCAAAAAAAGCCAGGGTGCAAGAACCGCAGCTTTGAGCTTGTTTAAATCGGGCGACATTCAGGTGCTGGTTACCACCGATTTACTGGCCCGTGGTATCGATATCGAATTTTTACCCTGCGTTATTAATTATGAATTACCCCGGTCGCCCAAAGATTATGTTCACCGGATTGGGAGAACAGGTCGCGCCGAATCTTCCGGTGATGCTATTTCGTTAATTGCTCCTGAAGATGAGCATCATTTTAGAATCATCCAAAAAAAGATGGGTAAATGGGTAGATAGAATAGATGCTGCTGAACTTGACTTAAATGGCTATTAATTAAAACGTCTCCATATAGTTCTGCACCTGTATGGAATTCAAAATAAAATCTGCCCCAAGAACTTTCCCGCGCTTCCTTCTTTTAAAAGTCGGGCTGTTTACCAGCTGACAGACGGGGCCGTAAAACAAAGTTTTGAAACTGTTCTTAACTTTTCAGAGACTAATAATTTTGGACTTTTTTTATAGAACAACAATCCATATCCTATTACGGCAGAGGACTCCCCACCGGAATCTCACAACGATGTCCCGGCTGTCCGTGCGGCGGATTTAACATTCCTGAATTTTGTGAAGATGCTGTACTTACAGGTTGTGATGAATTTAACCTTTTCGCATTTTCAATGGTTGGTGCAGTTGAGCTATTCGCAATGTTTGGCGAAGTAACAGTTGGTGAAGTATTGACTGCCTGGCGGGCGGTATTTACAGGTGATGAATTTAATGCCGCTCCTACCGGAATATCGCAGCGGTGGCCAGGTTCTCCATGTGGCGGATTTATCGTTACCTGAGCACTTTTTTCTTCAGATGATTGCAGATTGTCAGGCTCCGATGTTGCAGTGGCCGGAGTTTGTGTTTCAATTGTATTATCCTGAATCTGATTTTGCGGAAGAACAGGTACTTCGGGAGTTTTACCTGATTCATTCCTGGCCGGACTACAAGATACTATTGTTAAAATAGCGAATATTGAAATGAATATAATTCTGGATGTAATTACTAAATGCTTCATATTTTGTTATTTATTGTATAATGAATTGATTATAATTTACTGCCCGACAAATGAATACACTTACAACATTTAAAACTCTTATAGGTTCATAAAACCAAAAACCGAACACTCTCGGCGGATTATGAAGGACACCATTCTTAGAACTGATGGATTTTTCAGGTAATAAATAAGATAAGAATTACAAATTCACACAGGCGCATCTAATCTTCTTCATCCGGTTCTTCAAAGGGCTGGACCGTGCATTCATACTCCTGATTTATAAAGTCGTTCCTGGTGAGCCATTTTTCTGAAGTTGTCATCGAATAAACATGGTTTCCCTTGTTTTGCAAGTCCCACACAATTCCGTCAGCCTCCGGAAAGGAAGTTCTTCCCTCCAGTTGATCGCTCAGTAACCGGTTGATTAAATTCTTTTCTGAAAGTCCGTAACTTATCGCTTTCAACGCTGTTTCCTTTGAAATCTCTTCCGGATCATCGGTTTCGTCTGTTATCTCGAACTGTACAATGCTAGCTTTGGCTTGGGGGAATTTTCCGTTATACGCTTTGTAAAGCAACTGATTAATGTTGAACAAATCTTTGTGAAGGCTGATCTCCGTATAATTTTCACAGACCTTTACACGAAGCATTTCATGCGAAAGATTATCAATCTGTCCTTCGTTTAAAAAATCCGAAAGTTTGTAGTCAAGCAGAATCGCAGCTGCCTCGTTTGGTTCAAAGTCGGAAATGGCCATAAACAGGTATTCTTTTAATTCCGTCGGTTTTAATTGTTCCGCATCGGGGTACTCAAATCTTGCCAGCAACTCTTTAAAGTCGTCGTTATTCCATGCTCCTTCCAGCTCATCAGTCGATTTTACATCGTTTATTTTTACCAAATATTTCATTCTAATATTTTTTGTTCCTACACATCTAACTCCCGGGATGGGTAATTGTTTCGTTTTTTATTGAAAATCAAAAATTTAAAGTATCGGATGAAAGGATTTGCCGGATAACTGAATGCTCCACCTTTGTGTGTATTTGCAATGTGTCAAATGGATACCCCTACCGGCTGAAGCCGAACTCCCACTTAATTCGACTCTTTAAACGCAAATAAAAGTTTGAACTCTGCAGTAAAATTCGAAATAACAAATATGGAATAATAAGTGCTAAAGTGTTTAAAACTAGGATAAAGTGGATAATAAATTTCTTAATCCTTATTGGATATTTTACCTGTAAAATGTTAGAAATCTTTTACAAAATATATTCTTCACAGGGTGTTTTATCTGTTAGGATATTGGTTTACCCGGAATAAAAATGGATCAAACGATTTGCCATAGCACACGTAATCTACAACAGTCATCATGCGAAGATAATCTTCCCATAATTGTGCATGTTCTCCAGAACGAAGATGTATAAGGTTATGATCTACGCAGTTGTATAACTCGAACGCATAATCAGAACTTAACCACATTTTATATGTACTCACCGGTCCCGCCCAAATGGCATCCGCCCCATCAGATGCCTCCGTTGTCAAAATTACTCTTGGTGCTATAAGCGCCCGGGCATAGTGCATATCGAGAGGAAGTTTGCTTGCATCGTCAATGTATTCCAATAATTTTTCCGACACCCATGTGGGTTCATGTTTTGCAATATTAATTGCCTGGGTTCCATTTTCCCCGAAATTACGGAAACCTGATGCACCCGCTGCACCTGAATTGTTCGCAACAATTATGGAAAACCTCTCATCATAAATACCGGCACAAATTGCGGCTTTACCTGTTCTCGACATTCCGGCAATGGTAATATTTGTGCTATCAACAAAATTGAGTGTTTCGAGATAATCAACAGTTAGGGATGCTGCATATCCCCAGGCCATAATTGCTTTGGTTTCATGCATATATTCGCGGGTAATTTCACCTTTATCTGGTGCAACGCTTAAGTTGTTCAATGCAACAACAATATATTTACCATCACCGATGCAATTTTTCTCGATGGGAAAACGATAATTTTCATTGCTCTCGTAGCGCATTATAATCGGATATTTGCCTTCTTCTTTCGGTCGTGTTACACGTATGTTGAAAAAACGATTTTCATCGTAATATATTCTGGCTTCATGAGTAACCGCATTTTTTGAAACTTGTACATCATTGTATTCTTTTGTCACTTCCACCCGGTTAATCTTAAAATCAGGCCTTGGACCATAAACATAATACTCCAGCATCCCTAAAAGTACTTCACGGCGGGACTCCCATTCCTCTGCAGTTGTAACAACAGAACCATCAGAATTTACAAAAGGACTTGGCAAATTATCTTCTTTACCCCAAAAGAGGATGCTATTGTTCTTGATCAGACCGGGCTGCGGAATATAATCAGGAACCGTACCTGCAACGATAGTATCTGAATTATGCACTTCTTTGTCAGGAATGATTTTGTTCTCCTTGTTACTGAAGAAATAGATAATAATGGCGAATGCTGAAATAATAACGAGTTTGATTTGCAAAGCTTTATTCTTTAATAATTAGTAATTCAATACACAAAATTTTAGAGTTGACAGGCAATTTACTTTCAGCAGCCGGGTTAGCCACAAGCATTTTACAGTTAATTTATTTTATATCAATACATTAACGATTAAATATCTCCACAATTTGGTTGATGCATTGATTATTCAAAATTACACATCAGCACTTTTCATTTCCTTGTTCCTTTTTTCACATCAATACTGAAAAATAAAACTTTTTAGGATAGCAGGATGGGAAGACGCACCCTGCAAACCTGAACCCTTGTTAAGTAAACCAGCAACTCGTCGGGCATGAGCGAAAATATAAATAAAAATTTAGTCGAACTCACATTGCAGGTATGAAGTTTGGTATTTTCAATGGATGAGATTCGCTTACTGAAATAGCTGAGGAAAGGATTGGATTTGTTGACAATCCGTATCACTTTGGTTTGTCGGAAGTTCCGTCAAAAAGTATAATCACCAAATACTTTAAAACCCCAACCTGCCAATACAGAACTCCACCTTAAACAAGGAAGAAACTTTACCATACATGGTTGAAATTTCAAAAACAAAACTTTAACAACAATCTAATCACCGCCCTCAATTCTTTGTATTTTATACAATTCGAATATCTTTACACCCA
>JBFHJA010000262.1:0-6445 GCA_041596165.1 Draconibacterium sp. | reverse complement strand
TAAATAATTTTAACCCTTGATTCGCATAATTAATAAAAAGTTTCAACTTTGTGAACCTTAGTGGTTTTGTGATTTTGTGGCGAAGTTTTTCCTGCCACGAAGGCTCAAAGCCTCAAAGAACTCACAAAGCTTATCAATAGTTCAAGCTAATATTGTTGCAATTTACAACAAAGCAAGATGTGTAAATCTGAGTAATCTATGCTCAGTTGTTTGAATGGTTAGATTGTAATGCAATCAGAATCATTCAAAACGAAATGAATAAACATGAGCATCACTTAACAAAAAGCGAAGTCTTACGGGTTTTCCTGAAAGATTTTTGAGGTTAAGCTTCTGGTTCCACGTTACCTCTTTTTCTATTTCATTTCCAATTATTTCAACTGAATTTTCTTTTTCAAAACCTTCAATTGCGTTTCCATCGATATCTGTAATTTCGATGCGAACCCCACCGGCGGCAGAAGTTGAAAAATTAATAAACAGTTTTTCTCCGCTAAAAATGAACGGTTTGGTCAGTAACTCACCTCCATCCCAATTTCCATAAACTGAAGCAAATCCATCCAATCTCATGGAATAGCGATGCAAATGTGCTGTTGCCTGGGCATAATCCTGATTTACATAAACCGACATTTCCTCAGGGCTGGTTTGCACAACATTTAGTGCCGGATAGTTTGTTCGTGAAACCCAGTTACTCAAACCAATTCCCGGACTAATAAAACCTTGCATAAAAGTGCGGTCATATATTGAGCCTCCTCTCGTTGTCATAAAAACCGCATCCGAGCAATCTTTATAATATTTTGGATCGACATTGAGTTCTTTTGCTTCTTCGTCACTAATAACTTGGCGGCCGGGCATAAAACGTGCTGCAATTGCCACATAAATTTGTGGAGCACGAAAATAAGGATGGGTTTGATTTGTATAGAGATGTTGCAGGGGAGTATCTCCAAATGTCATTGAAATAGTGGGTGTCCAGTTTATAAAATCTTTGGAAGTTGCCCTGCCCACTGATCGAAAACCAGAATACCCCTGCTTTGTCCAGATTCTGAAATAAGAAACATAACACCTCTCGCTTTCGGCCCAAAAAGCAACATTTTGCGAATCGAACTTTCCATCGGTAATTACCGGTTTGTCTTGTATTTTTCTCCAGTGGATTCCATCGGGAGATACATAGGCGATCAATCCACTTTTTTCAGTTCCGCCAAGTGCCTTGTATTTTTGATTGATGGGAGTTGCAGGATTTGTGTCGATAAAAGGACTAAAATTGTGGGTAACAGGTGCAGCGTTCGATAAAATTATGTTGTTCTTTTTTGAACCGTTTATTTCATAAAGTTCCAGATCAGGTTTTCTCCACACTATTCCGTCATCCGACTCAGCGTAGCAAGTGGTTTCGTTGCTGTTGCCATCGGCGCCAGATGTGGGGATTCCCCGGTAATAAGCTCTGAATAATTTTCCATCGTGCATTATTGTACAATACGCGCTAAACGGCCCTTCCCAGGGATTGCTAAAGAATAAAACCGGACCTTCATCTTCCGGATGATGCAGTTCTAAAACTGCATTCTCCATTTTTTCAATCAAAAAATTATCGACAAACAACTCTCTTTGCGAACCTATGTTTATGATTTCTTGTTCTTCCCTTGGTTCCTGTGCAAACGTTTGAAACACAGCTAAAGAAAAAACAAGTAAAAGAGTGTATTTTGAATTCATTTAATTTTTATAACGGATAATATTTTGGGATCTCCAAACTTTTAAAAGTTACATGCAAATAAGTTGCATATCCAGGGCTTCACATTGAGTGAAACCCTGAAACAACAAACAGAATGGTTCTTATTTGCTCAAATCCCTGTAAAACAAATCCTTTGCTTCTATTTTCATACCCGGATTGTGGCTCTGAATGGCAAAATAACCTTTTTTGTATTCATCGTCATTGTAAGTCATTACCGGTTTGTCATTTATCCAGAATTCAATGTGACTACCAACGGCTTTTATTCTGTAATCAAACCATTCACCATCTTTGGTAAGGTTTGCTGTTGCTTTTCCGGTTGGAGTTCCGGGTTTCCAGAGCCAGCCCGTGTGGGCTTCCTGACTGTTGCAAATTTGTGCCTCATATCCCCGTGGAAAACCATCGGGATTGTCAGCAGGTGGATTGCTACGAAAATAAAGGCCGCTGTTGGCGTCTTTTCCTGTGCTTGTTATGCGGAATTTACCTTTCACTTCCAAATCGGTAAGTTCGGGTGCAGCATAAATATGCCCAAAATCGCCCTCACAGGTTAAAACGCCATCTTTTACTAGCCAGGTTGCTTTACCGCGAACTGTCCAGCCATCAAGGTTTTTGCCGTTAAAAAACGATTTCCACCTGGGTTCAGGTTTCGCAGCAATTATGGTTAACATAAATGCTGCTGCTGTTACTAAAAGCATTACTTTCTTCATTTCTCTTTTTTTAGTTTGAAATTCTGTGAAATACTACTTAACAGGTAAGTTTCAGGTTTCAGAATTTAATTCACAAGTTCTTGATTATTTTCAACTTTTACTAACACAATTTTATCTTACAATTCATGGATTTTTGCCTTCCGAATTGATTTATAATGCCTATTTTCAACCTGTTTCAAACAATTGAAATAAACTGAACAAAAATAAAGGATATGAAAAAAATGAATCTTAATGTAAAAATCTTAGTTGCTTTAACTGTTTCGATAGTATTTTTTGCCTGCAACACAAACGAAACAATCCAAAACAACACGCTTACCAAAGCTGAAAAGGAACAAGGTTGGGAGTTGCTTTTCGATGGAAAAACACTTGCCAATTGGCGTGGACTTGGACGCGACACAGTAGAAACAATGCACTGGAAAGTTGAAAACGGCGAAATCCACAAAATTGATAACCGCGAAGTTCCAACGCTTCCAAACGGAGAAAAAATAAATGGTGGAGATTTGATGACCATCGAAACTTTTGACAACTTCGAATTGAAGTTTGAATGGAAAATAAAAGAAGGAGGAAACAGTGGAATAAAATACAATGTTTCGGAAGAAATCTCAAAAACGTATGGTTCAGGATTTGGCGCGCTGGGTTTTGAATATCAGGCACTTGATGACGGACACGAAATGTATAAAGATCTGAATCCTTTTCAATTTACCGGCTCGTTGTACGATTTTTATGCTCCTGAATATGTTCAGCTAAAACCAATTGGCGAATTCAACCAAAGCACAATTTTGCTAAATGGTAACCACGGAGAACATTGGTTAAACGGCATAAAAGTTCTGGAATACGAGTTGGGAACCGCTGAATTCGACTCTCTTTATCAAGCAAGTAAATTTGCAAAATACACTGATTTTGAGAAAAAACGCAAAGGGCATATTGTAATCACTAACCACACGGATGAATCGTGGTATCGGAATATAAAAATAAGGACAATTAAATAATTCCAATGTTATGAAAAGGCTGCATTTCACGCTCATCCTCCTTTTTATTTCCATAGTTATGCATGCCCAGGTGCGCATTTACCCTGATGCAGAACCGGGTTTTGAACAACGAATCAGAACCCACATCGAAAACCAGCGAATTGTTGATACGCATGAGCATTTAATGAACCCCGCGGGTATTGCAAATAGCAGCATGTGCGATTTCACCCTGCTGCTTCACCATTATGCTGACGATGATATCAAATCGGGTGGGATGCAAAAAGCTGTTTTCGATGGGATGCTTGCTGATACCTCACTTACTGTTATGGAAAAATGGAATGCTATCAAACCTTTCTGGGAAAACTCGAAAAATACAGCTTACAACCGGGTAGTTCTGCTTACAATAAAGGAACTTTTTGGGATTGAAAAATTAGATGATACAACAGTTGAACCTCTGTCTGCCAAAATAAAAGAAGCGTATCAAACTAAATGGCTCGATTATATTTTGGAAGAAAAATGCAAAGCCGATTTTGTGATTGTAGATGGAAATGACAGGAGTTTTGGTGATCCAAAAAAAATGAGATATGTGCAACGATTTAATTATTTAGGATTTAGCTCAAAGGAAGATTTTGAAAAATTAACAAAGCAAAATGGAGTAAAAATTAAATCACTCGATGACCTGACCGTTGCACTTGAAAAAGATTTTCAGAACTCAATTGATAAGGGGTTTGTGGCCGTAAAAAACGGGACTGCATACAGTCGCACGCTTTACTACGAAGATGTGGATAAAATAAAGGCAGAGGAGGTTTTCGAAACAATAATAAAAAGTGACGCAGTTTTGTCTTTTGAAAATGTAAAGCCACTGTCAGATTATATGTGGCACCGCACCATCGAACTGGCGCGGAAATACAACAAACCAATTCAGATTCACACTGGACTTCAAGCTGGTGATGGCAATTATATCGAAAACTCAAATCCCACACTCCTTGCCAATTTATTTTTGAAATACCGCGATGTAAAGTTTATCCTTTTTCATGGTGGTTATCCGTTTGGCAGCGAATTGGCCAGTTTGGCTAAAAACTTCCAAAATGTATATATCGACCTTTGCTGGCTGTACATTATTTCGCCATCATACAGTGAGAGATACCTGCACGAATGGCTCGAAACTATTCCGGCAAATAAAATTATGGCATTTGGCGGCGATTATCACAATGTCGAAAACGTTTATGGCCATCTCCTTTTCGCCAAAGAAATTATTGGAAATGTGTTAATCGAAAAAGTTCGCGATGGTTATTTTTCTGAAGATGAAGCACTGAAAATTGCAACGATGATCTTGCATGAAAATGCTATAAATTTATTTGGGCTGAGAAAATAAGGTTTAAAAAATAAAGGGGTGTCGCGGTTAAAACCACGACACCCCTTTAAACGCAGATAAATCCAGTTCCTATTAGTTAACCGAATCCTTCAGTGCCTTGCCTGGCCTAAACTTTGGCGCCCTTGTAGCTTGAATATTTAATGGCGCACCAGTTTGTGGATTACGTCCGGTTCTGGCCTTTCTTTCAGTTGCTGAAAATGTTCCAAAACCTACCACACCAACACTATTGCCACTATTAATTTCTTCTTTAACAATTTCGTGATAGGCATCAATCATTTTTTTTGTTGCAGCTTTAGATAATTCAGTACGCTTTGCAATTGCATCGATTAATTCAGATTTGTTCATAATTTTTGAATTTTTAGTTAGAAAATATAATTAAGAAAAGTTTAAACCACATTTTTAATGAATTTAGTTTTGAAAAAACCTCAAAATTAATTGTACCAAAAATGTTATTCCCAAGATAAATAAATATCTCATAACCTTTTGAATCTATTTAATTTATAACTTCTTTTCTGTTGTCAGTTTCATGTTACAAGTTAAATGTAAATCACAAATAAAAGTACATTTTGTCCGCTAAAAAAATGTATTCTTTTTCGTAAATTGATACATTAATCTTAAAATTAAACGACATGAAATGTTTTATCGAATTATGGAATGAAAAAGAAGCCTGGAAGAAACTATCTCAACAGGAAAGAGGAAACTACATGAATCAGTTGGGGCCACATATTCAAGATCTCATGGCGGGTGGTGTTGAAATAGTTTGTTGGGGCACAAATTCGAAAACAACAGATAAAAGAGCTGAATTCGACTTTTTTTCTGTTTGGAAGTTTCCAAACCAGGAAATGGTTGAAAAATTTGAAAAACTAGTTGAAGGTTCGGGATGGTATAATTATTTCGAACAGGTAAACCTTTCAGGTCAGGCGTCCACTCCCGATGAAATTATCGGCCATTTAATTACGATGTAGGCGCTGCCTGTGTTTTTATTCTGAATATTTATAAGTTTTATAAACCCTTGCTGGCAAGGATTTGCATTTCATGACGTCTGCTCAACTTCAAGTTGCGTGCAAACTGTTTTGCAATTGCATATAATGCTTTTGAATTCAAAATTTTATTTCCGGTTTTTTAACTGCTTGTTAATTTCGTTTAATTGAAATAGGCACATTAAAAATTATTACTCCACATAGCACCCCGCAGGTTCAAATGTTTATAAAAAAATAATTAGGGAGTTATGATGCGACTCCAGCCTGGGTCGGACCCAAACTGTCAAATATTTCTATAAACATTCGATGCCTCTGGTATCCAAACAATTGAAAATAATTAATTTAACAATCCCAAATATAGGACTGAAGCAATTGGTTAAAAACCGCTGCACCCTACTTCGCCACAGTCATCGAAGGCGGCACAGCACCTTTCCCTACTCCCCATTTTTTGTTGGGTTTTGAACCCATTTCAAAAACCAATTCCCCTCCTTTAGTGATTTCGTCATGATTTATCCAGGTGCGGTTAAATGGTTGTCCGTTTAAAGTTGCAGATTGAATGTATTTGTTCTCTTTCGAATTATTAATTGCTTTTATTGTGAAGGTTTTATTATTGGCAAGTGAAAGTTTGGCCTCTCCAAACATTGGGCTTCCAATTGTATAAACCGGCAATCCGGGTGTTACTGCATAAATTCCCATGGCGC
>JBFHJA010000261.1:0-6483 GCA_041596165.1 Draconibacterium sp. | reverse complement strand
TTCCAACCAGTGAATCCATTCTTGTTCGGTTTCGAAAAGTATAATTGGCAAATTGTCGTTCATAAGTTAGTATTGTGTATCATTTATCAAGAAGCATAAAAAACAGGAATTTTGAAAAATATACAGATTTATTTGTGATCTGTAGTTTATTCGTTTTTCAATATTTGTAGCATGATTTTAAGTTATATTGATTAATACAGGAAAAAAGTATATAAAACCAATGACGACAATTTTACAATAAAATTTTGGGTTGAGACTGTTTTTGTGTGGGAAAATCATTCCGGATACCCCGTAATTTTCCTGAGATCATGATAAAATGATTCCAGCTTTCCATACATTTTTGTATACACCTTTTTGTAAAGCTGATCGTAAAGTTTTACATGGTTACCATTTGGATGAAACTCTTCTTTAGTTTGAACCATTTGATGCACAGCTTCTTCTATCGATTGGAATGCGCCTGTTCCAAAAGCTGTTAGTATTGCTGCTCCCAATGCCGAAGTTTCCGAAGTTCTACCCCTGACAACGGGCAAATTAAAAATGTCGGCAGTAATCTGGCAAATTTCATCGCTTTGGGAAGCGCCGCCTGAAACTGTCAGTCTGTGAATTTTTGTTCTAGAAACCTTTTCAATCTTTTCTTTTCCTTCCCTCAATGCGTAAACCAATCCTTCGATTACAGCGCGATAAATGTGTTGCTTTTTATGTACGTCGCCAAAACCAATAATTGCACCTTTTGCTGAAGGTTGCGAAAGACCCGGACTCCAATATGGCTGAACCATTAATCCCATTGCGCCCGGTGGCACCTGGCAAAGTAATTCATTAAGCACCTCTTCTACAGAAATACCTCTTTTGTCAGCTTCTTGTTTTTCATCGTGTGCAAATTGGCTTTTAAACCAGCTTACCATCCAGAATCCCCGAAAGATTTCGATTTCGGGATTAAAAAAACCGGGTATTACTGCGGGGTACGATGGCATAAACGGGATTGGTTCGAGGTATTTTTTGCTTGTGGTTTGAATGGTTGCCGTTGTACCAAAACTCAAACTGGCTGTTTCATTTGTTAAAACTCCCATTCCCAGCGTTTCACATCCTTTATCTGAACCACAGGCTATAACTGGTAAATTTTCACGTAACCCGGTTGCAAGGCCTGAATCTTTGGTGATTTTTCCAATGATCTCACCAGGTTGTACTAATTCTGGCAATTTTTCTTTTTCGATGGGATAAAGCTTTGCACTGAAAGTGAGTAGATTTTTCGCATTTCCCCATTTTTGTTTTTTATAATCGAAAGGAATATGCCCGATTTGAGAGGCTACTGAATCTTTAAATTCTCCTGTTAACCTGTAATTTAGAAATCCGGATACCTGAAGTATTTTATGCGTTTTCGCCCAAATTCCAGGTTGGTTCTGATTAATCCAGTTGCATTTTCCGTCACGTTGAGCTTTTTTTATGGAATCGGCGATCCCGATAATCCAGATTACCAATTTCATTCCGAGTCCTGGTTTAAAAACAGGTTTTGCTTTCCTGTTGTCAAGCCAAACCATAACATGGCGTAAAGTTTGTCCTTCTTTATCAACATTTACCAGTGAATCGCGCATTGTCGTTATTCCAATGCCCGAAATCCCACTAAAATATTCTGGGTTTTCTGTTTTCAGCATTTGGCAAGCAGATTTTAACGCTTCCCAGTAGATTTCAGGATCTTGCTCTGCCCAGCCAGGGTTTACACTTGTGTATGGTTCATATACAACTCTTTGCAAAGCAAGTACTTCTCCTTTCAAAGATAAAATTACGGCCCTTAAACTTTGGGTGCCGCAATCGATGGAAAGAATTGTTTTCTCCATACTTTTTTTTCTAAAAATAGCGAGAAAAATCAAACTGAATAAAAAATATTAAATCGCAGCTTTTTCTATTTTGAATAAATAATAAAAACCCCCATTTTTACAATCAGAATATACCAACATGAAAAACCAATACTTAATCATTTTTATTTTATTTTTTGCTGCTTGTTCAGGTAAACAATCTAAAAATCAAAATTCTGTTGTTTCTGAAAACCAATTAATTACTTCTGTCGATCAGGATAATCAAAATCAGATAATCCCTGAAAGTGAAATGGTACTTTTTGAAGGTGGAACTTTTATGATGGGTACAAACAATGGACTACCACAAGAAACCCCAGTGCACAAAGTCACAGTAAAATCTTTCAGCATTGACAAATCACCTGTTACAGTTGCTCAGTTCAGGGCATTTATTGATGCGACTGGTTATAAAACCGAAGCTGAAAAATTTGGTGATTCGGGTGTTTTTAATTTTGACAATCAACAGTGGGAGTTGATGCCCGGAGCATTTTGGCAAAAACCATTTGGACTTAATGGACCTGATGCCGAAAGTAACCACCCGGTTACGCATATAAGCTGGAATGATGCATCGGCATACGCAAAATGGGCAAACAAACGATTACCCACCGAAGCCGAATGGGAATATGCGGCAAGAAGTGGCAAAAATTCAGACAATAAATTTAGCTGGGGAAACAAGGTTTCGGAAAACGGAAAATATTTTACAAATACTTGGCAGGGGACTTTACAAGCGCCTGAAACTGCTGATGGATATATGTTTACATCACCGGTTGGAACTTTTGGCGAAAATGAAGCAGGGCTTACCGACATGGGTGGAAACGTTTGGCAGTGGTGCGCCGACAATTACAAGGCATATCCGGGAAGTTCCGCTAACATACGCGAAGATTCAAATGTGAAAGTAATCCGCAGTGGCTCGTTCTTTTTTGATGAATATGGTGATAACAGTTTAACGGTAAGCTTTCGTTCAATGAATTCCCACGAAACTTCACTTTTTAATACTGGGTTCAGGTGTGCGAAAGATGGGGAATAAGTGTTTAAAGTTTCGAGTTCAGGGTTTAAAGAAATTCAATGATAAAATCTCATATTTTAATGGAAAGAAATCAAACTTAATACTTCATACAAAAAATTTATAAATCAATTAAATCTTTTTTAAAAATGACAAAAATGAACAGAAGAAATTTTATTGGAAAAACTGCGGTTGGTGCGGCGGCAGTAACTGTAATTCCACGCCATGTTTTGGGTGGAAATGGTTTTATTGCTGCCAGCGACAAAATTAACCTGGGTTACATTGGCAACGGGAAGCAGATTTACACATTGTTGAATGGTATTGGCGCATGCAAAGAAACAGTTGCGGTTGCAGCATGTGACGTTTACAAAAGTAAATTGGAAAAATTTGTGGGTGTAGCCAAAAAGAACAACAGCGACAAAGGAGTTGATGCGAAAGTTGACGGCTATCATTATTACCGCGAATTGCTGGAGCGCAAAGACATTGATGCAGTTGTAATTGCTACACCCGACCACTGGCATTCACAAATAGTTGTGGATGCTGCAAAAGCCGGAAAAGATATTTACTGCGAAAAACCAATGGCTTTGACAGTTGCCGAAGGACGGGCGATGGTAAATGCTACACGTAAATACGACCGTGTTTTCCAAACCGGAAATATGCAGCGTTCATGGCGCGATTTCCGTCATGCAGTGGAACTGGTTCGCAACGGTTATATTGGCGAAATCAAGGAAATTAATGTCAGCATTGGCGAACCAATTAAACAATGCGATCTTCCAACACAACCAGTTCCTGAAGGATTGGATTGGAACGAATGGGTTGGACCGTCACTTTACCGTGGATTTAATGAAATACTTGCGCCTGCTGATGCGCATGATTCTCCCTGGGCATGGTGGCGTGGTTATCGTGACTTTGGCGGTGGTTTAGTTACCGACTGGGGTGCACACATGTTTGATATTGCACAGTGGGCGATGGACAAAGATGGTTCAGCTCCTGTTCAGTTTATTCCTCCTTCTGAACCTGCACAAACTTATGGTTTAACCATGATTTACGACAATGGAACACGTGTAAACCACAAACTTTGGGGCGGACCTAAAGATAACAATGGTGTACAATTTATTGGTACAGAAGGAAAAATTGAAGTAAGCCGTGATTTCCTTCGTACTTTTCCAAATGAAAAACTGGCCAAAGGAGATTTAAAACCAACAGATAAACGAGTATATTTTAGCGACAACCATTATCAGGACTGGGTTGATGCAATGAAAAAACGCTCGAAACCAATTTCTGACGTTTCTGTTGGACATAGCACGGCAGCGGTTTGCAACATTGTAAACATTGCTTATGAATTGCAACGCCCACTTTTATGGGATCCAATTACAGAAAAATTTACCGGAGATGATTGTGCAAACATGATGCTCAGCCGCCCTACACGCGGAAAATGGAATTTTACTGATTTTTAATATACGAGTGCCGCGATTTCCAAATCGCAGAACAAAGTGGAGAATCGGAATTCGCCACACCTAAAAATAAACCTTGAAAGTTCAAACTCTTTCAAGGTTTATTTTAGAAATTTGGCTCCAAAATTTTATGAATAAAAGCTATATCTGATAAATCGAAACCTAACTTTAAATTGGGTGATGATTACCATAAAAAAACATGAAAGAAGCCTTACTCAAAATATGGAATTATGTTCTCGATAGCGGAATTGCCACATTTTCGCAGTTGCTGATATTGGTTGGGCCAATAATTTTGCTGGCCCTGATTATGAATTTCATCTCACGCAAAAACGAAAGTCTGGGTTGCAAAGTAATGGGGCAAAAAGTTTATTTGTATGGTTTTGCCTGGTTGGGAACTTCAATCCACGAACTGGGGCACGCCATTTTTGCAATCATTTTTGCCCACAAAATCTCTGAAATAAAATTGTTTACACCAGGTTCCGGCAAATCGTTGGGGCATGTAAAACACAGCTACACTAAAGGAAATCCGTATCAAACATTGGGCAATTTCTTCATTGGTCTAGGTCCCATTTTATTGGGAACGTTTCTGCTACTTGTGGTTACACGGCTACTTTTCGATATCGATATTTTTGGTATAGCAAATAAATATAAAGTAGTTTTTAGTTTCGAACGTTTGAAAAGTTTTGAGTCGATAATAAATATGTTAACAAATATCGGCAGCGGAGTCTGGCAATTTTTTCAAATGATTTTAACCGGTCCAAAAACTACCTGGTGGAAATTAGTGCTTTTCTTTTACCTGTTTTATGCTGTTGGAAGTTCTATTACATTAAGCAGTGCCGATATGAAAGGAGCTTTCAAAGGATTTTTGTATTTCGTTATTGTCCTTTTCATTTTCAATGTGGGCACACTTTGGATTGGTGGATTTACAACAACTTTTTTCCGTCAGGTAAATCAATTTTTATCGGGGTTTTACTTCTTAATAATTGTTAGTTTAGGTTTAAATATCGCATTTATAACTGTTCTGTTTTTGTTTGATCTTTTACTTTCTCGCATTCTAAACCTTGGAAAAACCCCTGCCCGCAAACAAAAAAAATAAACAATTGTTGTCAATTTAATGAAAAACAACATATTACTAATCCAATGAAAACAATCGAAGAATTTATAAATACACTTCCAAAAGCCGAATTGCATGTTCACATTGAAGGTACTTTTGAGCCGGAACTCATGTTTGAAATTGCAAATCGAAATAACATTTCACTGCCCTACAAATCGGTTGAAGAGTTAAAAAACGCGTATGAATTTACCAACCTCCAGAGTTTCCTCGATATTTATTATGCTGGTGCACAAGTTTTAATTTATGAAAAGGACTTTTACGATTTAACCCGTGCATATCTTGAAAAAGCACATTCGCAAAACGTTCTTCATACTGAAATTATGTTCGACCCGCAAACCCACACAAGCCGGGGAATTGAATTTAAAACCGTAATCACCGGAATTTCACGAGCTTTGCAAGATGCAAAGATAGAGTGGGGGATGACTTCAAATCTAATTATGAATTTCCTCCGGCATTTGAGTGAGGAAGATGCTTTCAAAACCCTTGAAGCGGCACTTGATTTTAAAGATTTGATCGTTGCAGTTGGTCTCGATTCATCTGAAAAAGGGAATCCTCCTTCAAAATTCGAAAGGGTTTTTAAAATGGCTTTGAAAGAAGGATTTCAAACAGTTGCACACGCGGGGGAAGAAGGACCTGCTGAGTATGTTTGGGAAGCGCTTGAATTGCTGAAAGTTTCGCGTATCGACCACGGAAATAATTCGCTGAACGATGATGAACTGGTTCGGGAATTGGTAAAAAGAAAAATGCCATTAACAGTTTGCCCGCTTTCGAACCTAAAACTAAAAGTAGTAACAAATATGAAAGAGCATCCGCTTAAAAGGATTATCGATGCAGGACTTTTGGCAACCGTAAACTCTGATGATCCGGCTTATTTTGGCGGTTATATAAACGAAAACTTTATTGCTGTTGCAGATGCGTTGAAACTTACTCAGGAAGAAATCTTCATGCTTGCAAAAAATTCGTTTGAAGCCAGTTTTTTGGATGATGAAAGGAAATTGCAAATGAAGGAAAAAGTGGAAACGTATTATTGGAAGAATAGTTGAAAGTGGTTTTGCGCCATGCATT
>JBFHJA010000260.1:0-6496 GCA_041596165.1 Draconibacterium sp. | reverse complement strand
GTAACCCGGCCACAAGTAATTGAGCAAGCGGGTATAAAACATGCAAAAATCGTTATCCTCAGCATGGCCGAATATGACGAAGCCTTGAAAGTTGCAGACTTTATAAAGAAAAATTACCCTCATGTAAAAATACTTGCCCGCGCAAAAGATATTTATCACGCTTTTGAATTTTTCAAAAGAAACGTAAACATTGTGCAACAGGAAGTATTTGATTCGGCGGCAGAACTAGGTGAAAAGGCGTTAATTCATCTGGGATTTTCGAGGTACGAGGCATACCGTTCAATCCGAACTTTTAAACACCATGAAAAAGAGGTTTTACATGATTTATATGCGCTTTGGAAAGAGGATGATAAAAAATTTATCCAGGAAGCCCGTCGTTTTTCGGAACAACTTTCAGAAACACTTCAAACCGAAAAAGACTATTTAATTCACGAAACTGACTACGCATGGAATGTAAATTCAATAAGGGAAGAAATTCAGTCAGAAAAAAATCCGACTGAAAATAATTCCAAACATAAGTAAAAATGTGAATTTAGACTTTTTCTAAATTGCTGTTTTTCAGAAAAAACTGATTTTTGACAACTACAGATTCACATAAATGCCTAAATTTGCAACCTGGAAATAGCAGAAATTACAGAATTTTGAGTTCAGACATTAAACATACTGGTTTTGTTAAGGAAGTAAACGGTTCATCGCTTATCGTGAATATTGTGAATCAATCCGCTTGCTCAGCTTGTCATGCACAAGGTGCTTGCTCGGTTTCCGACTTCCAGGATAAAGAAATAGAGATAAGTAATGTTGAAGGCAAATATTCACGCGGACAGGAAATAACTGTAGTTTTTAAAGAAACCCAGGGTTTTACTGCCCTTTTTTATGGCTATATTTTCCCCTTTATTTTAGTACTTTTAACTTTAATAATTTCAATATCTATATCTGAGAATGAATTGATTGGGGGATTATTGGCATTAGCCATACTTGTTCCATATTATATAACAATCTATTTTTTTCGTCATTTATTAAAAAATGTTTTCAAATTTGAAGTTGAAGAAAAGATTTAATTTATGAGTATAACAGTAATATATACCATCGCCACTTTAAGTATAATAGGTACATTATCAGCTATTATACTCTACTTTGTGGCACAGAAATTCAAAGTTTTCGAAGATCCCCGTATTGATGATGTTGAGCAGGCACTTCCGGCTGCAAATTGCGGTGGTTGTGGATTTGCAGGTTGCCGGGCTTTTGCTGAAGCTTGTGTTAAAGCCAACGACCTGTCAGACTTAAATTGCCCCGTTGGTGGAAATGAAACAATGGGAAGTGTAGCACAAATACTTGGACTTGAAGCCATAAAAAAAGAAAGCAGAACTGCTTACATACGTTGTAACGGAACCTGCGACCACCGGCCAAAAACGAGTAATTTCGACGGAGCAACAACTTGTGCAATTGCAGCATCGGTTTACAGTGGCGAAACTGATTGTCAGTGGGGATGCGATGGATATGGCGATTGCTACAATGTTTGCGAATTCGGAGCCATTGAATTGCGTGCTAATTTAGGTGTCCCATTAATTCTGGATGACATGTGTGTTGCATGTGGAAAATGTGTTGATGCCTGCCCGAAAAACCTCATCGAAATGAGGAAACAATTCCCAAAAAACCGAATAGTAGTTGTTGCCTGCCGGAATAAAGATAAAGGCGCAATTGCACGAAAAGCTTGTGATGTTGGTTGTATAGGATGTGGCAAATGCGAAAAAGAGTGTAAATTCGATGCAATTACAATTGAAAACAATCTGGCGTTTATTGACTCCGATAAATGCAAACTTTGCCGCAAATGCGTACCGGTTTGCCCAACAAATTCAATAATTGAATTGAATTTCCCCCCAAGAAAAATAGTGACAGAGGAAAAAGAAGAGTGTAGCACCGCTAAATAATATAGAATGTTAAAAACGTTCAAAATTGGTGGAGTTCATCCACCCGAAAATAAAATTTCATCTGGTAAAAAAATAGAAACTTTACCAATCCCAAAAACCGTATTTATTCCGGTCGCACAGCATATTGGAGCACCTTCAACGGCTGTGGTTAACAAAGGAGATGTTGTTAAAGTCGGTCAGATAATCGCAAAAAGCAGCGGTTTTGTTTCAACAAATATCCATTCATCGGTTTCTGGAAAAGTCAAAAAAGTTGACCTTTCACCCGATAGTTCAGGCTACCCAAAACAAGGTTTTTTTATTGATGTTGATGGCGATGAATGGGTCGAAGAAATCGATCGTTCAGAAACATTGAATAACACATTTGATCTGGACGGAATGGCCGTAGTTCAAAAAATTCAGGAGGCAGGAATTGTTGGTTTGGGTGGCGCAACTTTCCCCACTCACGTAAAACTTGTTCCACCAAAAGGAATGAAAGCAGAAGTGCTTTTAATCAATGGTGTCGAATGTGAACCTTATTTAACTTCTGACCATCGTTTAATGTTGGAAAAAGCAGACGAAATTTTAGTGGGTACTCAATTATTGATGCGGGCCATGAATGTGGAAAAAGCCACCATCGGAATTGAAAACAACAAACCAGATGCGATAAAACTTATCAGCGATAAAGCAAAAAATTATAAAGGAATAACTGTTATTGCTTTAAAAGTAAAATATCCGCAGGGAGGTGAAAAACAGCTGATAAAAGCAGTTACAGGAAAAGAAGTTCCATCAGGTGGCTTACCAATTGCCGTTGGTGCAGTGGTAAGTAATGTGGGAACTGCGTTTGCGGTTTATGAAGCTGTTCAGAAAAATAAACCACTTTTTGAACGTGTGGTTACTGTTACCGGGAAAGGCGTGTCAAATCCTTCGAATTTTAAAGTTCGAATCGGAACTGCTACTTCCGAATTGGTGGAAGCCGCCGGTGGATTGCCCGAAAATACAGGAAAAGTTATCAGTGGAGGTCCGATGATGGGACGTGCACTTGCATCTCTCGATATTCCGGTTACTAAAGGTACTTCTGGAATCCTCATCATGCAGAACAGTGAAGCTAAACGTGGTGAATACATGGACTGTATTCGTTGTTCGCGCTGTGTTTCAGTTTGCCCAATGGGTTTGGAACCTTATTTACTGATGACTTTTGGACAAAAGAAAATATTTGACAGGGCTGAAGATGATCGGATAATGGATTGTATTGAATGTGGCTCGTGCAGCTATACTTGCCCCTCCAACCGGCCACTTCTCGATTATATTAGGTTTGGAAAAGGAAAAGTGGGACAAATAATAAGAACAAGAAAAAAATAGACAAATTGTGAGTTACAGGTTAATGAAAACCGAGATCCACAATTCGGAACTTTGAACTCAGAACTTTAAACATTAAACTGAATATGAGTAATTTACTTACAGTTTCACCATCACCGCATATACATACGGACGACTCGACACAAAAAATAATGTACAGGGTGGTTTACGCAATGGTTCCGGCATTGGCCTGGTCGGTATTTGTTTTTGGACTCGATGCATTGCGGGTTACATTAATAGCGGTTGTCGCATGTTTGGCATTCGAATTTATCATTCAGAAATACCTGCTAAAAGTAAAACCAATGATAACCGATGGTTCGGCTTTGGTAACTGGCATTTTGCTGGCATTTAATGTACCGTCAAATATTCCGTGGTGGATAATAATTATTGGTTCGCTGGCGGCAGTTGGTATCGCGAAATTATCGTTTGGCGGTTTAGGAAACAATGTTTTCAACCCGGCATTGGTTGGAAGGGTTTTTATGCTGATTTCATTTCCTGTTCAAATGACATCGTGGCCTGTAAATGCGCAAAGCGGAATTGATGCAATTACTTCAGCAACTCCTTTAAGTATAATTAAAGAAGGTATTTCGAATGGAACACCAATTTCCGAAATTACGCAAAAATTACCCACAACATTTGATATGCTTATGGGAAATATTGGGGGTTCGCTTGGAGAAATTTCTGCTTTATTACTGATTTTAGGCGGGCTATACATGCTCTGGAAAAAAGTAATCACCTGGCATATTCCAGTTTCAATAATTGCAACTGTAGCCTTCGTTGCTGCTATTTTCTGGTTAATTACACCAACAACTTATATCAATCCAGTTTATCATGTACTTTCAGGAGGTTTAATGCTTGGCGCTATTTATATGGCCACCGACATGGTTACATCTCCAATGAATCCCAAAGGACAAATAATTTATGGGATAGGAATTGGATTGATAACTATCAGTATCAGAATGTTTGGTTCGTATCCTGAAGGAATTTCGTTTGCAATTTTAATAATGAATGCGGTTACACCTCTCATCAATACTTATGTGAAACCAAAACGGTTTGGAGGAAAATAAATATGGCAAAACGCGAATCGACATTTACAAATATGGTTGTTACTCTTTTAGCCGTAACAGCAATTGCTGCAACAGCACTGGGTTACGTTTATGACCTTACTAAAGAACCGATTGAACTGGCTAAAATAAAAGCTCAAAATGAGGCTATTAAACTTGTACTCCCGGAATTTGACACGCTTGGAGTTTCATTTAAAACACTAACCGAAGAAGGTGGCGACAGTCTTGAAATTTTTCCGGCTTATATCGGACAGGAACTGGTTGGAGTTGCCATAAAAACATACACAAAAAAAGGATTCAGCGGATTCATTTCGGTGATGGCTGGAATCGATAAATCGGGAAAATTTTCGGGTTACCAGGTTTTGGAACATGCCGAAACTCCCGGGCTTGGTTCAAAAATGCAGGATTGGTTTGACAATAAGGAAAAACCAAACCAAAATGTAATTGGTAAAAATCCAAAAACGAACAAATTTGAGGTCTCAAAAGACGGAGGAGATATTGACGCAATTACAGCTTCTACCATATCTTCAAGGGCTTTTTTAGATGCTATGGTCAGGGCTTACGCAGCATACGAACAAAATTCAGAATTAACTGCCGGGACTGCCGGAAATTAATAAAAGTATCATGAATCAGTGGAATAATTTTACAAAAGGATTTATAAAAGAGAACCCGGTATTTGTGCTGGTTCTGGGAATGTGCCCTACTTTGGGGGTAACTTCCTCGGCCATCAACGGATTAGGAATGGGACTGGCCACAGCGTTTGTACTAATGATGGCGAATATTGTGATTTCACTTGTAAAAGATGTTATACCGGATAAAGTTCGAATACCTAGTTTTATTGTAATCATTGCAGCATTTGTAACAGTTGTACAACTGATCATGCAGGCTTATGTTCCTGAATTGTACAAAAGTCTGGGGCTTTTTATTCCTTTGATTGTTGTTAACTGTATCGTTTTGGGAAGGGCGGAAGCTTTTGCTTCAAAGAATAATATTGTTTCATCAGCAATTGATGGAATAGGAATTGGACTTGGGTTTACTTTTGCGCTGGTTTTGCTAGGCAGTATAAGGGAAATTCTGGGAAGCGGTAAGATTTTCAACTTCACAATTTACCCAGAGCATTATGTTACACTTATTTTCGTGTTGGCACCGGGCGCTTTTATTGTTTTGGGTTATTTAATTGCTTTAATCAGTCGAATTAAAAAAAGTTAGGAGGGTAAAAAATGAGCTATATAATTATCATCATATCGGCAGTACTTGTAAACAACATTGTATTGATGCAGTTTCTTGGAATCTGCCCGTTTTTGGGAGTTTCCAAACGAGTTTCAACAGCAGTTGGAATGGCTGGTGCAGTTGCTTTTGTAATGGTACTGGCAACCATTGTAACTTATTTAATTCAAAACTATGTTTTAAATAAACTAGGGTTGGCATACCTTCAAACCATTGCTTTTATTTTGGTTATTGCATCTCTTGTTCAGCTTGTTGAAATTATTTTGAAAAAAGCGAGTCCTGCATTATATCAGGCACTCGGTATTTTTCTTCCGCTAATTACTACAAACTGTGCAATTTTGGGTGTTGCAATCCTAACTATCCAAAAGGAATTTAATTTAATTGAAGGTGTTGTATTTGCTATTTCCCATGCAATTGGCTTTGGTCTGGCATTGTCAATTTTTGCCGGAATCCGTGAACATCTCGATTTACAAAATATTCCAAAAGGCTTGAAAGGAACTCCTATTGCTTTAATCACAGCAGGAATTTTGGCAATGGCATTTATGGGATTTTCGGGGTTGGTGTAGTGAGTGATTGGGTGAATGGGTGAGAATAGTTTTAATTATTACAAGTTCGTCTTCAATGTATTCATTAAATTACCTTTGAAACTAACCAGTTCAATATATTTCCTGCAGATTTTAGAAAAGTATACTAACGTTATACTTATCTAAATTTTTTCCCTGGAATTAAAAAAAAAATATTCACAATAAAAAAAGTACCATTTTAACAAATCAAATTTTAATTTTGAACTGAACATTTACTAAAAAGCAACCATTTCAACATCAAAACCATCTTCATCAATAAAAACCAAAATGAAAATCAAACTGCTTGAAAAACACAACAAATTCATCGCATTTTTATTGTCGGTAATTGGAATTGGCGGGGCATGTTCTTTTGGCGGCT
>JBFHJA010000259.1:0-6496 GCA_041596165.1 Draconibacterium sp. | reverse complement strand
TTAAGGAATTTAAAAATGGAAAATACACAATGATTTCATTTTTTGCGAAACGTGCCCGTGGATTGATGACTCGTTTTATTATTGAGAATAATATTTCTGATCCTTCTGATTTGCTTGCTTTTGATGCTGAAGGATATTCTTTTAATTCACGTTTGTCAAAACCGGAAAATCCTGTTTTTACAAGGGAACAGTAAAGAAAAATATCCAGTAAAGAATACCCAATATTCAATTACCTATGAAGAATATTGAAAATTCGGTTCTTCAAATTGAAAATTGGATATTGAAAATTTATTATTGGATATTTTCCTGAGAATTTTAAAACGGCAAATCACCAGCATCTTCATCTGGTTCCGGTGGAATATCAGTCATGTTGTATTCTGGCGGACCATCGGGGCTTTGATTGGCACTTACTTTATCGATTTTCCATGCATTTATATTGTGGAACCACTTGCCATTATATTCTCTTGATTCTAAGTTGAACGCAACTTCGACTTCTTCCCCGGCAGAAATTCCGTTCATCAATGAAGTTTTGTCCCCAAATAGAGTGAAGCAAACTTTTCTCGGAAATTGTTCTTCAGTTTCAATTACAAACTCTTGTTTACTCCATTCTTTTCCGGCCTTACTAACACCTGTCTCTGGTTTTAATATTTGGTTAACCCGTCCTTTTACACTTAATGCCATAGTATGAATTTTTTTTATGTTTAGTTTTAAATTTAACTGGTTAAAAATAAAAAAGAAACCCTTTGCAAAAAAAATCTGCAAAGGGTTTTTTTTATAATCTTATTAACGATTATTTTGTTGCTTCAGGCTTCACAATTTCGAGTAGTTCAACTTCGAAAATAAGTGCGGCATTTGGTCCAATATCACCACCTGCTCCGCGTTCGCCATAACCAATTGCTGATGGAATGTAGATTTTCCATTTTGAACCAACCGGCATTAATTGCAACGCTTCTGTCCAACCCGGGATAACCTGGCCAACACCAAATACTACTGGTTCGCCACGGTCAACTGAACTGTCGAATACTTTGCCATCAATTAAAGTACCGTGATAATTAACACGAACTTGATCTTCTGCGGTTGGCATTGGACCAGTTCCTTCAGTTAAAATTTCATACTGTAACCCACTTTCAGTAGTTGTTACACCTTCGCGTGCTTTATTTTTTTCGAGGAAAGCATTTCCTTCTTCAAGGTTTTTTTGTGCTTGTCTTTCACCAGCGCCTTCAAAGAATTTCTGAACTAATTGGTTTGCTTCTTCTGGAGTTATTGCTGCTTCTTCTCCAAGCGATGACACACGGAAAGCTGCTGCCATTGCTTCTTTGTTAATATCGCCGCCACCTGGTGCCGATTCAAGTTGTTTTTGATTGTTTGAACCAACCAATACACCAATTGCGTAACTAACTGAATCAATATTCGATTCAAGTTTTACTGTTTTTACTCCCTGCTGGCACGAAGCGCTAAGCGCTAAAACGATAACCAGCACATAAATAATACTGTTCTTCATTTTTAAAATATTTAAATAATTTTTAATAATTCCACGTCGAAAATAAGTGCTGAGTTTGGCCCTATTGCACCTCCTGCACCATTACTGCCATAAGCAAGTTCTGATGGTATAAATAATCTCCATTTTGAGCCGGCTGACATTAATTGCAATGCTTCAACCCAACCCTGAATTACTCCGTTAACCGGGAAAACTGCAGGCTGGCCACGTTCAACAGAACTGTCGAAGACAGTACCGTCAATTAAAGTGCCGTGATAGTGGCATTGTACCTGGTCGTTTAAGGTTGGGATTTTTCCACTACCTTCGGTTAAAACTTCAAATTGTAATCCACTTGGTAGTTCAGTAACTCCTTGTTTTTTCTTGTTTTCTGCTAAAAACTTTTTTCCTTCCTCCAGGTTTCCTGCTCCTTTATTCTGATTTAGTTTTCCAATAAAATCTTCAAGAATTGCATTGGCTTCTTCAGGATGAAGCATAGTTTTTTCACCTTTGAAAACATCTTTAAAACCATTTAAAAATAGCTCAGGGTTTACTGTTTTAACACCTGTTTGAATAAGGTTTCCGGCTATGCTCATACCTAGTGCATAACTAAAATTTTCGAGTTCGCCGGTCATTTTTTTATCGGTCATTTTTACTTTTTTAATAAAGCGTGCGAATATAATGTAATTTTTTGGCAATTAAATCTTTGCCTACCTTTTTATTCCTCTTAACATTTGATTTTTCCCCGGTGGCCCCTGAAGTCTTTCCATATCAAATCCGCAAGCCATTAATTGCCTTCTGACTTCACCTTTTGCGCTGTAAGTAACAAAAACACCATCTTTTGCAGTTGCTGATGATATCTTATGAAAAATCGCTGGTGTCCACATTTCCGGTTGTTTATCGGGACCAAAAGCATCAAAATAAATGATGTCGAATTTTTCTGTTCCTTCGAAATCATAATTTGTTAAATCGGCATTAATTTTTTTTAAACTGAAATATTCTGAAATACGAACAACTTCATCCCAACTGCAATTATGGATTTCATCGAAAAGTTCTTGTTCTGCCTTTGATGATTGCTGCACAAAGTTGAGTTGTTTGGTAATGTTTTTCGCCAGCGGGAATTTTTCAAGTGAATAAAATAAAGTCGGCCTTTTTTCTTTTTCAGCAATTATTGCAGTTAATAAACAATTTAAACCTGTTCCGAATCCCACCTCGAAAACGATAGGATTTTTTGTGGTATGGAAATTAAACCCTTTTTCGATGTAAACATATTTTGATTCGGTAATTGCCCCATTTAATGAATGGTACTGTTCATTCATTTCGGGCAGGTAGATTGTGTGAGAACCGTCGGAAGTGTTAATGATTTGCATTGCGAATAAAAATGTTGTTTCTAATGAAAAGTAAAAGTACTTTTGAGGGGCAAAAGTAAATATAATATGTTGGTAAAATTATTTAATGAAAACCCAAACCTTCGTGAGATTCTCAAAATTGTTGAAGTCTTGAAAAAAGGAGGATTGATTATTTACCCGACCGACACAGTTTATGGATTAGGTTGCGATATTACAAATGCAAAAGCCGTTGAAAAAGTAGCAAGAATAAAAGGGGTAAAGGTTGAAAAAAATAATTTTTCATTCATTTGCAGTGATTTAAGTCATATATCAGATTATACAAAACCCATTTCAAGTTCGGTTTTTAAGTTGATGAAGAAAAACCTGCCCGGCCCTTTTACCTTTATACTTGATGCAAATAATAATCTTCCCAAATATTTTAAATTAAAAAAAACGGTGGGCATTCGTGTCCCAAACAACAATATTATTCGTGAAATAGTAAAAGAACTTGGCAATCCAATTCTTTCAACATCAGTTTATGATGATGATGAAATTATAGAATACACTACCGACCCTGAATTGATTCATGAAAAGTATCAGGAAATAGCTGAAATTGTTATTGATGGCGGTTATGGTGAATTGATACCATCTACAATTGTTGATTGCACTGGTGATGAAATTACTATTGTACGCGAAGGGAAAGGTGTTCTCGAGTTTTAGATTTCTCTAAATTTATTTATTTTTTGATATTTGTTCTGATTATTCTTTCCAAAATGCCGGACTAAAAAGTACAAGTATTGTAAACAATTCAAGCCTGCCAAGTAACATTAAAAACGAAAGAAACCACTTGCCAATTGGATGGATGTGTGAATAGTTTTCGGCCGGGCCAACAGAACCTAATCCCGGGCCAATATTACCAAGACTTGAAGCAACTGCTCCCATTGCAGTTTCCAGATTTGGCTCAAAAAGCATAAAAAATACGGTGCTTGCCCCAAAAATCATAAAATACAGTACGAAAAATGCCAACACATTTGTAACTATTTTTGAATCAACAGAGTGCCTGTTGAATTTTAAAGGAATAACGGCATTGGGATGAACCATTCTTTTTAATTCATAATATCCGTTTTTAAATAGAAGCACAATTCTCATGATTTTTATTCCACCACCTGTGGAACCTGCAGATCCACCGAAAAAGAAAAGTGAAAAAACAAGGGCAATAAGTACAGGTTTCCAAAGCAAATAATCAACTGTGCCAAAGCCAGTTGTTGTGATAATTGAGACGACCCAAAAAAGAGAATTGCGAAAAGCTTCTTCTACACCGGTTTGGGTGGAGAGTAATAATCCAATGAAAATCATTAGCGTAAACCCAATAGTTATGAATCCGTAGTATTTGAATTCCTCATCTTTTAAAATAGGTTTAAATTTTCCCCTTATTGTAAAATAAGTTAATGTGAAATTGGTACCCGCAAAAAACATGAAAAGGATGATAACATACTGTATATATGGTGAAGGCCAAAAAGCAATACTGGCTTGTTTTGTTGAAAAACCTCCTGTTGCCATGGTAGCAAAAGCGTGGCAAACTGCGTCGAAAAGTGACATTTCACCAATCCACAACAACAAAGTTTCTGCAATTGTTAAAATGAGATAAATAACCCACATTGTAGCTGCAGTATGTCTGATGCGGGGGCTTATTTTATCGGGGGTTGGGCCCGGAACTTCAGCAATGTAAAGCTGCATTCCACCAATTCCGAAAATAGGCAAAATGGCTAGTGAAAGGACGATTATCCCCATTCCACCAAGCCAGTGGGTTAAGCTCCGCCAAAACAGAATTCCATGTGTTAAAGATTCAATGTCATTCAAAATTGAAGAGCCAGTTGTTGTAAAACCCGACATTGTTTCAAAAAAAGCATCAGTATAGTTATTGATGGCTCCGGTGAAAATATAAGGTAAACTCCCGAGAAATGAAAAAATAACCCAAACGAGCGATACAATAATAAATCCTTCGCGCTTTCCAATATCCCGGCTTGCATTTCTTGTCGTCCAGATTATTAAAGCACCTGCCAGTAAATTAATGCCCGAAGAAATTATAAATCCCAGTGTATCATTTTCGGCGTATAGCAATGATATAAGTATGGGCAAAAGCATAAAAGCGCCTTCAACAAACATTAATAGTCCAATAACGCGAAAAATGATTTTGATATTCATTGATAGAAAACCTTTGTGCTGCTATTTAAAGAATTTTTCAAGCTTTTTGATCCCTGAAGGTAATGTAAAAACAACAACTTTATCCCCTTCCTGAATTAATGTGTCACCATTTGCAATGTATCCGCTTTCGTTCCTGATGTATCCACCGATGACGGCTTCTTCAGGGAAGTCAATGTATTTTAAGGGTTTATCTGTAATTTTTGCATCATTCTTGGCAATAAATTCAAAAACCTCGGCATCCGATGCTGTTAGACATTTAACTTTCGAAATTGCTGCATTAAGTGTGAATTTATAAATATAACTGGCGGCGTTCAGTTTTTTATTGATAACGCTGCCAATATCCATTTTTTCAGCTAATCCCATAAATTCGAGGTTTTCAACTTCTGCTGCAGTGCGCTTTACACCAAACGATTTAGCCAAATGGCACATTAGAATGTTTGTTTCTGAATTACCTGTTGTAGCTACAAAGGCATCCATTTTATCAATTCCTTCTTCTTTTAGAAGCTTAAAGTCTCTTCCGTCGCCATTGATAACCAGTGCTTTGCCGAATTTGTCAGCAATTTTTTCACATTTTGCCCGGTTAATCTCTATTATTTTAATTCGATAATTGTCACCTAATTTTTCGATTGCTTTTTGTGCTACCCTGCTACCACCCAAAAACATTATGTTTTTAATATCAAAAACTTTTTTTCCGGTGAGGTCAAAAACATGTTGTTGTTGAAAAGGAGTAGTTACAAAAAAAACGATATCCCCATCCAAAAGAATATCCTGACCCTTAGGTATAATTGTTACGTTATCACGGTTAATGGCTACAACTGAGATGTTTTGTTCTTCCAGATTGAGTTCTTTTAAAGATTTATTCAGAAGAAGAGCATTCTCACGAACTTTTATACCCATTAAAATTAGTTTTCCGTTCGAAAATTCAATTAACTGTCGGGTCACAGTTTGTTTTATCGATGCAACAATTTCTTTTGCTGCAAGGCTTTCCGGGTAAATTAGTTCATGAATACCCATGTTTTTTAGTTTGGCCTTATAGTTATCTTTTAAATATTCCGAATTATTTATTCGGGCGATGGTGCGGCCAACACCAAGGTATGATGCCATTGAACAGGCAAATACATTTCGCTCTTCAAAAGGGGTAACTGCAATAAAAAGATCAGCTTTTGAAAGTCCGGTCTTTTTTAAATCTTCAAATGAATGAGCTGAACCAGTAATCGTCAATAAATCAATCTGAGAACTTATTTTTGATAGTTTTTCAGGGGAGTCATCAAGTAATACGATGTCATGTGATTCGTCGGATAACATTTTTGCCAAGTGTGTTCCAACTTCACCTGCACCAGCAATTACTATTTTCATAAAAACGTTTATTTTTAAATTACCCGGCAAAATAACTTATTAACTTCTGATTTTTCATCATTATGTAATTCAATATTGCCGAAAAAAATATTGAATTAATATTGAAAGTTACCATTTTTTTCGGAAAGCTCCT
>JBFHJA010000258.1:0-6553 GCA_041596165.1 Draconibacterium sp. | reverse complement strand
TTGCGAATTCAAGTAAAAAAATTAGTTTTGCGAACCAATTTCAAACAAAGGTACTTGCCCGGGTGGCGGAATTGGTAGACGCGCTGGATTCAAAATCCAGTTTCCGCAAGGAAGTGCGGGTTCGATTCCCGCCCCGGGTACTTTAAAGGCTTGACTATCAAATAGTTAAGCCTTTTTTAATACCATTTACAAGACCATTTGAGGGAACGGAAACTTTTATTTTATTATTTTCTGCCTTTTTTCAAATTGAATATTAATTCAAAAACCCTATTGTCATTAATATTTATGTAATCGCTTAGTATTCTTCATATTACATTTTGAAAATGCAATTTAAACGGATTAATGTCGCTATTCCTGCCGTACCTGCCCCATCCAGACAGCCCGAAAAAGGGGCAGAAACAAGGAAATATGAAATAAAAAAAAGAGGTGAATAAATGTATAATCACCTCTTTAACTATTTAATGTGCTTCGCTTAGTTATGCAAATTTCTTTCATCCGCAACCAATGCAATATCAAAAAAGAAATCAACCTTCAAAGATTTTTGCGTGTCAAACCACTGGACAAGGTAATCCTCGTCATAGGTAATATCAAGCAATGATTTTACTATCATTGGGTTTGTTCGCTCAAAATCTGTTTTAAAATAGACTATGTCTCCAGGTGAAAACCTCAAATATGGTTTTGACTTTTTAATATAGTACTGTTCTTCCTGGAAATCTGTAGCAAAAACTTTTTTGGACATAGTTGTAATTTTAATGGTTTTGATCTGCCTGTCGGTTGTGTGGCAAATTGTCAATTAAATCCCAGTTCGCCATATTTTTTGTCAAGTTCATTTCTTCTCTGGTAAAACCGTTTGCGGGTTTTTTGGTTTGGGCTGTTGCTCCGCTTGGTGTGGTTTCCTTTCTTTTTCCATCATGTTGATAGTTCGCCAATACATAATCAATTATAGCTTTTGCCACATTTTCGCCACTAACTGCCTCTATTCCTGCCAGTCCCGGACATCCGTTCGATTCAATGATATATGGCTTGTTTCCGTTTTTGGCATCGCGCATAATATCAATTCCAAAAACGCCGCCGCCTAAAAGTTTACTGGCTTTTAATGCCATTTCACGCTCTTCATCGGTAATTTTCACTTTTTCACCTTTTCCGGAAAGTGAATAGTTACTTCTGAAATCTCCATCGACTGCAAAACGTTTGTAAGCAAAAATACGCGGGTTTTCGGTTTCGCTTCCAATGGTAATAATACGAATATCATTCGCGGGAGTGCCAGTGTCGATGAAACGTGTTAAAACAACATCAACCTGCGCCTGCTCCATCGCGCGCAATGCTGTTGAAGCCGCTAAAACATCATTGAGTATAAAAACCCCGGCACCTTGTGAACCGCGTTGTAACTTCGCGCAAGTTGGCAGGCCACCAACCAAATCAATCAATTCTTTGTAGTCGGTTGGCCTGTGTGCCAAAATATGACGCGGTACCCGCAAACCATGTTCCGAAAGGGTCTGAACAGTTAAAAATTTATTGCTGCAAATCCTTAATCCGGCATCGGTTCCAGTGCTAAAAATGTTTAAATTCCTGTTCATGTGGCGTAAATTTCCCAACCCAAAATCAAAACCAGCTCCGGCCAGTCGTGGAATAATCGCCTGGTAATCCCTGGCAATTAATTTTTCACTTTTTTCTTTACCTCTCTTGTAAACCCTATCACGCCCGCTGGTCGTTTCGCTGCAAAAACTGTACAGGTCATAAGCAAAAACCACTTCGCCGGTAATTTCTTTATCCGGTGTGCGTTTGTTTGCGGCCTCAATTTCTTCCATCAGTCGCCGGGTACTATGTCCGGGTTGACTGGCATAAATTAAAATTTTCATACTTATTTTTTTTTAAAATGTTAATGCTTAAAGGTAATTGCAGTCCATTGTAACGGAAAGGACAAAAAAAGCCCCTGTCAGTACCCATCTGACAGAGGCAAAAAAAACCGCAATTACGCATGAAAATCCAAATCTAATGAAACAATTCTGCGGCTGTAAATATGTTTGTTTTCAATGTCTCGCCTTTTGTTTTGTAGGGGCTTAATCTATGTTGCGAAAATAAATAACGGTCAACAATAAACGGGGCGGACCTCGCTTTAGCGATTTCAATATAATCAGCCAGGGCGTTTAGTTCCATTTGTCCGTGTTGGGGGCGCAAAATATTGAGTTCTGCAAGCTCGTTAAGCTGTTCGCATATATTCTCGAAAATTCCAAGAATCTTGTTTTGTTCGGGCGTATGGGTGAACCTGGAATAATGATTGTCGCACGTTTCCCAAAAATCACCATTTTGCTCAAAGTGGTTTTCTTCTTCGCTCCAAAGTTTACGCAACGGATAAAAGAAGTTGTTGGTTTGAACCCGTGTTAATGCCGATTGAAAAATCTCATAAGCTGCCAGAGCTTCATCGGCTTCGATGTCGAGCAAGCGCAATTCAATGATTTTTTCGGTAGAAAGTCCCGGAAATTTGATTTCGTGAATTTCAATGAATTTTTCATAAATCCATTTTTGCGGATTTTCGTTTTTCAAAAAAGAAAGATACTCATCGAGTTCAAACACTTTTTTCAGGCACGTTTCCAGGCACGTTTTAAGTTTATTGGCCGCTTCTGTAAAATGTTCGTAAATGCTTTGGGTTTCCAAACTTCTCCGGGCGTCTTCCTCACCAATTCTTTTGGGCGCAAAGTCGTTTTTAATATTTTCCGATTTCATTTTTTTTGGATTAAAAATTTATTTTATAAAAATAGTTTTACTGTTATAACCGTGAAAGGACAATCATTTACTTCCTTAAACCAGTGTTTAAAATGTGGTATGAATAAACGTTTTCAAAACCTGAAAGAATTTCCCGGACTATTTCATCAGCTTCGGTAATGCTTTCGGCTGTAACATTCAGGCGAATAGTTCGGGCTTTTCGATTTGAATAAATTAATTGAATTTCAGAATAATACTTGTCTATAAAAATAGGCTGATTAGAAATTTTGACAACCGTAAATGATGTTACCTCAGCCCATTTGCAAACCATTTTTTCTATGTTTTGTCGAGCTTCAGCTTCACTGCTTCCCCATGTTGCAACCGAAGTGGAATAAATTGTTCCTTTGTCTTCGTTATACAGTCTGATCTTTGCGAACATTGTTTTAATTGTTACTTGATTGTAAAATATATTTAACTCTTTTTCTCAAAAATTCGCTTTTCGTTGTTTTCATGGGAACGATTAATTTATCAAGTTCCTGTTTTTCCTCTGGAGTTAATCTGAATGAAACAACTTCCAAAAATTCAGCTTTTCTTTTACTCATCGCTTTTTGAATTAAAGGTAAACGGTAAACAAGAAAAAGGAAAGGACAGAATTTTGTAGTAATTTTTAGGATACATTAAAACAAAAAACCGGGAGTAATCCCGGTCTTAATAGAGTGCTTTTTTTGTGTCAAACTTTATCTTTCAAATTATGCAATAATTCTGAAACAATAATTTCAGCATCGCGCACTGTTGCAAGTTGCTTTAAAACTTCGACGCCATCATCTTCTTTAGTATAATCAATTAGAAAATTCTTTAGTGATGAAAGATTTTTTTTGTCTCGTTTTAGTTCTTTTCTTCCGCATAAATTCCAGTTAATTTCCATGATTTTAAATTTTAATGATTAATAAATTATTGAATTAAATACTCGTTAAAGTCCTTATGATATGGATATATTATTTTTGAATAGTCTTTTACTTTCGGGTATCTGCTTTTTATGGTTTGGGCTGCCTGGTTCCCGGCTTTGTCGTTATCCAAATAAAGGTTAATATGTTGGTAATCTTCCAGGGTGTTTATAATGGTTTGTAGGTTGCTAACTGAATTTAAAATAATGCAGGTGTTTAAAGGTTTGGTTGTTTTGTGAAACTCCAGGGCTGAAAGGAAATCAATAAAACCCTCGAATATGTTAACGGCTTTTCCAGTACCTGAAATGGTTGTTATTGCTTTGGGGCTGCTACTTCCTTTAAAATATTTATTGCGAAGTTCAAACCCGCCTTTGTCGTTTTCAAATGCCAGAGCAAAATATTGTTTTCCGTTAACCTGATAATATGCTTCTTTAACATGGTTTGCAGCTTTGCCCGGTGTTATTTTCCGGTTGTATAGGTATTCTATTAAAGCTCGGTTTTGTAGTGGCTGAATGTGTTTAATTTCAATATTGGCAGGGTTAAAACTTTGCTGTTCAGAAAAAGAAAAATCGGGTTTTGAAAGTTCAGGTTTTTGCAGGATTAATAAAGCTCCGGGAATTCCTGTTTTGTTTAGGTTCATCACCAGGTCTAAAACATTCCCCCCGGTTCCAGTCCCGAAATCGTACCAAATATTATTTTGTCGGTCAACCTTAAAACTGGGTTTTGTTTCCGGCCTGAATGGTGAATTATACCAGGCAGATCCATTTTTTAACTCTTTTGGAGTTATTCCAATGGTTTGCAAATAGTAAGTAATCGGTATTTTTTTTGCTTGAGTACAGTTCATTTTTTTCTTTTTGAATAGCAAAAAATCTGAACAGAGTTGAACAGGCTTTGTCTAAGGTGTATAAATTGAACACTTCCTTTATTATTGTTCTGTTCATTTTTATAGATTATGAACAAGTTGAACAAATCACTGAACAATAAAAATATAATGTAGTATATATCAGATATATAGGTGTTCATTTTTGTTCAATTTTACCGATTAACATATAAATAGTGTTCATTTTGCTTTTATTTGTTCAAAGTGTTCAATATGTTCAGACTGTTCAAAGTGTTCAGACTGTTCAAAGTCGTTTAATATGTTCATATTGTTCAAAGTGTTCAGATTGTTCATTTGGTGAATGGTTCGTGTCCTTTTTCATTTTGTGTCCAATTGGAAACGGTGCCAATAGAAACATTTAATTTTTCAGCAATTACACGCACAGTTAGACCTTGATTTTTCATTGCAATTGCCTGTAATTTCTTGTCATCCCCATCGTTTGAAATATGGTCGCTTTCTTTGTGTGTTCCCTCATATTCAAATCTAAGACAGTTGTATTCAAAGGTCTTTTTAATGGTTATAACATTTTCCCGTGTGAAGGATTCCTTTTTTGAACGCGAAAATTTTGTTTGAATCAAATATCTGAAATCACTACCCAATTGACTTTTTCCAATGGCAAAAACCGAATCTGCAAACTGAGTTAGTTTTGAGCTTCCGGCTAAATCACTATTTGTCAAAGGAGTGAAATCAAATTTTTTTGGCGTATGTCCCAAAATCATTATACTTAAACCTTTTTCCCTTTTCAATTTATCGAGATAGGCCATTAACTCCATTGCGACATTTCCGTCTCGGCTATCTTCACCGCTTAATGCAGTAATGTTATCTATGATTAGTAATGTTGCTTTAGATTGTTCCAAATAATTTGAGATAATTTGAAAGATTTTTTCAGTCATATGCTTCCCTGGTTCGTAAATTTCACCGAAAGGAATACTTACAACTATAAAATTGTCTGAAAACTGATAAGTACTTTGGTTGTCGCGGCTTGTATATCTTACTTGAAATTGTTTGTCACTTAATTCAAAATCAAGTAATAAAACTATTTGAGATGGACATTCATTTTTTAAATTGGGTAGAACGGGTTCACCTTTACTTAATTTGTCTCCGGCCTGAACTCCAAAAATACTTTTTCCTGTTCCGGTGCCACCAAAAAAGAATATCAGTTCACCACTTTGCCAAATGCCGCCCATTAATGAATTGATGTCGGGTAACAAAAGACCATCTTTAATTCTTTGGTTTGCTGTTCTAATCATTACGAATTGTTTTTCATTGCCTGGATTAATTCAGCTTTCAAATAGAATTTTTTGCGGCCTGTTCCATGTTCGCGGATTATTCCGGCCTTTGTCCAGTTGTGCATGGTTTGATATGAAACGGCTAAAAACTTTGAAGCCTGGCGGCGGTCCATCCGGCCTGTTAAATCGGTTTCCGGTTTTGGTGCGGGTGCTGGTTGTTGCTCCAAAAACTTTCGCAACCCCTCGGCTATTTCCTTTGGATTGCCTGAAATGATTATTGCTGTGGTTTCCATATTGCCAGGGTTTTAAAAATCAATGGTTTCTTTGAGTGCAAACCGGATTAAATCGGTTAACTTAATCTCCTTGTTCCTGCAATAACTCATTATTTTTTCATGCTCTGTTTGAGTTACTGGAATAAATAACCTTTTGGCTTTTTTTTCTTTTTTAGGAATGAATACATTTTTCATGATATTAAAAATTAAAATATTATTATGCAAATATAATCAACGGTTATAAAAACGCAAATATGTACGCATAATAAATACAAATAATATTATAAATATGAAAATGAAATTTATTAATACAAATAGTATTAATTTTGTTTTATGTCGGTATTGAGTCAGATAAAATCGAAAAGGAAAAAGAGAAAAATCAGTCAAAAGAAAATGGCTGAATTGCTTAATATTAGCCAACCTGGTTATCAAAAAATTGAACAAGGCACGAATGTATTAAGTATTGACAGATTTATTCAGATTTGTGGCATTCTTGAAATAAAATCATATAACGAATTATTACCC
>JBFHJA010000257.1:0-6557 GCA_041596165.1 Draconibacterium sp. | reverse complement strand
CTTCATTTTATTGTTTTGCAAATATTAGTTTCTACAAGATCCTCTCTGTGAATCTGTGGCTTTAAATTTTATGTGAAATTGTCGCAGATTCACAGATTGAATCAATCTTTTGGTTGATTTTTCTGAATAATTATATGCAACTTGGTAATGGTTTATCGGTTACCTACGCCAAAAAATAGCTTGATATTTTTTTACTCTCACTCCCAAACAATTCCCCCTGGAACATAGAATATTGGCCCTTTCGCAAATTCCACAGTTAGTTGTGTTTTCGTGATGCCATTGGAAAAAATTGCTCTCTTCGATTTGAATAATTAAGGTTTTTGCTAATCTTGCTGTTTAATATAATATTAGATTAAACCTTTTGTAAAATTTGCAATCTAACGAATCAATTTCAAGCAGTCCGCATTTGCGGAATTAATTACAATCATCACTAATACAGGGTATTAAATATTGAAATCAATCAAACTAAACAATATTATTTTTGTTATTATCCTTTTTGTTTTTGTGAGCGGTGGTTCATTTGCTCAAAACATAAATGAAATTAAACTCAACGAAACGTTTCAAAATCAACCCTTAAACGATTTTCTGACCATACTTCACGAAAAATACGGATTGAAAGTATTTTATAAAGAGAGTTGGGTTGAGCCATATACAATTACGAAAGTTTTTGAAAACACGCCGTTACTTCAGGCGTTGAACAATGTTTTTTATGAACACGATTTGACTTATATTTTGTTTCAGGATAATGGAATTGTGGTTTACAGAAAATCGTTGGATGTGCGCTCAAAATTTGACGATCAGGCGCAAATGATGATAATTGGCGATCCATTAAATATTGGGCGTTACAAAACGGCCACTTTGAAAGGCCGCGTTGTTGATGGTAAAACAGGGGAAACATTGGCCGGAGCAGTTGTATATAACAACAAATTGGAAAAAGGTGCAACAACAAACGGTAAAGGAGAATTTACGTTGAATTTGCCTGCAGGCGACCATCAGCTCCAGTTTTCATTTGTTGGTTTTGAAATATCAAACCTGCATATCCGGTTAATTGAAGACGGTTTTGCCGATTTTGAAATTTATGAAGAAACTCACAATATAGCCGAAGTTACAGTTCTTGGAATTCAACACGATTTGCCCCGGTCGCAAATGAGTATGGTGCAAATGACTACACTCGAAATGAAAAAAATACCCGCATTGATGGGGGAAATAGATGTTTTAAAAGGACTTACAATGCTTGCCGGTGTGCAAACTGTCAGTGAAATGTCATCAGGGTTTAATGTTCGTGGTGGTAATTCTGACCAAAACCTGATTTTGATAAATGGAAGTCCGGTTTTTAATTCTTCTCATCTTTTTGGTTTTCTCTCGTTGATAAATCCTGATGTTGTAGAAGATGTGCGACTGTTCAAAGGTGGAATTCCCGTAAAACTTGGCGAACGTGTTTCTTCGGTAATGGAAGTTGATTTCAAAGAGGGGAGTACTGATATAATTCGCATTTATGGCGGAATTGGACTGATCAATTCAAGACTGACATTGGAAGGACCGTTGACAAAAAACAAGAAACTTACTTTTGTTACAGGTGGCAGAAGTTCATATACCAACTGGATTTTAAAAAAGATTCCCGATGTAAATATCAGTCAGAGTGTAACAAATTTTTATGATGCATCGGGAAAATTAACCTATAAATTTAATCAGCACAATAAACTGAGTTTGATGGGATACGTCAGTAATGACGAGTTTAGTACTAGCATACAAACTGTAAATGAATATGGAAGCAAACTAGGGAATATTACCCTTAATTCGCGTTTTGCCGAATCTCTTTACGGCGAGTTGGAATTGTCGTACAGCGAATATAATTACAAATTAACAGACTACGCCAATCAAAGTCCGGAAGAAGCATACTATCTAAACAACATGCTGAAATACAGTTCTGCAGGATATTATTTTAAATGGCATCCAACTCCCCGTCACAATGCTGAAGCTGGATTTAAAGCAAACTATAACCAAATTAGTCCGGGTGAAATCGATCCCCTCGAAGAAATCAGTTTGATTGATTTTAAAAAACTTGATGATGAAAAGTTGTTAGAGTGGGCAGCTTATGTTAGCGATGAATTTGAAGTGTTGCCCAATTTTTCATTTTCTGCCGGTTTGCGATACTCGCGTGCGAATAATATCGGAACACCTGTTGTTTACATGTATGAACAAGGAAAACCAATAAGTCCTGAAAACGTTATCGACTCATTGGAATTTGGGTCAAATGAAGTTTCTGCTTCTTACAGTGGTTTCGAACCACGACTGCTTTTTAATTTCGATTTGAATGAAAATACAACGTTGAAACTGAATTACCAGCGCACACGGCAAAATATTTTTCAGTTGAGTAACAGCGCCGTAATTTCGCCGGCAGAAACATGGAAAGCCATTGATTACTACTTGAAACCGCTAATTAGCGACCAAATTGCTTTTGGTTTGGATAACAATTCGTGGTTTGATAAAATCGATTTTTCCGCCGAAATTTATTTTAAATACCTTCAGAATTTAGTTGAATATAAAAACGGCGCACAGCTGTTAATGAACGAATACATTGAAACAGCTTTAATTCCAACTCGCGGCTATTCGTATGGTATTGAACTGAGTGGCAAAAAAAGTATTGGCCGCTTAACTGGTTATGCCAGCTATGTTTTTTCAGCTACAAAGCAAAAAAATACAAGCCAGTTTGATGACGAGAATTTTTGGGACGGAAAATATTACCGCAGCATTTACGACAGACCACATGATTTTTCGTTTACAGGAACCTACAACATTAGCAGGAGGTGGCGGGTTTCGGGGAATTTTGTATTCATTTCAGGCAGGCCGGTTACGTTGCCCGAAATAAAATATGCGTTTGCAGGTGAACAGTTGGTTTATTATTCTGACAGAAATAAATACAGAATGCCCTCCTACAATCGGGCAGATTTATCAATTACTTTCGACGAAAACCTGCGCAAGAAAAGAATGTGGAAAGGTAGCTGGACCCTTTCACTTTACAATGTTTATGGAAGGAAAAACCCGTATTCGGTTTATTACAAAAAATCAACACCCGCCGAAAGCAACGATTACAGACTTTATTCGCTTTATAAACTTTCGGTTATTGGAGTTCCGGTACCTTCTTTAACCTATAATTTTAAGTTTTAAATGAAAAAGTGGTTCCCATATTGCATTCTGTTGTTTTTCGCATTTACTGCCTGCGAAGAAATTTACACACCCAATATTGAAACAGGCGAAAGTGTTATTGTGGCCGATGCACGGATTGTTGCCGGTAAAACCGATAATCTTATCCGGCTTTATGAATCACGGGGATTTAATGAAGAAAGCTACAATTATCCTGAAGTTTCTGGGGCAGAGGTTTCAATTATCGATAGCAAAGGAAACGAATTTATGCTTTCTGAAACCCAACAGGGAGTTTACCTTGCCAATGTTTATTTGTATCCCAGTTTGCAATACAAATTAAAAATTGTATACAAGGGAAATACTTTCGAATCTTCTTTTGAACCTGTTCCGCAAATGCCTGAATTAGATACGATTTACGGTATTGCTGAAAATAAAATTATAAAACAAAGTGGAAATAATGATGTAACCGATATTAGGGAGGTTCCCGGAGTTCAGCTTTATACTGATATTTTGAATGAGAAAGAATTGCCTTATTACAGATTTACTGCGCGTAAAATATTTCAATATACATATCCGGTTGAAATACCATTTTTTGGTGAAATTCTTATTGAGCCAATGTATGCATGGTTTTCCACTTATCCGAATGATATATTCAATATTGCTGCTCCTGCTGAATATTCGACAAGTACAAATATTGTTAAACATCCCCTGTTTTTTATAGAGCAAAAACTTTCTGTTCGGCTTGATCAAACTTTTGCAGGTTGGATTATCATTCTAAATCAGTTTGGCTTGTCAGAATCGGGTTACAACTACTATAACGACTTAAACAAACAGCTCGGTTCGGAGGGACGTTTGTTTGATCCGCTATACGTTCAGGCCCGCAGTAATTTGATATGCACAAATAATACAAAACAGTTGATTTTGGGGAACTTTGAAATTTCAAACTACAAAGAGTATAGGTTTTTTGTAAACTTTATTTCCGAGGAGAAAGGTTATTTGATTAAACCAATACCTTATTTTTATGAAATACCGGTGTTGGGAGAACAGCTTTCATACCCGCCCGAGTTTTGGGAGTCTTCATCAAAATCATATCCAAATGAATAATTATCTCAAAATATATTTGCTGATTATCCTGGGATTTGGTTTCACAGGAGCTGTGGCGCAAAACGAAACACCTGTTTTATTTGTCGATCGTGACTTTTGTGTTTCGGGTGATACGGTTTGGTTCAAAGTATTTCAACCAAAACAAATGGAAAATTTGGGAAATATTGTTCATGTGCAGTTGGATGGTAAAAGTAACAACCTGATTTCGATAGTGGCTGTAAAAATGGAGAAAAACTGGGCACACGGTTTTATAAGTATTCCCGATTCTCTGAGTACAGGGCAATATTTTATAACCGCATTTTTAAACGCTCAACGAAATGCTGCTGATTTGGAAACTTCTTGTAAATCACTTTTAGTGTACAACAGATTTGAGGAGCGAGTGGAAAAACTGGATTTGACAGAACCTGATACTTTAGGAAAAGTTAAAACCAAAAACCTGGGTATAAACATAAATACCGACAAGAGTGAATATTTAACTCGTGAAAAAGTCGCAATTAATATCGAAAACAACACAAATTTTAAAATTAAAAATGCTGTTGTCAGTGCCACTTTGGTTGATCCGCTTGCAAAAGAAATCGAAATCGAAAATAAATTCAGATTACAAAGTTCAAACCCTGATATTCCTGATTTTACAGAAAATGATGGTTTCCTGCTTAGCGGAAAAGTAAGTGCTAAAAATGGAGAAGTACCTGCAAATACACTTGTATTTCTTTCTATTGATGGTGACCAGCCTTATTTTGACTATTATGTTTTAGGTAAACACGGAGATTTCCATTTTTACTTGAAAAATGCTTTTGGCAGTGGCAATGTAGTTTTGCAAGTTGTTTCAAATAATGACAAACAGTATTTTATTCAGCTGGATAACAACAATATGGTGCGCCGGGAATTAAATCGGTGTTACCTAAAAACCATAAATCCACAGCAAATTGATTTTATTAATACTGCAATAGATGCAAATTTCACCCACAAAATTTTTAATCCTTCAACGGCAACTCTCCCCGCGGGTTTTGAAATGCCAACCAGGTTTTCAACACCATTTTACGGTGAACCAACACAACATGTGGTACCCGATGAGTTTGTTGATTTGCCTGATTTCCAGGAGATTTCGCGCGAGATTTTACCGGGTGTTCAATATCGGTCAAAAAATGATGAAACTACCATCCGCATTATAAACGTTACGTATCATATGTTTTTTGAAGACGAGCCACTCAGGTTAATAAATAGAATTCCGGTTTTTAAAAACGATTTTTTTAAAAGTTTAAAATCTACTGATATTAATTTTATCGACATCGTAAAAACGGAGAGAATTTTTGGAGACCTTATTTTTAAAGGTGTTTTAGCTGTTTCTTTATACGATAAATCGAACGCGTGGCTGGCGCAGCAATCAAATGTTTTTCAATTTAAAGTTGATTTTATTCAGCCCCAAAAAATACCTGATTATTCCGTTCAAAAACAACTGAATGAAAACCAGCCTGATATGCGGCAGGTTTTTTTGTGGAAAGTTTTAGAACCGGATTCGCCTGATAATACTGAGTTCTTCTTGTCGGACAGAAAAGGAATTGTTGAAATTTCAATTGAAGGATTCACTGCGGAAAATGAATTTTTTAAGTCATCAAAATGGATAGAAATAAAATGAAGATGATGAAAAATTATTTGCTGCTTTGTTTATCAGTCTTAATTCAATTGGCTGGGAGCGCTCAAAATTCAGGAGTTTTAAGCTTGGGTTTGAAAAAAGATTCCAATCGACTTCAGGGAAAACTTACCGGTGAAATATATTATATAAGCCCGTTAAGCAACACCAGTTATTTTTTACAAAAAGATTGGGAAGAAGGCTCAATTACATTAAAAGATGGCGATGTATTTGAAAATATGAGAATGCGATACATGGCTTTTGGTGACGAATTGGTGGCATATAATGTGAATAATCGTTCGCTTTTTGTAGTTGATAAATCCACTGTAAAAGAGTTTGTTTTTTATTCTCAATTGGAAAAAGGTGGTTCGGCACAACAAAAATTTATTAATCTCGATTCGCTGCATTTGTTATTTAACAGAACCTTTTTCCAGGAACTTTATTCAGGTACGTCAAAACTTCTTTGTTTTCATCAAATGGAGCAGATAAAAGTAAGTCCGTATATTGGTGTTGGTGGTAAATTGTATGATGTTGAATATAGGTTAAAGACAATATATTACATTTTGTCAAAAGAAAATGGATTGTCTAAAATTCAATTAAAGAATCGTTCGTTATATTCTCTTAATATTGAACATAAGAAGGAAATCAAAAGATTATTAAGAAAAAACAGAATCAATAT
>JBFHJA010000256.1:0-6595 GCA_041596165.1 Draconibacterium sp. | reverse complement strand
TTTGTATCCGTGGTTAAACTCCGTGCGTGGCCTGAATTCGCCTGTTAACGAAAACTGGGCGGCAACAATTTGTGACATAAAAAATACAGCGGCAAAGATGCCGATAAATTTTAAGTTTCTCATTTTGAAAATGTTTGCTTGGATTACTCTTTGCTTTTTGCAACTACATCATAAGTTTTTTCACGTTCTTCAGCTTGTTTCATCCATTGCGGAACGACAGTTTTCAGGAATTCCTGTTTTTCGGCTTTCAACGTTTTAATGTCAAGCCCAATAAATTCCTGTGCTTTTTCCTTTGTGGCGATATCAGGATATGGAATCTCCTGATTGAAGTTATAAGAAGCAAGTAAACGTGCAAGTTTGATTCGGGTTTCCTGCGCAATTGTAATACCCGTTGAAATTACCCTGCCCAACTCAATTGGCGAATGGAAAGAAGCACCGTGGCTGGCCGCTGCATAATCCCAGCGCCATTGTGCATGGCGGATTCCCATTAAAATATCTTTCATTTCACTTTCGGTTGCGCCCAAATCCCATGCTTTTTTTGCTTCAACATGTGTACGCACAAGTAGCTCTTCCAATTTATCGCGGTTTTCAATTATTTTATCCTGCCTTTCAAAAACGTTGGCCATTAAAGTTGCTGCTTCCTCGCGATGGCAAACCTGGCATGAATTGGCGATATTATTCAATGGCGATTGCATTTTATGGTCGGTGAATTTTTGACCACCCTCGCTTTTGTAAGGCATGTGGCAATCGGCACAGGAAACACCGCGCTGTGCATGAATTCCAGTCATATATGTTTCATAACCGGGGTGTTGTGCTTTTAACATTGGCGCTTTGCTCATTGCATGTGTCCAGTCGCTAAATTCAATATTATCATAGTACTCTTCCATCGCTTCTGCTGAAAAACCATTGTCCCATGGGAATTTCAAATAGTTGGCACCTTCGGCAACGGTTTTGTCGAAATAATATTCAACATGGCATTGTGCACAAACCAAACTCCGCATTTCCTGGTGACTGGCTTTTTTAATGTCTTTCCCAATTCTTTCGAATGCTTCTACCAAAGCAGGGCGCGTAATTGTAAGGTTCATGGTTTCATTGTCATGGCAATCGGCACAACCAATTGGATTAACAACTTCTGCACCCAATCCGGCCCATTGACCGGTGTAGAACTGGACAACTCCATTTTGATTCATTAAGCGAGGTACATCGGGGCTTTTACAAGTCATACAGGTTGATGGCATTGGACCTTCGCTTGCCGATTTTGGCGCGCCAGTCCTTAGCGTATTTTGAAGGTCTTTTACGGCATAAAAATGACCTCGTCCCTGGTTATAATCTTTCGAAAAACCATAACCAGCCCACAACACAACAAGTCGCGGATCTTCTTCAAGCATGTCAATCATGGTGTTGCCATTGTATTTACTTCTGAAAGTTGTATCGGCGGTTCCGTAATAGGATTGAAATTCGCGTGGATAGTTTTCACCCCAAACTTCATTTCGGGGTTCAAACTCAGCGATTTTGTTTTTAGGAACGTTAACGAAGGCAGCTTCTGCACGACGTTCAACAATAGATGAAGCCAACAAACCAAGTAGGAAAACTACTACGATTGTGAGAAAAAATAGCAGCCATGCCAATACAGGGCGTTTTTCAGTGATTTTTAAGATTGAACTCATTTCAGTTAGTATTAATTATTGTTTGTATATTCTTTAATCCAGTTGGGTACCGGGCTTTCGGGTAGTGGAACTTTTGCGTTTGGCACGCTTGAAAGGCTGTTTACTCTTCCGTGCGGTACTTCACGGTGACACTCCCAGCATTTGCGATCGGTGCGGTGTACATTATGTCCTTCAACCATAACTGCCAGTTTTGGATCGGTCAGTAATTTAGAGTGGCAGCGGATACAATTATTATGTACTACGTTAGCACCTTCTTCGTGAATAAAAATAACCTGTGGCTCTTTGCGTAATGTAAAAATTGTAGCATGCCTCATACCATCTTTTGCCTTGAAATAGTATTTGTTAAACACATTATTGTGGGGAACATGGCAGTCGTTGCAATTGGTAAACTGGCGGTGGGAACTATGGTTCCATGTGGCATATTGGGGTGCCATTATGTGGCAGTTAGTGCAGGTTTGCGGATTGTCGGAGAGATACGAATGTGCTTTCGAAACATAAAGTATAAAAAATCCAAGCCCAATAAAAATACCTGTTACAATTAAAACCGGTAATCTCCATTTTGGAGGAGGAAGTAGTTTTTTCAGCATATCAAAGTCAGTTATTTTATACCACAAATATGAATTGAAATGTACTTGATTTGTGTAACGAATGTTACAATTTGATCCATTTAACTATATGTTTTCTCGTAATTTAAAATCAGAATAAATAAGATGGATTTATTAAAATCGACTTTGTAATGTAAACTGATTCTGAATAAACATCGAACTGGAGTTTTTAATTGTTGCCTCTTTCAATTTTAATATTTTTGTGGACTTCAAAAAAAAAACAGTTATGCAAAAATATTTGTTGTTAGGGGTTGAAGCCATTGGACAAGGTTCTATTGACGGCGGAATGTCGGGCGTTTATGCCTATCCGGGAACTCCTTCTACTGAAATAACCGAATATATTCAAGATAGCGATCTGGCGGCTGAAAAAGGTATTCGAAGCCGTTGGTCGGCAAACGAAAAAACCGCCTACGAAGCTGCTCTTGGAATGTCGTATGCCGGAAAACGCAGCATGGTGTGTATGAAACACGTTGGTTTAAACGTTGCCGCTGATGCATTTGTGAATTCAGCAATTACGGGTGTAAATGGTGGGATGATTGTTACCGTGGCTGATGACCCGTCGATGCACTCTTCTCAAAACGAGCAGGATTCACGATTCTATGCAAAGTTTGCTATGATACCCATTTTTGAACCATCGAATCAGCAAGAAGCTTACGACATGGCCAGAGAAGGATTTCAAGTTTCGGAAGAAGCCGGTGTCCCGGTAATGCTGCGAATTACAACGCGTCTGGCACATTCGAGGGCTGGGGTTAAACGCCGCGAAGAATTGAAACCCAACGAATTGGTTTTGCCAGCTGACCCAAGTCAGTTTGTACTTTTGCCTGCAATTGCCCGTAAACGTTACAAAGGTTTACTGAGTAAACAAGATTTGCTTGTGCAACTTGCGGAAAATTCAAAATATAATTTTTTCAAAAAAGGGACTGACAAAAAACTAGGAATTATCACTTGCGGAATTGCGTACAATTATTTGAACGAAAATTTCACTGAATCGGATTGTCCACATTCAATTTTAAAAATATCACAGTACCCGTTGCCTTTAAAAATGTTGGCTGAATTGGAAGCCAATTGCGATGAGGTTTTGGTTTTGGAAGATGGATACCCAGTGGTGGAAGAAGCTGTTAAAGGGATTTTCAAAAAAGATATAAAAGTTAATGGACGCTTGAATGGAATGCTTCCGCGCGATGGCGAATTAAATGCCGATATTGTTGCACGGGCATTGGGTAAAACTGTTACCGAAGGCGCTCCGATACCGGAAGTGGTGGTAAACCGTCCGCCCGCATTATGCCAGGGTTGCGGCCATATGGATATGTATGATGCATTGAACGTTGCTGTAAATATGTACTCAAAAGGACGGGTTTTTTCTGATATTGGCTGTTATACACTTGGCGCACTTCCTCCCTATAAAAGTATCTATTCGTGTGTTGATATGGGGGCATCAATTACCATGGCAAAAGGTGCCGCTGATGCTGGATTGGTTCCCGCAATTGCAGTAATTGGCGACTCAACTTTTTCACATTCAGGAATTACCGGTTTGTTGGATGCCGTGAATGATAAATCTAATATCGTTGTGGTTATTTCCGATAATGAATCAGTGTCGATGACGGGTGGTCAGGAATCATCGGCAGTAGGAAAAATTGAATCTATTTGTGAAGGTGTGGGGGTCGACCCAAAGCATATCCGGGTAATGGTTCCATTAAAAAAATACCATGATATAATGGTTGAGGCTTTTAAAGAAGAGTTAGCTTATGATGGCGTTTCTGTACTTATTTTTAGGCGCGACTGTATTCAGGCGGCAGCAAAAAGATTACGTGCAGAAAGGAAAATTGTAGATAACCCTCAAAAATAAAAAAATATGAAAACAGATATAGTATTGGCGGGAGTAGGCGGACAAGGGATTTTGTCGATTGCCTCAATTTTGGGAGAAGCTGCCTTGTGTGAAAATTTCTTTCTGAAACAAGCCGAAACACATGGAATGAGCCAACGTGGCGGTGCAGTTGTTTCGCATGTGCGCATTTCCGACAAAGAAATTGCGTCGGATTTAATCCCATTGGGTTTTGCCGAAATAATTTTATCGGTTGAGCCAATGGAAGCTTTGCGCTATTTGCCTTTTCTTAAAAAAGGTGGATATGTGGTAACTAATATTACCCCTTTCGAGAATATCCCAAATTATCCTAACCTGGAAACTGTACTGGAAGAAATAAGAAAACAGCCTCATTTTATCGCTATTGATGCCGATTCGATTGCAAAAGAAATTGGCAACCGCAGGGCTTCCAATGTGGTAATGTTGGGGGCAGCAACTCCTTTTATTGAAATAGAACCTGAAAAAATAGAGGCTGGGATTGAGCTTGTTTTCCAAAGAAAAGGAGATCCGGTTGTTCAACTCAACCTTAAAGCTTTCCGCGCCGGAATGCAGTTTGCGTTGGAGAATAGATGAGTTCTGAGTTCCGAGTTTCGAGTTCAAAGTTCTTTGCTTTGAACCTTAAACTCGAAACTCGAAACTTCCGCACCCAATCCTTCAATTTAAAATTGAAATAAATAAGCATGGTTTAGTAACAATTTTTAAGTCATCTGTTGCCAGTGCTTTTATATCTTCTAATTTTGACCTTAATATGCCAAAAATCGAAAACTACCGTCATTTGTTATATTATTTTTTTATACGCCCGGGTTATTGAATCAACTATTCCTGGGCAAATATCAACATTAAAAAACCGCAACTTATCTTTCAAAAAAATGAAAAAATTAATATCATTTACATTGGTATTTATCCTTTTGTCAATGCTCTCTTTTTCGCAGGAAGAGCCAAAGGTAACAGCAAAAAAAGCATCAATAGAAATTTATGGATTTCTCAGAAACGAATTTTATTATGATTCTTACAAAGGTTTAAATGCCGCGATGGACAATTTTTATGTTGTTCCGCTTTATAAAGGGAAAGATGCAGCCGGGGAACCTGTCAATCAGCAAGGAATTGCTAATTATACAGCAATGGCAACCCGATTTGGGATGAACATAAAAGGGCCTGAATTATTGGGTGCAAAATCATCTGCCAATTTCGAAACCGACTTTGCAGGTATCGTAAGTGAATATCCTGAGGTGCTTCGTTTGAGAAAAGCATATATTCAACTCGACTGGAAAAATTCAACACTTCTGACAGGGCAAACCTGGCACCCATTGTGGAACGGAAGTGGCGCATTTTTCCCGAAAGTTGCCAGTTTAAATACAGGCAGTCCGTTTAATCCGTTCAACCGGTCGCCGCAAGTTGACTTCGATTACAGGATTGGTAAAGTAACAATTTCGGCAACAGCACTTTACGAGCAACAATACGTTTCAAAAGGATTCTATATAACGCCAAATACAAATTCAAAAAATCTACCTAAACGAAATGCGGTTATCCCCGAAATGGTATTGGGGCTTTATTATAATTCCGGAGGATTTAGTACAGGTTTGGCCGGGCAGTATAATGCCGTTAAACCCATTGACATTACAGACAAAAATTATGTGACCAATGAGCTGAATACAAGTATGATTGGAATGGGGTATGTTGGTTACCGGAAAAATAAGTTGTTTGTTTTGGCAAAAGGACTTGTTGGTCAGAACATGGTGAATATGTGTATGTTGGGCGGTTACGGCGTAAAAACGTATGATACAACAACAGGCGAAATGACTTACACAAATTATAACAATTATACAGCCTTGTTTAATATTGTTTATGGACAAAAGGTTCAGGTTGGGTTGTTTACAGGTATTTATGGAAATATGGGGACAACTGATGAATTGTACAACTTTGAAGGTACGGGAGCAAAATTGGCATGTACTTTAAATAATGTCAAAAGTGTTTTCCGGCTTTCACCACATATTTCATACAATATTAAAAACCTAAACTTTTTTGTTGAATACGAAATGACTTCTGCCGATTATGGTGTGGGTACGTTCAATTTTGCCAATGGATTATACAGCGATAAAGAAAATGCGACGAACAACAGATTGTTATTAATGGTAATGTACAATTTTTAAGATTTTTAGAATGTATTGGCAGAAAGAATTAGAAACACTGACCCGATTAGATTTAGAGAAACTTCAAATCGAAAGGCTTAACAAAACACTTGAATATGCTGTTCAATCGCCTTTTTATAATCAGCTTCTTAACAAAAGAGGGATTTTGTCGGGAGCTATTAAAAATGTAGGTCAAATACATGAATTACCGTTTACAACAAAACAGGATTTGCGCGAAAATTTCCCTTATGGGTTTTTGACCTTGCCAAAAAAGGAGTTGATCAGGCTGCACAGTTCAAGCGGCACAACCGGAAATCCAACTGTTATTTTTCA
>JBFHJA010000255.1:0-6644 GCA_041596165.1 Draconibacterium sp. | reverse complement strand
TTTAAGAAATGAAATTCAGGTTAATCGCAATTTGTTTGTTATTTGTTTTGAACTCCAATTTAATTATCGCCCAACCAATAGAACATCCCAATGTAATCCTCATCATTACCGATGACCAGGGTTACGGTGATTTGGGAATTACTGGAAACCCTCATGTTAAAACTCCGGTAATCGACAAGTTTGCCAGGGAAAGCATCCGTTTCAACGATTTTTATGTTTCGCCGGTGTGCGCCCCTACCCGCTCAAGTTTGATGACGGGGCGATATTCATTGCGCACCGGAGTTCGTGACACATACAACGGTGGTGCAACAATGGCAACAAGCGAAATTACAGTTGCCGAAATGCTGAAAGAAGCAGGCTACAAAACAGGTAATTTCGGGAAATGGCACCTTGGCGACAACTATCCATCACGCCCAAACGATCAGGGTTTTGATGAATCGCTTATCCACCTTTCCGGCGGTATGGGACAGGTTGGTGATTTTACAACATACTTTCAGGGTGACAGCAGCTATTTTAATCCCGTACTTTGGCACAATGGGAAGATGGAAAAATATAACGGCTATTGCACCGATATTTTTGCAGAACAAGCCATCCGTTTTATCGAAAAGAACCAGAACACCCCATTCTTCTGCTACCTTGCATTTAATGCACCCCACACACCGCTGCAAGTCCCCGACAAATATTACAATCAGTATAAAAATATCGATCCTGCTCAGGGCTTTGAAAATGATAAACGTCCATTTCAAAAAATGAGTGATCGCAATAAAGAAGACGCCAGAAAAGTTTATGCAATGGTTTCTTGTATCGATGATAACATTGGTAAACTTTTGAAAAAACTGGATGAATTGAAAATTTCCGATAACACGCTTGTAATTTTCATGACCGACAATGGGCCGCAACAAACACGTTATGTTGCAGGGATGCGTGGATTAAAAGGAAGTGTTTTCCGTGGTGGGGTTCGGGTTCCGTTCTATTTACAGTACCCTGCAAAATATGAAGGAAACAAAGACATTGAAACAACAGCTGCTCATATTGATATTTTACCGACACTGGCCGAAATTTGTAATGCAAAATCACCAACCGACCGGATTATTGACGGCAAAAGCCTGGTTCCGCTAATAAATAACAAATCGGTTGATTGGGCTGACCGTTCATTGTTTTTTTACTGGACACGCCGTTACCCGGAGCTGTACAATAACATTGCTTTACAAAAAAACGATTACAAATTAGTAGGGCACACTAACTACAATTCAGCAATCGGGGATTTTGATTTGTTCGATATTAAACAAGATCCATACGAAGAAAAAAACATTGTAGCCGATAAAAAAGAGGTGGCAAAATCCTTAAAATCGGAGCTCGATAAAATTTACAATGAACTGATTGTGTCAGAAAATATAGTAAACGGTCCCAGAATAATTATTGGGGATAAACACGAAAATCCCGTTTATTTAAACAGAAACGATGCCGATGGTGCGCGTGGAATTTGGGCTCAGGAAGAGATCTACGGAAAATGGAATGTTTCGATAAAAGAAGGAAAATACAATATTCGATTTAAGTTTGTTGAAAAAGTAGCTGCCGGTGGACAAATGGTTTTGGAAACGGGCGCAATTGTAAACCAAATGAAAAACAACATTGAAAAAACCGATATTATCGAAATGAAAAATGTCAGTTTAAAAGAAATCGATTGTGAACTGATTCCTTTTTATACAGTTGGCAATAAAAATATTTTCCCATTTTGGGTTGAACTGGAACGGATAAATTGAACAGACTGAATTGCTGACTTTAAACCTGCCAACTTATATATGCAGAATGGCTTGTAGCTTTACACCTAACCTATTCCGAAAAGTCAAAAAATATGAAATTGACAACTATGATTTTACCTCAATAAGTAGATTTTGATTTCCCGCGTTGATTTATTTTCGCCCTCAGTCTAAACAAAAATGGCTTTATTTAGTATTTATACAAAGAAACAAGTTTCATGAAATCGATACAACTTACCATATTTTTGTTGTTGATGCTTCTTCAGTTTACGGCCAAAAGTCAGGAAAAAGCACAAACTGAAAAAGATACAACAGCTCTGTCACGGAAAATTGATGAAGTTACAATTAGCGCATTCCGTTCGCCTTACAATTTGTTTAACACTCCTGCGCCAATAAATGTAATAACACCCTTACAACTGGAAATGGGCAATTCGCTCACCACCGTTGAAGCGCTCAATCAGGCGCCCGGACTATTAATGCAAACCGGAACTATGAATACAAACCGGCTTACGATTCGGGGAATTGGTTCCCGAACTCCATACGGAACAAATAAAATAAAGGCATATTTTGGGGAAATACCGCTGACCTCAGGTGATGGAGAAACCGTATTGGAAGATTTGGAAAACACAGCAATAAAACGCGTCGAAATTGTAAAAGGACCTTCATCGAGTTTATTTGGAGCTGGATTGGCAGGAGTAATTTTATTTCATCCGAAAACTGCCGCACAAAATTTTGCCCAAAATCAAACTACAATAGGCTCTTTCGGAACGATAAAAAATATTTTGTCAGCAGGAGTTGTAAGCGATAAACTTAATGTTTTTGCACTGGGTGCACTTTTAAAAAGCGATGGTTTTCGCGAAAACAACAAAACAAACCGTTCAAATATCCTCATCAATTCAATCTACACCTTTTCACCAAATACAAATCTTCAGGTTTTATTGAAAGGCACAAAAATGAATGCGAATATCCCCAGTTCACTCGATCTGCCTACATTTCAGGAATTTCCTGAGAAAGCCGCTGCCAATTGGGCTGCCATTAAAGGTTACGAAGACTATACAAACGGGCAGTTTGGCGTTTCGTTAAATTTTTCGCCCGATATCAACCACAAAATTTCAGCGGCGGCATTTGGCAGTTTCCGCGATGCTGATGAACTGCGACCTTTTAACCGTCTCAATGAATCATCGAATTATGTGGGCGCAAGAACTTATGGACAAAAAACAATCAACGGTGAGTCAAACAAATTAATAATTTCAACAGGAATTGAATTCTTTCGTGAAAGATACAACTGGTCTACATTTTCAAATTCTGCCGGTGCCAATTTGCTGTCGGACAATATGGAACGACGTCAATATGAAAATCTGTTTTTTCAGGTGGAATCGAATTTCAATGAGAAGTTTTTTGTTTCGGCTGGGGTAAATGGCAACCTCACCCAGTTTTATTATACCGACAAATACCTTGAAAACGGTGACCAGTCGGGAAACCAGAATTACAAACCAACCATTTCTCCCCGATTGGGGGCAAATATAGTTGTAAGTCGGAATTTTTCGGTTTTTGGAAATGTAAGTCACGGATTTTCGACACCAACTTTTGAAGAAACTTTGCTCCCTGCTGGTGAAATAAATTCGGAAATTAAACCTGAAACAGGGTGGAATACTGAAATAGGAATTCGCTCGCAGTTATATGACAGAGTGCAATTTTCAGCCAGTTACTATCGGATTTACATAAAAAACTTACTTGTTGCAAGGCGAACTGGCGAAGATGCCTATGTTGGCGTCAATGCCGGAAAATCACTCCACCCTGGTTTTGAAACCGAAATAAAATGGAACGTAACCGACTCCCGGAAATTTCCTTCGCTGGCCTTATCAGGAAACGCAACAATTGCTAATTATCATTTTGCTGAATTTACTGATTTGGACGTTGACTACTCTGGAAATAACCTTCCGGGAACAGCAAAAACTACTTTTTTTGCATTGGCAAGTTTTAACCCAACCAGTAATATAAACGTTAATTTATGGTACCGTTTTGCAGGTAAAATGCCCGTAAACGATGCAAATTCAACCTATTCGGATGCCTACGGAGTTACAAATTTTGAAACCAAATTTTATGGAAAATTAAACAAACTCAAATTCGAATTGAAAGGCGGAGTTCAGAATGTGTTCGATATAAATTACGCTTCGATGCTTGCGGTAAATGCCCCGGCATTTGGCAATAGTTTACCCCGTTTTTATTATCCCGGAAACCCAAGAAATTATTTTGTTTCGGTGCTGATTGGGGTAGAATAAACGGGTGTTGCGGTTTTCATACCGCGACTTGAAAATGCATATTCCAACCCGCATTTTTTTAACAGCGGATTGGAATCCGCTGCACCCTTTATAAATCAACGTTAATCTTTTCCTTGTTTTCGGCCGGTTTTGTATCAAAACTTCCTACTTCCTTATTTTCAATTTTTATTGTAAAAGTACCAGGATGATGCAAACCTATCTGCATAGAATTTCCTTTCATCCTGAATATTCGGATAAGATCGTTTGTACTTGTTTTTCTAACTTCGATTATCTGGTTCGGTTTGTTGACAACAACTTCAGGAAGAAAGTTATTCGCACCCATTCCAAAATTATCGTACTGGTTAATTTGCTTTGGCCAGCCGGGAAACTGATCGCGAATTGGATTCGGGTCATCAACGTCGGCAATAAAACGCCAGGCATCAATTTTAATATCCCGCGTATTCTGGTCAAAAGTAACAAATCCAAATCCAGATGAGCGAATTTGTGCATGGGTGTAACGACTGTCCTTGTCAACAGTAATTTTGCCTGGATTTCCTATGGCATAAACATAGTTCTTATTGCCAAATGCATCTGTATATTTTCCTGTGTTTGGATAATTATGTTCAGGTCGATCTAACACAGAAACACCCAATTCATCGGGTAAAAACCAGCGCAGATACATTACTGCAATTGCAGGAGTACAATAACTCCATCCGGCATCACGATATTCGCTTAAACCATACTGAACCAGCGACGGTACATGCTGGTCGCCATTGATATGGAAAGCACCAATCTGGCGCATAATTTTAATGGCTTTGTCCCTACCCGATTTTGGCCAGCCACCCGAATCCAGGTCTCCATATAAATATTCTTCCAATCCACCGTGATGAGTTGCAACATTTGCAAAAACTGTTTGCGAAAGCAGCACTTTCATATCCGCTCCCTCCCAGTTCATTTTCCAGTCATTCAAAAATTTCAACTGGCGTTCGCCAAGCATTTCAACACCTGGTTTATCGAGAAACGACAAATCTTTCCGGGGTTCTTTCATATGGTCATGACGCCCTTCCCAATCAGAAACAGCTTCCGGACCTGTTTTATAAATCCTGTCGCTAACAATTGCAAAACTCACCCGTCCGTAGGTAATATCGGTGTACCAAACAGTCATTCCCTGTTCGATAGGAGTTGCATCGTAAGGATCAGGTAATTGGCCACATTGGGTGCGGTTTACTGCATTAACCATTTGAACAGGTTCCATAAAACCGCGCGTATCGGAACTTCCAGCTCCGCCTGGTTTTTCAATTCCACTTTCGCCCCAGAGGTTTCCATGAAAAACGTCATGATCATCGGGTGTGCAAATGGTTGGCCGGTCGCGCATTAAATCGCCAAAAGCCCAGCCAAACATATAATATTTTCCAAGGTAATTTACTGTTGCTATATCTGCAGGTTCACGTTTAATTCCGTATCCGCCATTTCCTTCGTAAATCTGATCTCCTGAAAAATAAAGGATATCCGGATTCAACTTTGTTAAACTCTTAACCAGTGGTGTGTATGGAAACCCAAAATGAAACTGACAAGTCAACCCTCCAAATTTCAGGGGACTGTCAACCGGATCTTTTCTGATTGTGCCAGCATAATAATTCGGAGTTTCAGAACCATCTTTCCCTTTTTCAAAATATTCAACCCTGTATTCAGCATCTTTTGTATCGTCCCAGTTTTCAATTTTAAAAACGGCTGTTCTTGAATCAGGTTCAATATTTTCTGTAGCCACTGTTTTCCAGTTTTCACCTTCTTTAAACTGAAGTGAAACATTCTGGTTGTCATCTTTTCCAATTGGCGGAAGCAAAGCCATTAACTTCACTGTTTTTTTACTTAGTGTGTGCATTGTCCACAGAATCGGGCCAAAAGCATTTTCAGACTTTTCAACTATTTTTGAGCCCGAAAGTTTTATGTCATCAAAACAAAAATGTGATTTTCCGGGATTTTCAGTTTCTCCCAAATCAAAATTATTTACAACAGCAACCAATCCTTCAATTCCTTCCCCATCGCAGATTAATTTTTCAATTTTAATTCCATTCTTATCCGAAATATCCATTTTCAGCGTTGTATTGTTACCGGTTATCGCAATGGTTACCTCATCAAAATCAAACCCTTCCGGAATTTTTGCTGTTTTATCCTTTAAAAAAGCATAGCCATTTAAACTGATACCGGCTTTTATACCTTTTCCAAAATAACAAGCTGCACGAACATCGGGATCTTCTTCATCAACCACTCCAATCAGGAAACCAGCTGAACCGGGCATTTTTCCCTTGTCTGTTAACATGACTTTTGCTGAAATCTCGTATTCTCCCAGTTCCGGAGTAATTACGTGTGTTAATATATTTACCCTTGAATTTGCAATATCCCCAATGCAATACAATTTTCCATCTTCCACTTTCCAGTCTTCCAACGGTACTGACCAAAAATCCTTACCTACCCAAATGCGGTCGTTTGTATTGTCAAAATTGGTTAAAAACTCGGTTTTTCTTGTGCAGGAAGTTGCAATAAAAAGGAGGACAATGATAAAGTAGCAAAGATGTTTCATGACATAATTTATTAGGTTGAGAATCAAAAATAATGAAAATGA
>JBFHJA010000254.1:0-6703 GCA_041596165.1 Draconibacterium sp. | reverse complement strand
TTGGATATTGAAAATTCATTATTGGATATTTTTCTCTTGTTCGCCTTAAACTCTACCTTTGCCGCCGATGAATAATTTCGATATAATAGTTGTAGGTGCCGGTCCGGCCGGATTGCTGGCTGCCGGGCGTGCGGCAGAACTTGGGGCAAAAGTACTGATTCTTGAAAAAATGCGATCAGAAGGCCGCAAACTCCTCATTACAGGAAAAGGCCGTTGCAATATTACAAATGCCGCATCTATTGGCGAATTCATTACGCACGTTTTTCCCAATGGCAAATTCCTGCGGAATGCTTTTTCACAATATTTCTCAAAAGATATTCTTGAATTACTCGAAAAACATGGCTTGGAATCGGTGCTAGAACGAGGTGGAAGATACTTTCCTGTAACCGATAAATCGCTTGACGTTTTGCGAGCGTTGCTAAAATGGGTAAACGAATCGGGTGTAGAAATCCGATGCGACCAGCGGGTAGAAAAATTGCATATTGAAAATGATTTGATGATCGGCGTAAAAGCAAATGGTGAATTTTTTGCCGCGCCAAAAGTAATTCTTGCAACCGGGGGAAAATCCTATCCGGCAACAGGTTCCACCGGCGACGGTTACGAACTGGCACGGCAGGTTGGCCACACAATCGAAAAACCAATCCCTGCGCTTGTTCCGCTAGAAACAAAAGGAAGTGTGGCACAAAAACTTCAAGGTCTGAACTTAAAAAATGTAAAAGCCGTTATTTGGGTCGACGGGAAAAAAGCGGGTGAAGATTTTGGCGAAATGATTTTTACCCATTTTGGTTTGTCGGGACCAATAATTTTAACGTTGAGCCGCATTGCAGTTGCTGCGTTGCAAAACAACAAAAAAGTTGAACTCACCATCGACCTGAAACCTGCACTTGACGAGCAAAAATTAGACGCCCGTTTGATTCGCGATTTAAATGAACATGGTAAAAAACAAATCGGCAATATTTTTCGGGAGTGGCTTCCTGCTTCAATGATTCCTGTTTTTATTGAATTGTTACAGCTTGATCCGGAGAAAGAATGCCACCAGGTAACTGGAAACGAACGGAAACAAATAAGAAACTTAATGAAAAACCTTCGTTTTGAAGTTTCACATAATCGATCGTTTAAAGAAGCAATAATTACTGCTGGCGGGATTGTAACCTCGGAGATCAGTCCAAAAACAATGGAATCGAAGTTGATTTCGGGATTATATTTTGCTGGCGAAATGATTGATCTGGATGCCGAAACCGGGGGGTATAATTTACAGATTGCCTATTCAACGGGGTGGCTGGCTGGGAATTCGGCAGGAGCATCCTTAAAAGAGTAAAGATTTTAAAATTTTGAAAATTCCATTTTCCACTTAGCAAAGTAAAGTATAGGTAATCAACAATTTATTATCTTTTTCCCAACGAATCCAACCTTTGCTTATTGGTTTTAAATCTTTGTCCTGAAGTTCAACCTGAATCCATTCGTTTTTTATTGAGTATAAAATATTACTCCGGAATCACTTTTTGAACTCTTCCCACTTCGCCCGTTTCGAGCATAACTTTAATCCCATGAGGGTGGTTTGGTGATTTGGTAAGAATCCGTTTAACAAAACCATCGGTTAATTCACCTGTGCGTTGGTGGTGTTTTTGCACTATTTCCACCTCATCGCCAATATTTATGTTTTTTCTGTTTCTACCGTCCATTTTGTATTGATTAAAAGTTGATTATAAATAATCTTTTCGCTTATAAAAATATACGTTTGATTCAAAACTGTACCTTTTGGGCTAATTTGTGTGCCTTACCGCAAATACAAATTACTGTCGCCATAACTTAAAAACCTGAAATCATTTGCAAGCGCATAATTGTAAACTTTTTTCCAATCATCACCTAAAAAAGCACTGATTAGCAATAATAACGTGCTTTGCGGCTGATGAAAATTGGTAAACAATCCATCGATTACTTTAAAATTATATCCCGGGAGAATAATAATTTGAGTTGAAAACTGAATATTGGTTTGACATGTTTGTTCAAGATGTTCAACAATATTTTGAAAAGCCTTTTTTGTTGTAATTTTTGCTTCGTTTTCGTAAGGTTCCCACTGTAAAACTCTGGGTTCTTTTGGCTCGAAAGTATTGTTTTCCATCTGTAAACCCAACCAATACAAACTTTCCAATGAACGTACAGAAGTTGTTCCAACAGCAACTACCTTATTTTTATGATCGATGAAATCTTCTATTGTTTTCTTTGGAATAATCACGATTTCATTGTGCATTGTGTGCCCGTCAATTGTTTCCGATTTTACGGGTTGAAATGTGCCGGCGCCAACATGCAAAGTTATTTCGCGGGTTGTAATATTTTTTAGTTGAAGTTTAGCTAAAACTGAATCTGTAAAATGTAGTCCTGCAGTTGGTGCAGCAACTGAACCGTCGATTTTTGCATAAATAGTCTGGTATGAATTTTCGTCAGATTCTTCGGATTCCCTGTTTAAATAGGGAGGAATTGGCAAAACTCCTGTGTGTTCAATAATTTCAGCGAAAGTGAAGAATTTGTCCCAAGTGAATTTAATGTGAAAAGTGTTTCCGAACTGTGAAATTCTTTCAGCCTGAAAATTAACTCTTTCTCCCGAAATCTCAATTTCACGCGACAAAATCCCGCTTTTCCATTTTTTTGAATTACCGATCATACATTTCCATACCACCTGCTTTTTCTCCTGAAATGCAAGCTGATAATCTTGCGGGCGAACAGGTTCCAAACAAAATATCTCAATCTTCGAACCTGTTTCTTTTCTAAAAAATAAGCGGGCATGAATTACCCTGGTATTGTTAAAAACCAATTGGGAGTTTTCTGGTATAAAATCAACAGTTTCCTCAAATATTGTTTCACTGATTTTTCCATTTTGCCACACAAGTAATTTAGACTTATCCCTTTCGGCAAGAGGATATTTTGCAATTCTCGATTCCGGCAGATCGTAAGTAAAATCACTTATTTTTATGTTTCTAGATAAATCCAACTTATTCTTTTTGTATTAAAGCCCGCAAAAATAGCTTAAAAATCCATCGGTTTAAAATTGTACTTTTGGCAAAAATTAAAAGCTATGATAAAAGTTGGAGATAAAGTGAAGTTTTTGAGCGATGTTGGCGGAGGAGTAGTTACCCGTTTTCTGAATAAAAATATGGTAATGGTTGAGAATTATGACGGATTCGAAATTCCATATCCAATTGTACAGTTGCTGAACACGAGTGATCCGGAGCTAAATGCAGGCAGTACAAACCAGGTAAAACAAAATATTCAACCCGAAACTACGCAAAAAATTGAAATACAGGAAAGCCCCGGCGAAATCATAAATGGTAAAAATTCGCCCGATTTTTACTTTTGTTTTGTACCTGCAGATTCAAGGAATCCACTCGCTGCTGAAATAAAACTTTTCCTTGTGAATGACAGTAATTTCACCATATTATTCCGGTTTTCCCACATTACAGGTACCGGCTTTGAAACCGTTAAACATGGTACCGTTCAGTCAAATTCAAGATTATTACTCGAAAATATAGTTCAAAGCGATTTGAGTGAATTACCCGAATATGGATTTCAAATTATCTATTTTCAGAAAAATGAAAACGAATGGGTTGAACCGATTTCAAAGCGATTTAAGGTTAATCCTGTTAAGTTTTACAAGGAAACAAGTTTTCATTCGAACCAGCTTTTTAAAAAGAATGCAATGGTTCTGCAAATAACCCCCAATATTTTCACCACTGAAATTGACAAATTAACAGAAGCCGATTTTCAAAAAGTTGTTGCGGAAAAGGAACAGAAACCAAGTGAAGAAAAAGTAACACAAAAACGTTCATCTGAAATAATTGAAGTTGATTTACATATAAATGAATTACTTGATAATGCTGCCGGGTTAAGCAATTCCGAAATTCTGTCCATTCAAACAGAGAAAGTTGAATCGGAAATGAAAGCCGCGATTTCAAGTGGTATCAGGAAAATCGTTTTTATACACGGGCTTGGCCAGGGAGTGCTGAAACAAGAGGTAATAAACGTACTCAAATCAAAATTCAGAAAATACTACTTCCAGGATGCATCTTTTAAAGAATATGGTTTCGGTGCTACAATGGTAATTTTAAGAAAGTAGGAATACATTTTTGACAAGAAACATTTGATTTGGAACTTTAATTTTAACGTCGTCCTTTTTTTTTCGGATTAATCCGATTTATTAAAAAAGTCAGAATCTTCACATTTTTGTATTCCATTAGGGAGTTCAGGACTCGAATCCACCAGCTGTTGAACCTATCCAACAGATTTACAGCAAAAACAAAAGCATAAAAAAAGGGAACAACTTTTCAGTTATTCCCTTTCGTGGGGAGAGCAGGATTCGAACCTACGAAGGCGTAGCCAACAGATTTACAGTCTGCCCCGTTTGACCGCTTCGGTATCTCCCCAATATTTTTTGAGCCAAAATTAATGTTTTTTGAACGGGACAAAAACAAAATGCTCAATATTTTGAGCCGAATCTCAGATTCGAACTGAGGACCCCGAGATTACAAATCACGTGCTCTGGCCAACTGAGCTAATCCGGCTTATTTTTGTTACAAAATCTGTTAAGAACGTGTGCTGTTTTTCAAATTCAGCGGCGCAAAGAAAAGCATAAATTTTTTAATCTGCAAAACTTTTTACCAAGTTTATTTTCCTTTTTTAATAAAAAAAAAGTGGGTAAGCTACCTGTGTCGCACCGCTACAACCGCCTACCCTTGCTGCCTTCCGACTCTGGGGGGTTTCAGCAGGAGCTGGTCGCACAGGACTTACCCGGCGCAAAAGTAGAAAAATTTAGTTTACATGCAAACAAAAAATGCAACCTGATGAATTTTGATGCTGAACGCCTGATTCGGAATATCGGATATTGCATGTTCGCATGGACAGACTGCAATCAGGAACCAGAAACCAGCAAGCCGAATCTCCACTTATTTGTCAACTTCAACAAGAAATGGGACAATACACAAAAAAATAGATTTATATTTGTGAACCTTAACTGTTAAAACATTATACCATGGAAGAAAAATCAGCATCAATTTGGAAAACCTCGTTAACTTATGGTTTTTACTTAGCATTAATATCTATTGCTATTTCGGTTGTTATTTGGGCAGGTGGACTTTTGGAATCAATGGGATTATTTGGAGGTATTTTTATCGGCCTTGGATCATTTTTAATCACTTTTATTGTGCTATTTATTTTTGCAAAGTCATATAGGATTAAAGATTTAGGAGGTTATGCCAGTTTTGGAGATATTTTCAAATTTGCAATGCTTGTAATCCTCATATCCACAATTATTAGTCTTATTTATACGTACATATTTAATGCATTTATTGATCCTGACTATATGGAACACATAATGGCCGTAATGCAGCAAAAGACCTTGGATTTCATGGAAGGAAAAGGAGTTCCAGATGCTCAAATGGATAAAGCAATTGAAAAATTCAAAGAAATTCCAACTATGGCAAAAACACTTCGGCAGACTGCATTAAACGGATTAATTGGTGGTGCAATAATATCCTTGATAGTTGCTGCAATAGTTAAGAAAAAGGAAGAAGGCAGTATTGAGTAAATATTTAAAATCTTTTATGGATATTTCCGTAGTAATTCCACTATTTAACGAGGAAGAATCGCTTCCTGAATTGGCCGCATGGATTGATAGAGTAATGATCGAGAATAACTTCTCCTATGAAATTATTATGATCGATGATGGTAGTAAAGATAATTCGTGGCAAGTGGTTGAAGAGCTTCAAGAGAAAAACCCATCGGTGAAAGGAATAAAATTCAGGAGAAATTATGGAAAATCTGCTGCGCTGTTTTGTGGATTCGATGTTGCAGACGGAGACGTTGTAATTACGATGGATGCTGATTTACAAGACAGTCCGGATGAAATACCCGGTCTTTTTAAAATGATAAAAGACGATGGTTACGACCTCGTTTCAGGATGGAAAAAGAAGCGCTACGACCCGGTTTTCACCAAAAACATACCCAGCAAAATTTATAATTTCACGGTGCGCCGAATAACTGGAATTAAACTTCACGACATGAATTGCGGCCTAAAAGCTTATCGTAGAAATGTGATAAAAAGCATTGAAGTTTATGGGGAAATGCACCGCTATATTCCGGTCTTGGCAAAGTGGGCAGGATTCAAGAATATTGGTGAAAAAGTTGTTATTCACAGTGAACGAAAATATGGAGTTACAAAATTCGGTATGGAACGTTTTATTCGCGGGCCACTTGATTTGCTTTCTGTTACTTTTATTTCGAGGTTTGTAAAACGGCCAATGCACTTTTTTGGGATTCTCGGAATTTTAATGGTACTTGTTGGGATTTTTGCTTCAATTTGGCTTGCCGCACAAAAAATTTGGGAAATAAAACATGGAATTGTAGGCCACCTGATTACAAACAGCCCCTATTTCTATATTGCTTTAACATCAATGATTATTGGCGCGCAATTTTTTATGGGTGGATTTATGGGTGAACTAATTTCGCGCAGTGCCAGCGAACGAAATAATTACCAGATTGAAAAGAGAACCTTCTAAAACACAATATTACGAAACATTTCAATGATCGAAAAAGAGATTCAATTCAGAAATAAAAGGGAAATCAGCGATATTTTTACGGATTCCTTTGAATTTATTAAGCAAGAGTTTAACCCAGTTTCAAAGTTGATTGGGATTTATGTACTCCCTTTTAT
>JBFHJA010000253.1:0-6724 GCA_041596165.1 Draconibacterium sp. | reverse complement strand
CTGCTGCAATTGTACCTTCAGGCAGGAATTTATTGTTTACTGACCGTAGCTTATTTCTATGTCCGGGTTTCAGTTGTAAAAAGAAAAGAACAACAACTTGCTGAAGTTTAACAGAAAACTATTCAATGTAGATTATTTAACACTGTCAAGTCTAAAGACGTTGAAAGGTTATAAACAGAAAGGACTTGTCAGCGTTCGCAGATCCTGACAACGTAAACCATATTTATATAAAATAATTGAATTAGGCACTTTGTAAATAACGACAAAGTACTTAACCACAAGTCTTTGATACCAGCGGCATCGCATGTTTACAGATAAGATTCTGCATGTAGCCGTTCGACCCAGGCCAGGGTCGCATTTTAGCTTGTTGATTTTCTTTCTATAAACATTTAAACCCGCCGTGTTCAAAAATTTTATAGTATCGTCTAAACGCCTAATTCTAAAAATAATTTCCAACCAAACAACATTAGATTACTGTTGCGCCATTTAGTCGTTTGGTTATAAATGTTTGTTGGCATTCAAATTAATCGTGTTAATTTAGTAGCACCTATTTCAAAAACTTAAACATGGAACCAAAAACCTATTACAAACCAATTATTTTCAGCATTTTATTGTTTTGTTTGACGATCAATATTTATGGTCAAACCAGCGTTTCGTTAAAATCGCAGTGGCTCGACCCTACAAACCTTTTTACAGAAAAAGTACCAACAGGTGAATTTAGCACCACTTTTTCTGTTGGCGGCGATTGGAGTTTATATTTTTATTATGCCCATGACCTGGAACACCTCTCTCCTATTTATTTGATTGGCGGTGTAAATAAAACGCATGAATCGTTAAAAACGGACAGTTTGGTTTTTATGAAAACTCCGGCAAGAACATTTGCCAAACATTCGCGCAATATTTTAATGAGTTATCAATTTGGCGAAACAAACAATTATCTTTCATGGATTCAACCCATTATAACCTGGGATTGGAATTTTATTAAAAACCCTTCAAAATCAGTTCACACAATTACCGCCGAAATTTCCGGTTGGTTGTCATTTCAACGCGGTGATAAATACCAGGACGGCGGATATATAAGTGGAAAATACAACTACGCCCGACATTATGAAAAGTGGGTGTTAAACGGAAATCTTTCAACACTTGCAGTATCTGTTTTAGAACCTGCACGAGACGTTTTTATCCTTGGAGAAGTCCTCTCTCTTTCAACGACCTATCTCCCTTTTAATACAACACTTGAGGTAGTATTGAACAAACCACTAATTACCAAGGATGATGATGCAATGGGTTTTACAGTTGGGTTGATAAAGGAGTTTTGAAACAAGGAAAAGGGTGTGCTGAAAAACTCATCATGAATTTAAACTGCAAATATCAATCGTAACAAATGGATTAATAACTGCATATTAGTTTTTAAGCAAACCATAAATAACTTGTATTTTTAAACAGAAGAGAACAGCAAATGCGAAATGAATAATTTCATTCATGATTCATATTTTTCGGCCATTAATTTTTATACCTGTTATTCAACCATAAAACAATTATATGTGTTTTGAATTTGGAATGTGAACCATACTTTTTACCTGCTTCTGCCAATTATATATTTCCTGTTTTTCCCTCGTCCGGTTTATTCAATTTCTCCAGCATATTGTATTTTGTCTGCCGTTCTTTCCACCTGTCGCGTGCATATTTTTGCATGTCGGTAACCGTGTCTTTTTCATCGATTATTTCGAGTCCCAGCAAAGTTTCGATAATATCTTCCATTGTTACTATTCCATCCAAACCGCCATATTCATCAACAATTACGGCGATATGTTCTTTTTCTTCCAAAAGTTTTTCCCACAAATTAAATAGCACAATTGAATCGGGGACTATTACTATTTCGCGTTTAATATCTTTCAGTTTTAATTCGTGCTGATCCTCCGCAAGTTTTTCAAAAACCCTTTGTCTGAATACATAACCGGTAATATTTTCCTCGTTTTCCGAATACAACGGAATACGCGAGAATCTTAAATAATCTTTGTTTTTCAGAAAGTCTTTCAGGTAGAGATTTTCATCGGCAATCGCTACAACAACACGCGGGGTCATAATTTGCGATACTTTCATATTTTTCAGTCTGAGCAAATTCTGGATTATTTTGTGTTCTTTTTTTGTAAAAACTCCCTCGTCGGCGCCAATATTTGCCAATGCTGCAATTTCTTCCCTGCTTGTAGTTTGTTCAATTTTATGTTTTGAAATTGCTTTTGTGATGAATGCAGACAACACAACCAATGGATAAGTTATAAATATCATTCCCTTTATTACAGCAGATGAAATTTTCGCCAGTTTTCTCCAATAGTTGGCGCCAATTGTTTTGGGGATGATTTCTGTGATAACCAAAATAAGAATCGTCAAAACAGCAGATACAATACCAAATGACGCCTCGCCAAACACTTTTATCGCCTGCGCACCAACTCCTGCTGCTCCAACTGTATGCGCCACTGTATTCAGCGATAAAATGGCTGACAAAGGTTTGTCTATATTAGATTTTAATTCAAGGAAAGTTTTTGCCCACAAATTACCCTTTTCATGTTTGACAATTAGAAACGATTGAGGTGTAGATAGCAACACCGCTTCCATAATCGAACACATAAACGATATAATTAAGGCAAGAAATAAATAGAAGAGGAGTAAAAACATAGCTTTTATATCAAATTTACAATAATATGAGTTGCTATGCGAAGATAACCTTTAAAATGAATACTATCGCAAATTCTCTACAACCGCATTCAGCAGTTTTTTGTCGTGGTCGGCACTGTACTCCCAAAACATGACACCAGCCAATCCCCTGTTTTTTAGATATTCAATTTTAAGTTGAATGGACTGTTCGTCTTCGTAGGAAATAAAGGTTTTCTCTTCGGTATTCCACAAATAAGGTGCTTTGGCAGTATCATCCCAAAAACGTGTGTAACCGTTTGCATTTATATTTTGATAAAAATCGATGTAATCAATTCCCATCCCAACGGTTTCGGCAGTGTTAAACAAAATCTTGTCTGAATCGGTTTTTACTCCTTTCCAGATTCGACCATAAAATGGGATTCCAAGATTTATTTTTTCAACCGGGAAACCTGCGTTTACATGCATTTCAACGGCATTAACAACGCTGTTTTTATCCATTTCGGGCTGCGCCGAAGAAAGATAATTACTATGATGTCCGTTAACATTATGCCAGCCATTGTAAAAATCGTAGGTCATAATATTCAGAAAATCAATGAATTTGTGCAATTCGCCAAGTTCGGTGTTTTTCACATAATCTTCATCGGCACCCGAAGCAATGGTTAGCAGGTAATAATTTCCTTTCCCTTCCTTTTGAGCCATTAAATCCAGTTCTTCTCGAACTGCTTTTAACATCAATGTAAAATTGTGAATATCTTCAGGTCGGTGAATATTTCCGGCACCCGACTGATTAGGATATTCCCAGTCGAGATCTATTCCATCGAGATTAAATTCCTTAACAAAAGCGGCACAACTTGAAGCAAATTTAGCTCGTGATTCCTCAGTTAAAGCAGCATCTGAAAAACCACCCGACCAGGTCCAGCCCCCCACTGAAACAAGAACTTTTAAATCGGGTTTATTCACTTTCAGACTGTTTAATTCATGAACATCACCGGCATTTGGCACTACCCCATCAATTTTTACAGTATCAAAAACTACTTCTCCATCACGGATATTTGCAAAAGCATAATTAATGTGCGTTATTCCCGAAACATCGATAGTTGAAAAATCGAATTCGCGGTATCCAGCAACATAGGCTACAACCATATACTCCTTATCAGCGACAACAGATTGATTATCAGTTTTTTGTTTTGATTTTGAATTACAACCAAAAAACAAAAATGAACTAGTAATAAATAATACAGAGAGTAAAAAAAGATATTTCATGTTGAAAGTATTAAGCTGACAAAAATAGAGTTTCTGCAATAGTTCGGCAAAATACTTATTAAATAAATTTAAAATTACGCTGACTTTTCTGAATAATATAATTTAGAGTGTACTTTTGGAGCCTTGTTTTAAAAGTAAAATAAAATACCCGATTGGGGAATAAAAAAAGTTAAATGGAAAAACAACAAACAAAACAGATAAAACCTGCACTGTGGGTTCCAACTGCTTATTTTGCCATGGGTTTACCCTTTGTGGTTTTAGCACAGTCAACAGCTATTATGTACAAAAACATGGGGGTTTCCGACACGCAAATTGCTTTCTGGACTTCTCTAATTATGATTCCGTGGACATTGAAACCTTTGTGGAGTCCAGTTTTGGAGATGTTTAAGTCGAAAAAGTTTTTTGTTGTTACCACTCAATTTGTTACTGGAATTACTTTTGCGCTTGTAGCCCTTTCGTTACCATTTCCCAACTTTTTTACCTATTCGATTGCTTTGTTGGGAATTATTGCTTTTAGCGGTGCTACCAACGATATTGCAACAGACGGTGTTTATTTAAACGTACTTACGCCAAAACTGCAGGCTGAATATATTGGTTGGCAGGGAGCATCCTACAACATTGGTAAATTGGTAGCTTATGGCGGATTTGTTACCCTGGCCGGAATTCTCGAAGAAAAAATGGGCGTTGTAAATGCCTGGATTGCAGTTATGATGGGTATTGGCGCTGTAATGATCTCCGTAGGTTTATACCATTCCCGTATGTTGCCAAAAGGTGGATCTGCTACCCAGGTTACTTCCTTAAACGAAGGATTTGCAACACTTTGGGACGTTTTGAAAACCTTCTTCCAGAAAAAATATATTTACTGGTACATTGTGTTTATTATACTTTACCGATTTGCCGAAGGTTTTGCGATTAAAATAGCGCCCCTGTTTTTTAAAGCCGCTGTTGCAGAGGGCGGTTTGGGATTATCAACAACACAAATCGGTGTAATTTATGGCACTTTCGGAACCTTCGCTTTTGTTGCAGGATCAATTTTGGGTGGTTATTTTATTGCACAAAAAGGTTTGAAAAAAGCGTTGATGTACCTTGTTGCGTCATTCAATATTCCATTTGCAGTATATGCTTATCTTGCCGTAAATCAACCCGATAGTGTTTATGTTATTGGAACTGCCGTAACACTTGAATATTTTGGTTACGGCTTTGGATTTGTAGGACTTATGTTGTTTATGATGCAACAGGTTGCCCCTGGAAAATACAAAATGGCACACTACGCATTTGCCACCGGAATAATGAACCTCGGTTTTATGATTCCCTCCATGCTCAGTGGATATTTTAGTGATATGCTTGGGTACAAAATATTTTTTATTTGGGTACTTGTGGCAACAATTCCTGCATTTTTTGCGGCATATTTTGTACCTTTTGGACACCCAGATAATAAAGAACAATTAGAAATTGATAATGCAAAAACAGATAAAAATTAAAACAATGACAACAAAAACAAAAATTCCATTCGAAAACCGCCCCCAGGGTTCAACCGATGTTTTGTGGCGTTATTCGCACAATCCGGTAATTGGCCGCTATCACATCCCATCGTCAAACAGTATTTTCAACAGTGCTGTTGTACCTTTTGAAGATGGCTTCGCCGGTGTATTTCGTTGCGATAACAAAGCTGTGCAAATGAATATTTTCGCAGGTTTTAGCAAGGATGGCATTAACTGGGACATCAATCACGACCCTATTGAAATGGTTGCAGGAAATACAGAAATGATTGAATCGGACTACAAATACGACCCACGCGTTACTTTTATCGAAGACCGTTACTGGGTAACCTGGTGTAACGGATATCATGGTCCGACAATCGGCATTGCCTATACTTTCGATTTTAAAACCTTTCACCAGTGCGAAAATGCTTTTTTACCATTTAACAGAAACGGCGTTTTGTTCCCCGAAAAAATAAACGGTAAATATGCCATGCTAAGCCGCCCCAGTGATAACGGCCACACTCCTTTTGGCGATATTTATATTAGTTACAGCCCCGACATGAAATACTGGGGAGAGCACCGCAGTGTAATGAAAGTTACACCTTTTGAAAACAGCGCATGGCAGTGTACAAAAATCGGAGCAGGTTCGGTGCCAATTAAAACTAAAGATGGCTGGCTCGAATTTTACCACGGCGTGATTAATACCTGCAACGGTTTCCGCTATTCAATGGGCGCGGCTTTGCTTGATTTGGAAGATCCTTCGAAAGTATTGTACCGCACAAAACCCTACCTGCTTGCACCAGCAGTACCATACGAATTGGCCGGCGACGTGCCAAATGTAATTTTCCCGTGCGCTGCGTTAAGCGATGGCGAAAAAGTAGCCGTGTATTATGGCGCTGCCGACACAGTAGTTGGAATGGCTTTTGGATATCAACAGGAAATTATAGATTTTATCAAGGAGAATTCGCTGTAGAGTAGAAAGTTCAAAGTTGAAGGTTCAAAGACCATCTGAACGAATACATTCGGGCAGGTTTAAAGTTCAAACCTGAATGAAGAAGTTGGGCGGGTTTAAAATAAAGATTCCATCTTTATCTGAAATGCAGATAGGGATGGAATTTTTTAATTTTTATATCCGTGTTTAAAAAATCATATCAGTAACGGTAAACAATGCATGAAACTGTTGGCTTAATATTTCTAATTTGCTATTATGACAAAAAAGTCTGTTTAGAACTTATAACTAACACTCAACTGAAAATTACGTGGATTGCCGGGTGTATAACACAGTTCGGTAACGCTGTTTTCCTCTCCTTTCAACCTTGTTTCGG
>JBFHJA010000252.1:0-6748 GCA_041596165.1 Draconibacterium sp. | reverse complement strand
CAAAAGGAAAAACCCGAGTTCAAATTACATTCCATTCAGCAAAAAAATAAAAAAATCGATTTCGAACCTGTTAGAATATAGAAGTATGGATAGCAAAATATTAAAGTCAGCTGAAGTATTGTTTGATTTGGCCTATACCGAAGATATTGGTGATGGCGATATTACAACAAATAATCTGGTTCCGCCAGACGAGAATAAAACAGCCGTTTTGGTTGCCAAAGAAGAAGGTGTAATTGCTGGGTTACCGGTTGCCGAAATGGTTTTCAGGAGATTCGACCCTAATGTAGTTTGGAAGGAAATAAAGTCAGATGGCAGCAAAGTTGTTCCCGGCGATGTAATTGTTGAGTTTAAAGGCAACTACCGCGCGTTGTTAACTGGTGAAAGAAAAGCGCTCAACTTTTTGCAACGTTTATCAGGGATTGCTACTTATGCAAATCTTTGTATGCAGGAAATCGAAGGTCTGGATGTTGAAATTTTGGATACGCGAAAAACTTTACCGGGCTACCGTTACCTCGATAAATATGCTGTCCGCATGGGAGGCGCATCAAACCATAGGTTTGGTTTGTACGACATGGTTATGATAAAAGATAACCACATTCAGGTAGCTGGGGGCATCAAAGCTGCAGTTGCAGCAATCCGGAAAAAAATTCCGAAAAGCATAAAAATTGAAGTTGAGACTTCCAATATGGAACAGGTTCAGGAGGCAATTGATGCAAAAGTGGATATAATAATGCTCGATAATATGAGCTCAGCAATGATGATTGAAGCAGTTGCATTGATCAACAGTCGGGCGAAGATTGAGGCCTCCGGGAATATGACTTTGAAACGAATCAGAAAAGTAGCTTCAACAGGTGTTGATTATATATCAATCGGAGCTTTAACTCATTCTGTAAAAGCACTTGATATCAGCCAACGAATTGTTGATTAATTATGAATCTTGTAATCGATATCGGTAATACGCGTACAAAATTTTCGGTTTTTAACCGTGGCGAAGTATTGATAACTGTTCCGGTTGATGAGTTTCTGCCCACGCACATTGATGTTTTGCAAAACGATTATCCTGATTTGCATAATGTTATTCTGTCAGCAGTAAAAGATTATTCACCGGAATTAAAATCAACACTTCAAAACAAATTTGAGCGTTTTATTGAATTGGATTCAAAAACTCTTCTCCCAATCGAAAATCGTTATAAAACACCCGAAACTTTAGGGAAAGATAGAATTGCTGCAGTTGTTGGAGGTTTTGATTTGTACCCCAACACTAATTTGTTGATAATTGATGCAGGAACAGCAATCACGTATGATATTTTGAATGACAAAGGTCAATATCTTGGCGGGAATATTTCCCCTGGTATCGAAATGCGATACAAAGCACTTCATCAGTTTACAGGAAAATTACCGCTAATCGCCCATCAAAAGTACGACAAACTTTTTGGCACAAGCACAGAAGAAGCTATAAGAGCAGGGGTTCAACACGGGGTTGTTTTTGAGATAGATAAAGCAATTGATACTTTTAATGAGTTTTATCCAAATTTAAAAGTTATTATTACCGGTGGAGATGCTGTTTTTTTTGATAAGAAATTAAAAAACTCTTTCTTTGTGAACTTTAATTTAATCGCAATGGGTTTAAACCGCATATTAGAATATAATGGGGAGATACAATAAAGCAGGATTTTTGGTCGCATTGGTAATGTTTCCGGCATTATTGTTTGCCCAGTTCAATAACAACACTTCTTCACCATACTCCCGATATGGGTTAGGTGAGCTTAATTCATATAGTTTTGGTCGTTCAACAGCTATGGGGGGCGCATCAATTGCAAGCAGGAACAATCAGCAAATCAATATTGCCAACCCTGCATCTTATGATGCCATTGATTCGCTTGGTTTTATGTTTGAATTTGCTGTTGATGGGAAAGCCTCAAATTTTAAAAACGATGCCGGTACATCAACCAGTTCAGATATTAACTTCCAGTATTTTGCTATGAACTTTCAAATCAACAACCGGATGGGTGCGAGCCTGGGTTTGGTTCCTTTTGCCGATGTTGGTTATGATGTTGTCGTGGATCAGGAAATTGAAAATACAGGTTCTGTAATGACAACTTATTATGGTGCAGGTACAATTTCAAATGCATATTTTGGGATAGCTCTTATGCCTTTTAAGAATTTCTCGGTAGGAGCGAATCTGAATTATTATTTTGGAATGTTAAACAGAAATTCAGAAGTTGTATTTTTAAGTACGACGGGTTTTTATAATTTGCAGCAGTCAAAAAATTTGAGAGTTAACGACTTTAGCTTTGATTTTGGGATACAGAAAACAATCCCGCTGGAAAACAAAAATAAAGTAATCCTGGGTTTGATTTTCGAAAATAACCCAAAGTATAATGTAAAATATTCCGATATCACACAGAAGTACCTAAGTTCAGGTCAGGTGATTGATCAGGATACTTTGTTTCCTGATAATGTAATAGAAAAGAAGGGAATAATTGAGTTCCCATTAACTTATGGAATAGGTATTTCGTATGTTAAAGAAAACAAGCTTGAAATAAATGCAGATTATTACCATCAGTCATGGGGCGATGCTAAATATCTTGGGTCAAACAGTAATTTTTTAACAGATTTGAATAAATTTGCGCTAGGAGCGGAATGGATTCCTGATAAGTTCTCGATTACAAGTTTTGTCAGCAGAATAGCCTATCGTGCCGGATTGAAATACGAACAAACTTACTTAACCTTTAACGACCAGCAAATTAACGACTTTGGCATAACATTTGGTGTAGGATTACCTGTTTACCGTTCAAGATCAACAATTAATGTTGCTGCTGAATTTGGTAAGAAAGGAACTACAGATGACAATTTGGTGCTTGAAAATTATTTTAGATTAAACCTGATGGTTAATTTATACGATTTGTGGTTTATAAAAAGAAGATTTGATTAAAATAAAAACTAAAAAATACTATTATGAAAGCATTATCACGTATATCATTTTTATTCGCCTTAATTGTTATGTTGGCCATTAACAGTGCGATGGCGCAAAAATCAATTAAAGGTACTGTTTATATGGATGGAGAACCTGCCGCCGGAGTTACTGTAGATGCCCACAAGGGAAGTACAATGATGACAAGTTTCGATGGAAAATATGAAGTAGCAGTTGACTCAAAATCAAAGTACATTAAATTTACTCTAATGGCTACCGGAGAATCTAAAAAATTAGATTTGGATGAAAATTCACCTGCCGAAATCGACTTTGCTTTTACCGGTGAATTGCCAAAAGCTGGTGGGGCGGAAGAAGTTGTTAGTGGAGAGATTTCATTAAAATCAGCAGAGGAATTGCTGACTGAGCAAGATAAAGAATTTATGAATCAACTCTCACTTTATTCTGAATTCTACAAACAAGGTGATTATCAGTCTGCGCTTCCGCACTGGAAGAAACTATATAATAATTACCCAAAATCAACTTCCAATATTTATATCCATGGTGCTAAAATTTTTGAAGACCTGATTGAAAAAGCCAAAACAGATGCTGAAAGGGATAAATATCTTGATGATTACATGAAATTGTATGACCAAAGATTGAAATATTTTGGTGGAAAAGGATTTGTGTTGGGAAGAAAAGGTACTTCTTGGTTGGAATACAAATTAGACGAAAAAAGGGCAAAACCAATTGAAGGCGAAGAATACAAACAGGTTATGCAGAAAGGATACGAATGGTTAAATGAATCGGTTAATGAAGAAAAAGCACAAGCAGAACTTCCGGTGTTTTTATTGTTGATGCAAACTACAAGATCGCTTTTTAAGTTGAGTGCACTTCCGAAAGAAACAGTAATTGTGAATTACGAAAAAACCAACAAATATTTAAACGAAATTATTGCTAAAGATACCGATAAAGACAGAGTGAAAAATGCTCTGGAAATTCAACCGTATATCGAGAATTTGTTTAGTACTTCAGGCGCTGCCGATTGTGAAGCGTTAATAAGTATTTTTACTCCGCAGTTTGAAGAAAATATTGGAAATGCAGATTTTATCAAGTCAATGTTACGCCGGTTAAGAAAAGCAAAATGTGACGAAAGCGAACTTGCAGAGAAAGCTACAATTAAATTATACGAGTTGGAACCATCTGCTGAAGCTGCATTCAACATGGCTCATGAATACCTTAGAAAGGATGATTTGGTAAACGCAAAAAAATATTACGATCAGGCTATTAGCCAGGAAACCGACACAAAACTGCTTGCAAGTTACTATTACGAGCGCGCATTGTTGCTGTATATCAAAGAAAGCAAATACCAGGAAGCACGTGAAATGGCACGTAAGGCAGTTTCGCTTGATTCTGAGTTATGCAATGCATACATGTTAATAGGCGATATTTATGCTGCTTCAAGTCGTTCATTTAGTGGCACAAATCTTGAAAAATCAGCAATTTTTTGGGTAGCTGTTGATTATTACAACAAAGCAAGAAGAGTTGATGAATGTGCGGTAGATGCAGCAAACAAAGCAACAGATTATAAAAAGTATTTTCCTAATAAAGAAGATGCATTTATGGAAGGTTTGCAAAACGGACAGTCTTATAAAGTTGGAGGTTGGATAAATGAAACAACAACAGTTAGATTCTAATATTATTCGACTTATTAAAAAATATTGTGTTGCAGTCCTTGTTTCAGGGGCTGCAATGCTTTTTTATGGCTGTGAAAACAACATTGAACAAATAAAAGCATTCTATTCAACAGAAAACCTTCCCGTGTTGGAAGCTACAAATTTTGAAACCTTGTTAACCGATTCAGGGCAGGTGCGCTACTCTTTAAAGGCGCCAAAATTACTTCAGTTTCAGGATGAAGGGAGAAATTACATTGAGTTTCCGGAAGGAATGGAACTTATAAAATTCGACGAGCACAAACGTATTATTTCAAGCATTACTGCCGACTATGCCAAACAATTTGTGGCGGAGGATAAATGGGAAGCTAAAAATAACGTTGTGGCTACAAATGCTCAGGGTGATACATTAAAGACTGAACATTTAATATGGGAAGAAAAAAAGGAGATTATTTATACTGACGAGTTTGTTAAAATCATCCGCACCGATCAAATTATTACAGGAATTGGCTTTACCTCCGACCAGAAACTGCAAAATTGGAAAATCAAAAATCCAAAAGGTACAATATATGTAAGTGTAAATAATGAGGGTCAGCAGAACGATACAACAAAACCCTTGCCCGAAGAGAATTCTCAATTGCAGGAACAGCCAAAAGGCCAACTGCAATTCAACAAATAATCTTTAAAATGGAACCTTTTCATTATGTCATTATTATCGTAACAACTACATTTTTATCTGCATGTTTCACAGGTGCTGAAATAGCAATGTTTTCGGTTTGGAAGATGCAGCTGGAAATTGACCAGGGACAGGATTTATTACTATCAAAATTGAAAAAATGGATAAGATCAAATCCTGATAAATATGTTGCTGCAATTGTAACGGGTAACTATATAACGTTTGCTTTATGCATAATGGCATTTGCCAAATTGCTGTTCCCGGTTTTCCAAAATCATATTCAGTCAAACGCCATTATAATTGTGTTAATAACAATTATTTCAGCAACCGTAATTTTACTGTTTGGTAAACTTATACCTAAAACGGTTTTTCCGTTTATTCCTCATGAATTATTAAATTTTATTTTTGTTTCGAGTTCATTTTTTTTATTTCTGCTATATCCGTTAACTGGGTTTATTTTATGGATTTCAAATGCCTTTTTAAAACAATTTGCGCTATCTAAACCTAATGCAGATTGGTCAAATCCGATTTTCAACAGAATGGATACAAACTGGTTTATTCATAAAATGGATTTTAACCGAACCGAAAAAAAGGAAAATGTTGACGCTGAAGTCAGATTATTTAAAAATGCACTTGATTTCTCCAAAGTAAAACTGAGGGAAATTATGGTGCCCCGCACAGAAATAGAAGTGCTCGACCTCAATTCGACAATGCATGAATTGCAGCAAAAATTTGTGGAAACCGGGTATTCAAGAATTATATTTTACGACGAAAACATCGATAATATAGTCGGATATGTACATTCATCGGTGATTTTCAAAAATCCCGAATCATTTAAACCTTTTATAAACAATGTTTTAATTGTTCCGGAAACAATGCCGGCCAACAAGTTGTTAAGCACATTTATTCGCGAACACCGAAGCATTGCCATTGTTGTTGACGAGTTTGGAGGTACATCAGGTATGGTAACCAGCGAAGATATCCTAGAAGAAATATTTGGTGAAATTGAAGACGAACATGACACAACAGATATCATTGAAAAGAAAATCAGCGAAACAGAGTTTGTATTTTCCGGCCGCTCCGAAATAGATTTGTTAAATGAAAAATACCAAATTGACTTACCGGAAACCGAAGATTTTGAAACGCTGGCCGGATTTATACTTTTCCACCATGAAAGTATCCCTAAAATAAATTCTGTCATAAAAATTGGGGTTTTCGAATTCAAAATACTTAAAGCGACAAGCACAAGGATTGAATTGGTTAAACTCAATATCAATAACGATTAATTAGTCGAAAAACACGCATTCTATTTAAGTTATAATCAAATACTTAGTATTACCCAGGCGTAAAGGGTAAAAAATAATTTAATTTCAAGGTAGAATATTTAAAATTGTTATCTTCGTAGCTCGAAAATTTTAAGTAGAATTTGTTAAAAATTAACTGTTAATCAATGGCAACGTTACAAACGATTAGAACGAAAGCGGGATT